>JANSYC010000090.1 GCA_024742605.1 Alphaproteobacteria bacterium | reverse complement strand
GGCAAGGAAATGGCGACGACCTTCAACATGCTGCGGGCCAACGATCTGATCTGGTCCTTCGTGGTGAACAACTACCTGATGGGCAAAGAGCCGTTTCCGTTCGACCTACTGTACTGGAATTCGGACAGCACCCGGATGCCGGCGGCGATGCACAGCTTCTATCTCCGCAAGATGTACCAGGAGAACAAGCTGGTACAGCCGGGCGCGCTCACCCTGGCGGGGGTGCCGATCGACCTGCGACAGAACAAGTTGCCGACCTTCATCCTGTCCACCAAGGAAGACCATATCGCACCCTGGAAATCGACCTATGCCGCGACCCAGATCTATTCCGGGCCGACCCGATTCTGCCTGGCGGGGTCGGGGCATATCGCGGGGGTGATCAATCCACCGTCGGACAAGCCGAAATACGGCTACTGGAGCCGCACCGGAAAGTCCCCGAAGGATCCCGAGAAGTGGCTGGACGGGGCCAAGTTCACCGAGGGCTCCTGGTGGCCGGAATGGAAGAAGTGGCTGGATCGGAGCGCCGGTGGAAAGGTTCCGGCCCGGGTGCCAGGCGACGGCGACCTGAAAGTGATCGAGGACGCACCGGGCAGCTATGTGAAGGTGCGAGCGCTGGAGACAAGCCCGTCCGGCGGATGAGCGCTACTCCATGAACGTCTTCGACAGCGCCACGTAACCGTCGGCGGATTTCGCGAACATCTCGAAATCCTTCTCGGTCAGGTCGCGCATCTTCTTGGCGGGGTTGCCGGCCCACAACTCTCCGGTCGGAACCCGTTTGCCTGGAGTGACGAGCGCCCCCGCCGCCACCATCGCGTGGCGTTCGACCACCGCGCCGTCCAGGACCGTCGCGCCCATACCGACGAAGCAGGAATCCTCAAGCGTGCAGGCGTGCACGATGGCCCCGTGCCCGATGGTGATGTCGGCCCCGATAATGCAGGGGAACAGTTGGGTGTTGATGTGAACAATTGCGCCGTCCTGCACATTGGTGCGCGCCCCGACCCGAATGTAGTTTCCGTCGCCCCGCAGCACCGCGCCATACCAGATCGAAGCGTCGGCGGCGATCTCCACATCGCCGATGATCACCGCCGTCTCCGCGACAAACGCGGTCGGATCGATGGTCGGGGTGACTCCGTGGTGTGGGCGAATCAGGCCGGGCATTGAACATCTCCAGGCAAAGGACAGGAACACTTGGTCGGCGATCACCTTACCGGGGACCGTTTCGAGGCTTGGAATCCGACAGTCAACAGCCGTGATCCGGCTGAAGAGAGACGGTTTCACGATCCCGCTTTACCCGGCAGCCGTTCCGAGTTCGGCGACACGCAACCGATGTACGTCGTCTCGCGAATCCGATCAACTTGGTAACATCCTCCCGACACGTTAGAAATTGTCCAACGGATCGGACGCCGCACCTCACAAGGCAGGTTTCGCAATGTCGGACAAGAACTCCACGCCAGGCGACGGCAAGGCCAAGTCGAATCTCGGTGAACCGACGCCGCTCGCCAAACAGCACCTTCAGTCATCGGGGAGACTCTATGACCTCTTTCTCAGCGGCCACGACGAGAGGGTGTTCAAGCTACATCACTACTTTGACATCTACGAAAGACACCTGTCGCGCTATGTCGGCAAGGCGCCCCGCATTCTGGAAATCGGCCTCGGCGACGGTGGCTCACCGGAACTCTGGCTGAAATGGTTCGGTCCGAACGCGACTCTTGTGAACATCGACATCGATCCGCCCGGGACCCGGCTTTCCCCCGACAGTCCTGTCCTGACAGAGACCGGAGACCAGGCCGATCCAGCCTTTCTCGCCCGGGTCGTCGAGAAGCACGGCCCATTTGACATCGTGATGGACGACGGCGGGCACACGGCGCGCCAGCAGATCAATAGCTTCAACGCCCTTTACGATGCCCTGCGAGATGATGGGGTCTTCATTTGCGAGGACACGCACACGAGTTATTTCGATCAATTCAAGGACGTCGACGAGTTCATGTCCATGATAGAATTCGCCAAACAGCTTATCGACCGCCTCCATGAACCGTATCTCGGTCAAGAAGAATACCTTCGTGTGAGACAGCCTATGGGGGATCGCAAGGGTCACGCGATGGCATCACGCTTCGCCGCGCGCACGAAAGGGATCTTTTTCTATGATTCGATTATTGTTTTCGAACGCCACGTACGCTCTGAACCCTGGATGGAGCACCGCTGATGCGGCGCGGTGGAACCAGAAACCCACAGGGAGAAGCCCAACGGTTAGAGATCCAGGGTTTCAGTATTCACGGCACGCTTTAGCGCGATGGAAAACAGATAGTGCTTCCGGGCAAAGAATGCCGCGCCTTTAAGTCCGAAACTGTCAGCATATTCGCACCGACACTCCCCATGTCTCTCGGAATTTCGTAATGACCGCCTCTCCAACACCCGAAACATTTTCTTTCTCTCCACTCCTGGACCCTCGGGAAAGTGGGTCGGCCAAGCTGATTCGTCTCTATGACTGGTGGTTGGAGCAGCGGAACGGTGCCGCAATCCCCGCCTGGAGCACCATCGATGTCGTCGACCTCAAGGAATGGATGGGATGGCTGACGGTTTACGGGATTCTGCCCAACCAATCAGATGCCAAATTCCGACTGGTCGGAACGCGTTTTGCCGAGACTGCTGGATTAGACCTCACCGGTAAGATGCTTTCCGCGCAGTCCTACTCCCTGACCCCGGCCATCGTGATGGAGAACTTGCGGCGGATCATCGCCCATGGCCATGCCTGCATCCAACAGAACCCGATCGCGGTGATCCCGTACAATTACCTTAAGCCCTCTGTCCGGATTTGGCTGCCCTTCGCAGAGCCGGGCCAGCCGGTTGATCGGATCCTATTGTATTATCACAAGGTCGAGGTGGTCGTTCCGGTCTACAGCACCGACCGGCTTCCCTAGACCTGACCTCATCCGGCGACGCGCGACGGCGCCCCCGGCAATCCTGCTGGAGTTCCTTGGCGGCGCAGTCGCCAGAATGCTCTACCGCCTGTCTGGCAACGTCTCCGGGTCATCGGCCGCAGATTGCGGAGTGTGAGAGAAAGGTTTCGGAGTGAACGTGCTCGTGGATCTCCTGCCGCTGTTCATGTTCCTGACACTGATAGCGCTGATGTTCACGGGTTATCCGATCGGATTCATCCTGGGCGGCGTCGCGATCCTGTTCGGGGCGATCGGAATCGCAGCGGACGTCTTCTCCTTCGCCGAATTCTTCATTTTCGTTCCCCGCACCTGGATCATCGCCGAGAACCTGCAGATCATCGCAGTTCCCCTGTTCGTCTTCATGGGCGTGATGCTGGAACGCTCGCGCATTGCGCAGGACCTGCTGGAGGCCTTGCAGTTGATGCTACGGCGGGTGCCGGGCGGCATGGCGTTGGCGGTCACTCTTATGGGCGTGATCTTCGCGGCCGTCACCGGGGTGGTCGGGGCCTCGGTGATCATGCTGACCCTGATCGCACTGCCGACCATGCTGACGGCCGGCTACCGGCCGTCCCTCGCACTCGGGACCATCGCCGCCTCCTCGACCTTGGGGATCCTGATCCCCCCCAGCATCCTGCTGGTCTTTCTCAGCGAACTGCTTCAGATCTCGATCGGCCCGCTGTTCGCGGGTGCGATCTATCCGGGGCTGCTGCTGTCGCTTCTGTATCTGCTCTATATCCTGACCCTGACCATCATCGTCCCCCAAGCTGCACCCGCCCTGCCGGCGGCGAATGACCGGATTCCCACAATTCAAGTCGTCCGGGTCCTGCTACGGGGCATTCTGCCGCCCGCGATCCTGATCGCCATCATCATGGGGTCGGTCCTGGGCGGCTTGGCGACGATCACGGAATCGGCCGCATTCGGAGCCGGCGGCGCGCTCTTGCTGGCGTGGCTGCGCGGCAACCTAGATCGCGCCGCACTGCGGGACAGCCTGAACCGCAGCGCCATGACTGTCGGCATGATCTTCGTGCTCTATATCGGCGCCACCAGCTTCGCCTATGTCTTCCGGGTTCTTGGGGGCGAGGAAATCATCCATCTTTTGTTCGAAAGCACCGACCTCGGGTCCTGGGGCGTCCTGCTGATGGTGATCGCCCTGATCTTCCTGATGGGCTTTTTCTTCGACGTGCTGGAGATCATGCTGATCGCGGTGCCGATTTTCGGGCCGATCGTCTCTGTGCTGGATTTCGGCCCGCACATCGCGCAGGAGGACGTGGTCTACTGGTTTGCCATTCTGGTGGCGATCACCCTGCAGACCTCGTTCCTGACGCCCCCGATGGGGCTGTCGCTGTTCTACATCAAGGGCGTGGCACCGAGTTCGGTGAGCATGGGGCAGATCTACCGCGGGATCATTCCCTTCGTCCTGTTGCAGCTGACCTGCGTCGGTCTGGTCCTGCTCTGGCCGCAGATCGTCATGTCACTGCCACACAGCCTGTTCGATTGAGGATGCGCCCATGACGACACCTCCTTCAGAGCCACACCGCTGGTCCCGCGCGCTCAGGCTTGCGGGCGGCCTGGAACGTCCGGTTGTCTGGGTCGGCGAAGGGGTTTCCTGGCTGTTTCTGCCCCTGATCGCCATTATCCTCTTCGACGCGGTATCGCGCCGCTATCTGCGAAAGCTCTCGTTCGTGATCGAGAACGACCTGCATTTCTATTTCAACTCCCCGGCTTTGCAGGATGCGGAATGGCACCTCCACACGATCCTTTTCTTGGGCGCTCTCGGCTACGCCTATACCCGAAACGCCCATGTGCGGCTCGACATATTCCGACCTAGATTCAGCGACCGGGGGCGGCTTTGGGTCGAGTTTCTGGGAGGGTTGAGCCTGCTGGTGCCATTCATCGCGATCTTCACATACTTCTCCTGGATTTTTTTCTGGAGCGCCTGGGTTCATGACGAGGGCTACGGTGAGTCGAACGGCATCGGTGATCGCTGGTTCATCAAGTTCTTCATGGTCCTGGGGCCAGGCCTGCTCTTTCTTTCGGGACTCTCGACGCTCACCCGGCTGTTCGTCCGCCTGTTCGGCCCGCCGGAACTGACGAAAGCGACCCGGACCGGGAGCTTTTCCGACGAGTCCTATTCCGCATTCAACTGAGCGGACTGTCGTCTTGCCCTCGCCCCCAAGGCCGATGGTACGCTTCTCGACAAACAATCGGTGACCCATATCATCGGTACGGAGGAGCGCCCCATGTCACGCGACGACCCCATCACCTATTTCACCGAGCAGAATTCGGCCGAGGTCGTGATCGAACGGATGGTCGGATCCGACAACCCGAGACTCGTGGAGGTGATGCGGTCCGTGATCACCCATCTGCACGCGGTCGTGACGGAGGTCGAGCCGAGCTACGAGGAATGGATGACGGCGATCCGGTTCCTGACCGATACCGGACAGATGTCGGACACCAAACGCCAGGAATTCATTCTGCTGTCCGACGTGCTCGGCGTCTCGATGCTGGTCGACGCGATCAACACCCGTCGCCCCTCCGGCGCCACCGAGAACACCGTGCTGGGCCCGTTCCATGTGGAAGGTGCGCCGGAGCGGGCCCAGGGCGACACCATCTCCGACGACGGCAAGGGCGAGCCGCTGGTGGTCTCCGGACGGGTCGTCGATGTGGACGGCAGGCCGATCGAAGGTGCGGTGGTGGACACCTGGCAGACCAGCCATGACGGCTTCTACGACAGCCAGCAGCCGGACATTCAGCCCGAGCACAATCTGCGCGGCATCTTCCGCACGGGAGCCGATGGCCGGTTCTCCTACCGCTCGATCAAGCCGATCTACTACGGGATTCCGGACGACGGCCCGGTGGGACAGATGCTGCGCGCCCTGGGGCGCGGCAACACCCGTCCTGCCCACCTGCACTACATCGTCAGCGCCCCCGGTTTCGAGACCGTGACCACGCATATCTTCGTGCATGACGATCCCTATCTGGAAATCGACGCGGTGTTCGGTGTCAAGGAAAGCCTGATCCGGGAATTCGTCCACCGGGACGACCCGGCCAAGGCGGCGGAGTTCGGCGTCGAGAACCCGTTCTGGACCGTTGAAACCGATTTCGTACTGACCCCCAGCGGGGCCTAGTCCGCGGCGCCCGCGCCGCCTGCTGGCGTTAAATCTAGATATAATTTAATTATGTCTGGATTTGACCACCGCGGGCAGGATTTTGAAAACGACCTACAAAGACATCAAGGCCGACATTCTGTCGAAGATCGTCCAGGGCATCTGGACACCCGGCAGTCTGCTGCCGAACGAGGTGGCTCTCGCGGAGAGCTACGACTGCGCCCGGGCGACGGTCAACCGGGCCATGCGGGAGCTGGCCGAGGACGGGCTGATCGAGCGCAAACGCAAGGCCGGCTCGCGGGTCCGGCTGTCGCCGCTCCGTCAGGCCAGGTTCGACATTCCCCTTGTCCGTCGCGAGATCGAGGAACTGGGCGCGCAATACCGCTACGCGCTGGTCAAGTCGGAGGCAGGCGCGCCGCCGGACTGGCTGCGGGCCCGTCTGCAACTGCCGAAGACCGGAGAGGTCCTTCATCTGGCCTGCATGCATTATGCGGACGGTGCGCCCTATCAGTTCGAGGATCGCTGGATCAACCTCACCCTCCTGCCCCAGGCGTGGGAGGCGGATTTTTCGTCGGTCGGACCGAACGAGTGGCTGGTCGGCCAGGTACCGTTCTCAAACGCGGAGATCAGTTTCTCTGCAACCGCCGCGGACAAAGCCATTTCCGATCACCTGGGCTGCCCAATCGACGCCCCCGTGTTTCAGGTCGAGCGCGCAACCTGGTGGAACGGGCAGGCTGTGACCGCCGTCCGGCTGTGGCATCGCCCGGGCCATCGGATGACGACCCGGTACTGAGACCTCACGCCTCCGCCCGAAGCGGCCCGACCGCCTCAAGGTAGCTGGTGACGATCTGGTCGTGCTTCGGATGCCGTCCCTCCCGGACAACCGGGCGTCCGGCTGACCAGACCGCGTGCACCATGTCGTTTCCGCCCGAGAACACGAAGCTGTCGATGGCCGTATCCCCGCGCACCCCGACCAGATCCGGATGCGTGCCGTCGAGCGCCAGCAGATCGGCCCAGGCCCCGACCTCGATCCGGCCACTGCCGCGCCCCGAGGAGAGTCCGCCGCCGACACAGGCCGCCTCGAAAATGCGCCGGCCGGTCGAGATGTCCGCAGTGGCGAGCGCGGCCCGGCTGTGATCGCGGAGCCGCTGGCTGGTGTCGAGCTGACGCAGCTCCTCGGCAAGCGAGATCCGGATGTTGCTGTCGGAACCGATCGAGATCTTGCCACCGGCATCGAACCACCGGACCCCATCGAAGATTCCGTCGCCCAGGCTGGCTTCGGTCAACGGACACAGGCCAGCGACCGCACCGGAGCGCGCCAAGCCCTCGGTTTCGTGCGGCAACATCTGGGTGCAGTGGATCATCGTCCAGTTCGGCCCGGGATCGAGATGCTGCAGCGCCCATTCCACCGGACGGGCACCCCAGGCGGCCGAAATCTCCTCCACCTCAGCGATCTGTTCGGCCAGATGCATGTGCACCGGACCGCCCGCCGCCATCTCCGCCATACGCATCAGGTCCTCGCGCCCCACCGCCCGCAGGGAATGCGGTGCGACGCCCAGCACCGTATCGGGCGGCAGCAGGTCGACCGCGTCCCGCGCCCCCTCCTGCAGCCGGACGAACCGCTCCAGATCGTTGCCGAACCGCACCTGTCCCGGCCCCAAAGCTCGCCGGTCGCAGCCGCCATACTGATACATCACCGGCAGGAGGGTGAGCCCGATTCCGGTGGTCGCCGCCGCCGCGGCGATCCGTTCCGACATCTCACCAAGCCGATCGTAGGGCACGCCCCCCGGCTGATGATGCAGATAGTGGAACTCCACATTGGTCGCGAACCCGGCTTCCAGCATCTCCATCTGAACGAAGGCCGCGATCGCCTCGACCTGGTCGGGTGTCAGCCGGTCGAGAAACCGGAACATCAGTCTGCGCCAGGTCCAGAAACTGTCGGTCCGATCGGTGCCGCGCCGCTCGGTCAGACCGGCCATCGCGCGCTGAAAGGCATGGGAATGGCTGTTGGCCGGCGCCGGCAGCACCAGATCGACGCGGGTTCCGCCGGGCGCCTGATGCTCCCTCACGCCCGCAATCCGTCCATCGGCACCGATTTCAAGCGCCACATCCTCGGCCCAGCCCGAGGACAGCAAGGCCTGCTTCGCCCAGATCACCGACATGTCCGGTCTCGCTTGACAGTTATTATGTACAGACATAAAACATTTAAACACATGCCTTTCAAGCCCCGAAAACGTTCCTTCGCGGAGGTCGATCATGGCGATAACCCTCACCCCTGGCGAGGCGACGCTGGAGGTTCTGGAAACTCTCTGGCGGACCCAGGCTCCTGCAAAGCTGGATCCGACCGCACGGCCGAAGGTGGAGGCTGCCGCCGACCTGGTGCGCGAGGCGGCGGCAGGGAATGCGGCGGTCTACGGGGTGAACACCGGTTTCGGCAAACTGGCGGCCGTGAAGATCGCCTCCAAGGACACCGCCACTCTGCAGAGAAACCTGATCCTCAGCCATTGCTGCGGGGTCGGCCAGCCCCTGGACGCCGCGACGACGCGCCTGATGATGGCGCTGAAACTGCTGTCGCTCGGGCGCGGTGCGTCGGGCGTGGCCTGGACGACCGTCACCCAGATCGAAGCGATGCTCGAGACCGGAGTGCTCCCGGTGATACCGGAGCAAGGGTCGGTGGGCGCGTCCGGTGATCTCGCGCCCCTCGCCCATATGGCGGCCGCCATGATCGGTGAGGGCGAAGCGGTCCATCAGGGCACGCGCCTGCCCGCCGGTGAGGCGCTGACCCGCGCCGGGCTGTCGCCGATCGTGCTGGGTCCGAAGGAGGGCCTGGCCCTGATCAACGGCACCCAGTTCTCCACCGCGGCGGCCCTGATCGGTCTGTTCAACGCGTGGCGGAACGCGCAGGCGGCCATCGTGACCTGCGCTCTCTCCACCGACGCGATCATGGGCTCGACAGCCCCACTGGTCGACGCCATCCATACGCTGCGGGGCCATGCGGGCCAGATCGACGTGGCCCGGGCGCAATCCTTCCTGATGGCCGGCAGCGAAATCCGCGAGAGCCATCGCGACGGCGACACGCGGGTCCAGGATCCCTACTGCATCCGCTGTCAGGCCCAGGTCACCGGAGCCGCAATCGACCTGCTGCGCTTCGCCGGTCGCACCCTGGAGATCGAGGCCAATGCGGTGACCGACAACCCGCTGGTCCTGGTGGAAGAAGGTCTGATCGTCTCGGGCGGCAATTTCCATGCGGAACCGGTCGGCTTCGCCGCCGATCAGATCGCGGTCGCCGCAGCCGAGATCGGCGCCATCGCCCAGCGCCGGGTGGCGCTGATGGTCGACCCCACGCTCAGCTTCGATCTGCCACCCTTTCTGACGCCGGACCCGGGACTGAATTCCGGACTGATGATCGCCGAGGTCACCACCGCCGCCCTGATGAGCGAGAACAAGCACCTCGCGAATCCCTGTACCACCGACTCCACCCCGACCTCCGCCAACCAGGAGGACCATGTCAGCATGGCCGCGCACGCCGCCATGCGGCTGCGGCGGATGAACGCCAATCTGAACGTGATCCTGGGGGTGGAGGCGATGTGTGCCGCCCAAGGCATCGAGTTCCGCGCGCCGCTGCGGACCAGCCCGGCGCTGATCCAGGTGATGGCCGCCATTCGCGACCGCATCGCCTCGGTCACGACCGACCGGTTCATGGCACCGGACATGGAAGCCTCCGCGACGATGATCGCCGATGGCAGCCTGACGGCAGACCTGTCCCTTCCGACCCTGAGAGGTGTCCAATGACCAACGCCCGCCACAACATCCGCGACATCTATCCGGCCACCGGGACCGAGATCACCGCCAGAAGCTGGCTGACCGAAGCGCCGATGCGGATGCTGATGAACAATCTGCATCCGGACGTGGCCGAGAACCCCCACGAACTGGTGGTCTACGGCGGCATCGGGCGGGCGGCGCGGACCTGGGCCGATTTCGATCAGATCGTCGCAAGCCTGAAGACGCTCGAGGACGACGAGACCCTGCTGGTTCAGTCCGGCAAGCCGGTCGGCGTATTCCGCACCCATGCCGATGCGCCGCGCGTGCTGATCGCGAACTCGAACCTGGTCCCGCACTGGGCCACCTGGGACCATTTCAACGAGATCGATAAGAAGGGCCTGGCCATGTACGGCCAGATGACGGCCGGATCCTGGATCTATATCGGCAGCCAGGGGATCGTGCAGGGCACCTACGAGACCTTCGTCGAGGCCGGCCGTCAGCACTATGACGGCAACCTGACCGGCCGCTGGATCCTGACAGGCGGCCTCGGCGGAATGGGTGGCGCCCAGCCGCTGGCGGCGGTAATGGCCGGGGCGTGCTGTCTGGCCGTCGAATGCGACGAGACCCGCGCCGACTTCCGGCTGCGCACCCGCTATGTGGATGAGAAGACCCGCTCCCTGGACGAGGCGCTCGAGATGATCGCGCGCTGGACCGAGGCGGGTGAGGCCAAATCGGTCGCCTTGATCGCCAACGCCGCCGACGTGTTCGCGGAACTGGTCGCGCGCGGCGTCCGTCCGGACATCGTCACCGACCAGACCAGCGCCCACGATCCGATCCACGGCTATCTCCCTCAGGGCTGGACCGTGGCCGATTGGCGCGCCAGACAGGAGAGCGATCCGAAAGCGGTCGAACGCGCGGCCCGCGCCTCGATGAAGGTGCACGTGAAGGCGATGGTCGACTTCTGGAACGCCGGCGTCCCCACGCTCGACTACGGCAACAACATCCGTCAGGTGGCCCTGGAGGAAGGACTTGAGAACGCCTTCGCCTTCCCCGGTTTCGTGCCCGCCTATATCCGGCCGCTGTTCTGTAGGGGCATCGGGCCGTTCCGCTGGTGTGCCCTCTCCGGCGACCCGGAGGACATCTATAGGACCGACGCCAAGGTGAAGGAACTGGTCGACGATCCGCATCTGCACAACTGGCTCGACATGGCGCGGGACCGGATCAGCTTCCAGGGGCTGCCGGCCCGGATCTGCTGGGTCGGACTCGGGGTCCGGGACAAGCTGGGACTCGCCTTCAACGAGATGGTGCGGAGTGGCGAGCTGAAGGCCCCGGTGGTGATCGGTCGCGACCATCTGGACAGCGGCTCGGTCGCCAGTCCGAACCGGGAGACCGAATCCATGAAGGACGGCAGCGACGCGGTCTCCGACTGGCCGCTGCTGAACGCGCTGCTCAACACCGCCTCCGGTGCCACCTGGGTCAGCCTGCACCATGGCGGCGGCGTCGGGATGGGGTTCAGCCAGCATGCCGGCATGGTGATCTGCTGCGACGGCACGGACGCCGCGGCCAAGCGGATCGCACGGGTACTCTGGAACGATCCCGCGACCGGCGTGATGCGCCATGCGGATGCCGGCTACGAGACCGCGATCGCCTGCGCCCGGGAGAACCAGCTGAACCTGCCGGGCATTCTCTGAGCCCGGAGCTCTACCGGTCAGCTTTTCGGCACCGCGTCCCGGGCGGTTGCGATCGCCTGGGACAAAGTCTCCCGGTCGCCGATCTGGTTGGCCAGCACCAGGATCAGCCGGGCGTTCAGGGCGTCGCTCTCGGCCTTGCTCAATCCGTCATGGGCGGCCAGCAATTCGGCGTAGAACTCGTCCGGTCCGACGATATTCGGGCTCAGGGTCAGAGCGCTCATGATCAGGCCTTTCCGATGGTCCGGCGCAGGGCGGCCCGGACCGCTGAGGCATCGAAATCCGGCCAGCGCGCCGCCACATGCTGGTCGGGTCGGATCAGATAGACGGCGGAGTGCGCGTCCCCCAGGTAACGCTCGATGACGGCCTCCTCCGCCGGAAGATGCAGGCGCCGCACCGGGATCCCGTCCACGATGATCTCGTCCGGCGCGTCCGTACCGATGGTCAGCAACGTGAAGCCGTCCCCCAGGAGCCCCAGCAGATAGCCGTTTTCCAGGGTCGCATCCGGGCACGGGCTGCCGACCCGGCTCCGGTCGGGGCCGCCCGGCAGGGCGTCCGGGCCGTTCAGAGGCGAGCCGTCGTAGACGCAGGGCACCGACAGCCGGCCGGAATTCACCAGCGGCCGGGCGAAGGCGTGATGCTCGCTGAGATTCAGCACGGCATCCCGGAAGATCCGGCTCATCTCGGACTTCGGGGTGATGAAATCGGTGGCACGGGTCGAGTTGAGTACGTTCTCGTCGGCCCCTTGAACCCGCTCGTGGGAATAGCTGTCGAGCAGCCCCTCGGGCGCCAGGTTCCGGAGGACGAGATCCAGCTTCCAGGCCAGGTTGTCGGCGTCCTGAATCCCAGAATTGGCACCGCGGGCGCCGAACGGGGAGACCTGGTGGGCGGAGTCTCCCGCGAACAGGACGCGTCCATGCCGGAACTGCCGCATCCGACGGCACTGGAAGGTGTAGATCGATGACCAGACCAGCTCGTACTCCACATCGGGGCCCAGCATCTCGGAGACCCGCGCCCGCACCTTCTCCTCGCGCAGTTCCTCCTTGCGGTCCACATTCCAGCCGATCTGGAAGTCGATGCGCCAGACATCGTCCGGCTGCTTGTGCAGGAGCGCCGACGCCCCCGATTTGAACGGCGGATCGAACCAGAACCAGCGTTCGGTCGGGAACCCGGCCTTCATCCGGACATCGGCGATCAGGAAGCTGTCCTCGAACACACGGCCCTCGAAATCCAGGCCCAGTGCCGTCCGCACGGGCGAATTCGCGCCGTCGCAGCCAACCACCCAGTCTGCCTCGATCCGATACGGACCGTCGGGCGTTTGGATGTCCAAGTCCACGCCGTCCGCGCGGACCGTCAGGTCCTGGACCCGGTTGCGGCCGCGGATCTCGATCGGCGCGCCCTCGGCCTGGGCCGCACGGATGCGGTCGACCAGGACCTTCTCGAAATACGGCTGCTGCAGATTGACGAAGGCGGGGAACTTGTGGCCCCGCTCGGCCAGCAGGTTGAACTCGAAGACCTTGCGGTCCTGGTGGAACACCTTGCCCAGGTTCCACACCACCCCCTTGTCCGCCAACTCGTCGCCGCAGCCCATCCGATCGGCGATCTCCAGCGTCCGCTTGGAGATGCAGATTGCCCGGCTGCCCATGCCGATGCCGTCATGATCGTCCAGCACCAGCGCGGGCACGCCCTTCAGGCCCAGGTCGAGGGCGGTGGCCATCCCGACGGGCCCGCCGCCGACGATCACCACCGGATGCCGCGCCGGCGCCGATCTGTCCTGGTCGACGGCGCGTTCATAGGGATAGGCGTGAAAGGCGATGGTGTAACGGTCCGTCCACATGGCCCCGCTCCCGCTCCGGTTGGCGGTCAGCTCTGCAAAGCCTCCCACATCTCCAGATCCCGCTGGGCGGTCCAGATACGAGGGGTGTCGATGCCGCGCGCCTCGTCATAAGCGCGCGCCACGTTGAACGGCAGGCAGTGCTCGTAGATCGGCACGTCCTTGAACTTGGGATCGCAGGCCGCGCGCACCGCGTCCCAGGCGTCCTTGAGAGTGCCGCCCCTGGCGGCGACCCGTTGGGCGGCGAGATAGGTGCTGTCGACATAGTCGCGGGTGAACTCGAGCGCCGCATCGACCATGTCGACCCCGACCAGGGCATCGCCGCGTCCCGGCGCGATCGACTGAGGATTGTAGGATTTCACCGCAGCGAGCGTGTTGCCCCAGTCGCCGAAATGCCCGTCGCCGCAGTAGACGCCGGCTTTGTATTCCACGATGTCGCCCGTGAACATGACCTGCTCGTCCGGCACCCAGACCACCGCGTCACCTGCTGTGTGGGCGCGGCCGACCTGTCTGATCTCGACCTTGCGGTTGCCGAGAT
>JANSYC010000166.1 GCA_024742605.1 Alphaproteobacteria bacterium | reverse complement strand
TGATGGTCGAGAACGCGGTCTCGCCGGACCAGCTCGCCGCCTTGCAGGCCAAGACCAGCGAGTTGATCGAGGCCTCGCGCCCGGTGACCGAAAGCAATGGCGTCTACGACCTGGACGAAGGGCATGGGCCGAACAATCCGCGCCTGACCCTCTTCAATCTGCCGATATAGATGGTCCCTCTGTTTTGTGATGTGCTGAAGAACTCGGCGATGACCGAGGTGCTGGTCGATCTGCTCGGCGCCGACACGGTGATCCAGACCAGCAAGCTGAACACCAAGGCGCCCGGCGGCGGCCAGGCTGTCGAATGGCACCAGGACTGGGCGTTCTACCCGGCGACGAACGACAGCATGCTGGCCATCGGGCTGATGCTGGAGGACGTGGATCTGGAGAACGGCCCGCTCCAGGTCATCCCGGGCTCCCACAAGGGTCCGGTGCTGTCCCATATGGGACCGAACGGGCGGTTCTGCGGTGCGGTCGACCCGAGCGACCCGGATTTCGATCTCGACAAGGCGGTCACACTGACCGGCAAGGCCGGGTCGATGACCGTCCACCATGTCCGGATGCTGCACGGCTCTGCGCCGAATACCAGCGACCGGGCGCGGCTGATCTGCTTCTACGAGTGCGCGGCCGCCGACGCGTGGCCGCTGACCGGCGGCTCCAGCTACATTCACAAGTTGACCCAGGAAGAACTCTGGCAGGACATGCAGGAGCGGATGATCTTCGGAGAGCCGACTCTGACGCCGCGCATGGAGGCCCTTCCGGTCCGACTCTGTCTGCCCCCGGCCCCCACCGGAGGTTCGATCTTCAAGACCCAGAAGACCGGTGGCGCCAAGAGCGCCTTCGCAAAACAACCGGTTGCGGCGGAGTAGCCCGAGGTCCCGTCATCAATCCGTCATTCCGCTTGCGGGTCGGTGGAGCGGTGGGTAAGGTCCGCCGCGCCGCTCCTCGAACATCGCACCATACGGATTGGGCATGCCAGACACCCGCGACCGTCCCCCGAAAATCATCGGCTGTAATTCCAACCGGCCGCTGTCCGAAGCCATCGCCAACTACCTGAACCTCCCCTTGACCAAGGCCGATATCCGTCGGTTCTCGGACATGGAGGTTTTCGTGGAGATTCAGGAGAACGTGCGCGGCGAGGATGTGTTCGTCATCCAGTCGACGAGTTATCCGGCCAACGACAATCTGATGGAACTGCTGGTCACGCTCGACGCGCTCCGGCGCGGCTCGGCCCGTCGTGTGACCGCGGTGATCCCCTATTACGGTTACGCGCGCCAGGATCGGAAATCCGGACCCCGGACGCCGATCTCGGCCAAGCTTGTCGCCAACCTGATCACCAAGGCGGGTGCCGACCGGGTGCTGACCATGGATCTGCACGCCGGTCAGATACAGGGTTTCTTCGACATTCCGACCGACAACCTGTTTGCGGCACCGGAATTCACCAAGGATATTCAGGACCGCTACGGCAACGAGAAGATCACCATCGTCTCGCCGGATGTGGGCGGTGTGGTGCGCGCGCGGGCCATCGCCAGCCGGATCGACGCCGACCTCGCGATCATCGACAAGCGGCGCGAGAAGGCCGGCGTGTCGGAAGTCATGAACATCATCGGCGATGTGGCCGGCACGCGCTGCATCCTGGTCGACGACATTGTCGACAGCGGCGGCACCCTCTGCAACGCGGCCGAGGCTCTGATGCAGTCCGGTGCGATATCGGTCGATGCCTACGTCACCCACGGCGTGCTGTCCGGCGGGGCCGTGGCACGGGTCACCTCATCGCCGCTGAGCTCGCTGGTGACGACGGACTCGATCCAAGCGACCGAGGCGGTGCGGGATGCCCACAACATCCGCAAGCTGACCGTCGCGGGCCTGTTCGGCGAGGCGATCATGCGGATTTCCGAAGAGCGCTCGGTCTCCAGCCTGTTCAACTGACGAACTGCGCACCGCGCGGCACCAGATTCTCCTAGCCTTTCGGCGCCTGTTGCGTTAGAACCCGCGCCTCACGCGCCCGGCACCCCTGGAGGCCGGGCCATTGTCATGAAGGAGAAGCGCATGTCGGACGTCGCAGTTTTGAGCGCCCGCGCGCGCGACCGGGTTGGTAAGGGGTCCGCCCGGGCCGCACGTCGCGAAGGGCTCGTTCCCGCCGTTATCTACGGCGACAAGAAAGATCCGCTGGCCATCACGGTCACGATGCGGGAGCTGAACAAGCTTCTGAACAAGCCGGGCTTTTTCTCGCACCTGATCGATATCGATCTGGACGGCAAGAAGCACCGGGTTCTGGCCCGTGACCTGCAGCAGCATCCTGTCAGCGACTTCGCCTGGCATGTCGACTTCCTGCGGGTCTCGGCCACCAGCGAGCTGACAGTCGAGGTTCCGGTCGAATTCGCCAACGAAGACGCCTCACCGGGTCTGAAGCGTGGTGGTGTGTTGAACATCGTGCGCCACTCGGTCGAGGTCATCTGTCTGGCCGATAACATCCCGGGCAGCATCGAAGTCGACCTGACCGGTCTTGAGATCGGCGACAGCGTTCACATTTCGGCGGTCAGCCTGCCGAATGGTGTGCGTCCGGCCATCGACGACCGCGACTTCACCATCGCGACCATCGCGGCTCCGACCGTCGCCTCCGAGGCCGAAGAGGTCGAGGACGGCGAAGAGACTCAGGCTGAAGAGGCCGAGGGCGAGACCGAAGACGAGGGCTCCGAGGAGTCCTGATCCATCCCGGGTCGGGGCGGCCCCACCCCCC
>JANSYC010000013.1 GCA_024742605.1 Alphaproteobacteria bacterium | reverse complement strand
TGTCTTTGTTGATCAGGATGGACATGGATTTCAGTTCCCCTCGACGGCCGCGACGATCTTCTGTGCGGCGTCGTCCAGATCGTCCGCAGCGATGACGTTCAGCCCGCTTTCATTGATGATGGCCTTGCCCTGATCGACGTTCGTGCCCTCGAGGCGCACGACCAGCGGCACTTCAAGGCCGACTTCCTTGACGGCTGCAACCACGCCTTCGGCGATCACGTCGCAGCGCATGATGCCGCCGAAGATGTTCACCAGAATGCCTTCGACGTTCTTGTCAGACAGGATGATCTTGAACGCCGCCGTGACCCGCTCCTTCGTGGCGCCGCCACCGACGTCCAGGAAGTTGGCCGGCTCGCCGCCGTAAAGCTTGATGATGTCCATGGTCGCCATCGCGAGGCCGGCGCCGTTGACCATGCAGCCGATGTTGCCGTCGAGCTTGACGTAGTTCAGCTCGTACTTGCCGGCTTCCAGCTCGGCGGGGTCCTCCTCGGACTCGTCCCGCATCGCTTCGATGTCCGGATGACGGTACAGCGCGTTGTCGTCGAAATTCATCTTCGCATCGAGCGCGATGACCTCGCCGGCGCCGGTCACGACCATCGGATTGATCTCAACCATCGAGGCGTCGAGATCGACGAAGGCCTTGTACATTGCCAACAGGAATTTGACGGCCGACGAGACCTGCTTGCCCTCGAGACCCAGCCCGAAGGCGATCTTGCGGGCGTGATGGCCGGACATGCCGGTCACCGGATCGATGGTTACGGTCAGGATCTTCTCGGGTGTGGCCTCGGCCACCTCCTCGATATCCATGCCGCCTTCGGTCGAGGAGATCACGGTCACCCGAGACGTCGCCCGGTCGACCAGCAGCGAGAGGTACAGCTCGCGCGCGATGTCGCAGCCGTCCTCGACGTAGATCCGGCCGACTTCCTTGCCCGCGGGGCCGGTCTGATGGGTGACCAGTGTCATCCCCAGCATGCGGGTCGCTTCGGCGCGCACATCGTCGAGCGACTTGACGACCTTGACGCCGCCGCCCTTGCCGCGCCCGCCGGCGTGGATCTGGGACTTCACAACCCAGACCGGTCCGCCCAGCCCTTCGGCGACCTTGACCGCTTCGTCCGGTGTGAAGGCCACGCCGCCCTTCGGCACGACGACCCCGAACTTCTTCAGAAGTTCTTTGGCCTGATACTCATGGATATTCATCTACCCCGCTCCCCGGTTGGATGACGGTGGACCGGAGCCGACCGGATGGCCGGCCCCAAAGTTATGACGTCTCAGACGCCCAGTTTGACCAGGACCTCGTTCAACCCCTTAACGGCGTTGACCGAGTTGTCGAACATGGCCTGCTCGTCTGCATTGAGCTCGATCTCGACGATCTTCTCGGCACCGCCCGCGCCGATCACGCAGGGCACACCGACATAGAGACCGTCCATGCCGTACTGGCCGTCCACATAGGCGGCGCAGGGCAGAACCCGCTTCTTGTCTTTGAGATAGCTGTCCGCCATCTGGATCGCGGAGCTGGCCGGGGCGTAGAACGCGGAGCCGGTCTTCAGCAGCCCGACGATCTCGGCGCCGCCGTCCCGGGTGCGCTGAATGATCTGATCGATCTTTTCCTGGGTGGACCAGCCCATCTTGATCAGGTCCGGCACCGGGATGCCGGCCACGGTCGAGTAGCGGATCAGCGGTACCATGGTGTCGCCGTGCCCGCCGAGCACGAAGGCCGTCACGTCTTCCACCGAGACCCCGAATTCCTCGGCGAGGAAGAACCGGAACCGGGCGCTGTCCAGTACGCCGGCCATGCCGACGACCTTGTTCTTCGGCAGGCCGCAGTATTTCTGCAGCAGGCCGACCATGACGTCGAGCGGGTTGGTGATGCAGATCACGAAGGCGTTCGGGCAATTGGCCTTGATGCCTTCGCCGACCGATTTCATGACCTTGGAATTCGTTTCGATCAGATCGTCGCGGCTCATCCCCGGCTTGCGGGCGATACCGGCGGTCACGATCACCACATCGGCATCCTTGATGTCGGCGTAGTCATTCGCGCCTTTCAACACCGAGTCGAAACCTTCGACCGGAGCGGCCTCGGCGATATCGAGGGCCTTGCCCTGCGGTATGCCCTCGGCGATGTCGAACAGGACGATATCGCCCAAATCCTTCAAGCCAGCCAGCAAAGCCAGCGTGCCACCGATATTCCCGGCGCCGACGAGCGCGATCTTGTTGCGAGCCATAATGTCCCCTGGGGTGTCCCCGTCTCAGCGAAGGGTCCCGACGGAGGATGTCCCCGACCGACCGGGATCCGAGTATGGGGCGCACCGAGCTGGTCGGCAGCACCCCTGTTCAGGACGCGGGAATACCGCGTTTCGGTCTGTCAAGCAACAGTGTGCGATGCAGCGAGAGCGTAGCTTGGCGCGCTGGCGAACCTGCCTTCGGCTTGATCCCCATGTCGAGATCGGCCATGTCTGACGAATGACCAATCAAAACCCGGCCGGCATGCCGCCCGCCAACACGCCGAAGATCGATGTGGTGTCGTCAACCACCGCTCGGGAGACCGATGCGATTGCCGCGCGCGGATCCGGTCCTGTGCTGCAGGTGGGGTCCCGGATTACGGTGGTCGATCGGGCGGAAGGGGCCTGGCGGAACCGCTTCGCGGATCGGGATTTCGTCGGCCTGGATATCGCGGCGGGTGACGGGGTCGACCTGGTCGCCGATCTCTGCTGGCCGTTTCCGCAACTTGATGCTGCCGTCGCAGGTCGCCGGTTCGGCCTGATCCTATGCCAGCACGTGTTGGAGCATGTCGCCCAGCCGTTCGATGCTGCCGCCAGTCTTACACGGTTGCTGGCGCCGGGCGGGACGCTTTATGTCGCTGTGCCCTGGGTCCAGAGCTTCCACGGCTACCCCGATGATTTTTGGCGGTTTTCGTTCAAGGGGCTCACCAAACTGTTCCCGGATCTGGTGCCGGTCGACATGTACTACAGTTCCGCCGGGGCCGGCCTCGACGCCGCCTACAAGATCACCGTCGACGGCGGGATCGACCTGGACCGGACCCCGTTCGAGATCGAATCCCGTCTGTTTGAGACCGTATTCGAGCCCGACACCAACCTTGCCATGCTGCGGGACCAACCGGAGCAGCCGAAGCTTCCGCTGGCCCGCCGCTATCTTCCGGCGATCTTTGTGAACCTGGTGCTGGAGAAGAGGTAGGCGTCGGTTCCTCGGCCGGTCACTCGAAGGTCGGCGCACGGCGTTCAATGGCCCAGATTCGGTCGAGGCCGGGACGGAGTTGGGTGGCGACGAAATCGGCGCGCTTCTCGGGACTGCCGCCGGCGCTCGGGAACACCTGCTCCCATTCGAAGACCTTGACCGTCAGTCCGCACAGAACCTCCGCCAATGTCTGCTGGTGTTTCTGGATCAGTTCGCGGATCGCATTGAACTGCGACATGTCGATCTTGTCCCAGCGGATCTCCAGCCGCTGATCGAAACCATCGAAACGCCCCCGGACCGACTCCGTCACATGCGTCAGCACGTCCTGGGTCTGTTTCATGTTTTTGACGACGGCCCCGTCGCGCGTGATCACGCTGCTGGTCTGGACGTCGGAGATCCAGTCGACCATCCGCTCGATCAACGGAACCATATGCAGGAAATAACTGCGGTAGTACGATAGGGCCAGATAGGTGTCGCCGTAGTCTTCGAGCAGATCCGGCAAGCCGTCCAGGGAGATCCCGAGCGACGCCGCCATCGTGTTGAGTTTGACCTTCACCCTGCGGGCGTCCGGCCGGGCAATCGCCTCCAGCAGCGCCTGGGTATTGGACGGGTCGATTTTCTTTTGGCCATACAGATGCGCGATCAGGGGGCGGGTGATCTGCTGCATCAGTGGAAACAGCTCGTTCTTCTTTGCCGGAGAGAGCTGCAGGATGTCGGCGTCGATCAGGTCGATGCCGGCCCGGCGCAAGCCAATGCGCAGCGAATACGGATCGAACGCGGGCAGGCTTCCCAGCCGCTTGATCAGTTTGACGTCCTCGGTGACGGGCTGTCCCTTGTCACCGAAAAAATCAGGGATTTCGTCGATCGCGATCTGGCCCGAGCCAACGCCGCTTTCCCGAAACAGCTCGATCCGACTTTCCAGGCGCACGTTTCGGATCAGCCTTGCACGTCGCAATCCGGGATTCTCGATCGGTACAGACATTAATGGCAAGGTATGGATGGAATCCCGATCATAGTCGGGTATCACCATCGCCTTGCCCGTCGCGTCAGGCATTTGTCCCCGCACTCGACCGGCCCCCGGTCGCCTATGCCGAAGTCAGAATACGACCCGCGAATGCGGCGTGTTCAAATCTAAGGCAATTTAATAAAAATTTACCGTGAGTTTTTCATAATCGCAATCGATCCTGTGACCGGAATCGATGCGCGGGCCTTTCTGCTGGTCGAAAATCGATTGGAATCAATCGGAAGAGCCGTGTGAATGCCCAGAAAAAACATATGAAATGTCGCAGATCTCAGGCCCGGTGCGGTTCCTGAAGATAGCTGATGGAGCGCATTTCAAGCAATCGTGAGACGGTTCGATCGAACTCAAAACCCCAGTCAACTCCGGCGTATAGCTCTTCCACCGGGACTTCGGCCGAGCAAACGAACTGACATCGCCGCTCGTACAACGCATCGACCAGGGTGATGAATCGGCGGGCTTTGTCGCGGATGTCGTCGGTCATGCGGGGAATGCCGTCGATCACGATTGCGCGATAGCGCTGGGCGATCGCCAGATAGTCGGACGGGCCCAAGGCAATTCCGCAAATCTCGTCGAATCGGAATCGGGCGACCGATTTCGCGGCACGCGGCACGGCGACCTCGCGGGCGTTCACCACCACCACGTCGGGTTCCGCCGGACTGCCGTCCGTCAGGGCCTCGAAGGCCGCATCGACCTTGTCCCGGGCAGCCCGCCCCAAGGGGGTCAGGTAAAGATCCTCGCCGACCAGTCGATCGCGCCGATAGTCTTTGCCGTCCCCGAGATCGAGGACCTCTACCTTGTCCTTCAGAAGTGCGATGAACGGCAGGAACCGGTCCCGGTGCAGTCCCCTGCGGTACAGTTCGTCCGGATGCCGGTTGGAGGTGGTCACCACCACAACGCCACGCTCGAACAGGCGGGTGAACAGCCGCGCCAGCACCATGGCATCCGCGATGTCCCTTACCTCCATCTCGTCGAAGCACAGCAGTTTGGCGCTGTCGGCGATCTCGTCCGCCGCCTGGACAATGGGGCTGTCGCCCCCGGCGCCGCGCTGGCGTTTCTTGTGAATCAGACTATGAGCGCCCTGCATGAACTCGTGAAAGTGGAGACGCCGACGCGGCGTGATAGTGACCTCGTCGTGAAACATGTCCATCAGCATGGATTTGCCCCGACCCACCGGGCCGTAGAGATACAAACCCTTCAGCCCGGTTTCGGAGGCCTCGGCGCCGCTCCCGAACAATCCGAAAAAGCGTCGACTTTTGAAGGGCCGGGCAGGCGTGCGGTGCAGCGTCTGCGCCAGCGCGTCCAGACGTTCGGCCGCAAGCTGCTGCGCGGAATCCGGAGTGATTTCTCCAGAGGCCAAAAGCTGTTGATAGCGTTGAAGGATTGTCACGGAGCCTGCTCAGTCTGTCCAGAACCGGACGGCCTATACCGCGCTGCAGTGCGAGACGCAAACCCGACGGATCGGCGTCAGTATCCCCGTTTCAGGATCGTGTTCAGCATATGGGTGACGATCAGCGCGCGCGAGGCCACGCGTGCCCCGGCTTCGATGGCCTCATCGTTCTGCCAGTCTTCCAGTTCTCGGGTCGCGTCGGCGAGGCTCATCACCCGCCGCTGAACTTTTTCCGCTAGCACCGAAGCCTGCCAATCGATATTTGCTGGGATCTTCGAATCGGCGGGGGTTGGCACTGGGCGTTTCGAGCCGGTGGATTTCGAAGCACTGGCTGCAGGCTTTATCTTCCGAGGACGTTTCGTCATGTCTTCACTTCGTCTGGACATGTTTCCATATGACGCTCGCACGCCCTGTCCCGTGCGCGCGATTCAGAACCCGGAGAATGGCAGCGCCCATGCAAGATACCACTCCTGACCAGAGGACGGTCGGCTGGCGGGCCGATTTGCGCCGCCTGATCGAACATCCTCGCATGCAACAGGCGATCACCGCGCTGATAATCGTAAACGCCATCACCCTGGCGCTGGAAACCAGCGAGACGGCGATGCGCGTGGCCGGCGAGTTTCTGGTGGTTCTGGATACCATCGTGCTCGGGATCTTCGTGGTCGAGCTGATCGCCAAGATGGTCGCGCAGGGCGCCCGGTTTGTCCGGGATCCGTGGAATCTGTTCGATTTTTTTGTGGTGGGGATCGCCTTGATTCCCGCGACCGGAGCGCTTTCCGTCATGCGGGCGCTCCGGATTCTGAGGGTGCTGCGGCTGATCTCGACTGTGGGATCGCTGCGCCGCGTGGTGGGCGCGCTTTTGGCTGCGATCCCGGGCATGGGGTCGGTGGTTCTGCTGCTGTCAGTGATCTATTTCGTGTTCTCGGTGATGGCGACCAAGCTGTTCGCAGAACGCTTTCCGGAATGGTTCGGTACCATCGGACATTCCGCCTACACGCTGTTCCAGGTCATGACCCTGGAAAGCTGGTCGATGGGCATCGTCCGGCCGGTGATGGAGGTCTACCCGTTGGCCTGGATGTTCTTCGTGCCCTTCATCCTGATCACCTCCTTCGCGGTCCTGAACCTGTTTATCGGTATCATCGTGGATGCGATGCAGAGCCACGCGCTGGAGGAAGCGGCCCAGGAAGCGCAAGCGCGGCACGACCCGTCGCTGTCCGATGTGATGTCGGAACTGCGGGAGATGCGGGCCGAAATTTCGGCCTTGCGGGCGGAACGATCAAAAGGTTGATTTCGGGTCTTCAAACCGCGCGATCTTGGCGCTATGGTGCGCGACCCTGAGCGGGTGTAGTTCAAGGGCTAGAACCTCAGCCTTCCAAGCTGATGATGCCAGTTCGAGTCTGGTCACCCGCTCCAACTTCCAAGACATTGCATATATTGAGACTTTTCACGTTCAGGCATTCGGAGATGATGCGTTCAAGGGTGTTTGGGGCTCGCTGTCACCACTTCTGACGGCTGTTTCTCACCACTCTCATGGTTCAACGAGTCGATCACAGTTCTGAGCTTCACGTTGCGAATGGCTATCGCAAGGGTCGCGACCGCCGCTCAACTTGGAAATACAGAATCTAAGAGTCGAAACCGGACCGGATTCCCCGCGCGTGTGCAACCCCGACACATGGTGTTGTCACGCTAAGGGGCCGGAGGCTGCTGGTTTGTTGGCCTGGGCTTGGCCGATGTCGATGCAGCCACATCAGATGTTTAGTCCCGACACTTGATGGATTGGGTTGATCGCGAATCGTACGGTTCACCTTGAGCCTGCAATTGAAGGCGGCGGTGAGTTCGTCGATTTCGGTGTGGAGCCGGTTGCGATTGGCATTGTGATACGGTCTCACGGTGGCCTCTTTGATGGTCCTGTGTCGGGTCTATGAGCGTGGCATCGTGGTCTTTTATTCGCACATCGGCGGTTAGAGTTTTTGTTTTCAAGGCGCGGCTGTATGCTCCGCAACGCTTCTTTTGGATGTAGTGAGCAATAAAAATCTCATTCGGTATGGCGTCTGTCGCTTGTCCAGCCTGTCCGACGTCAGCGTCCATGGGACGGTTTAGGGGATATCCGCCGTCGGACGCGCAAACAGTATTCTTCGGAAGAGAAGATCCGGATTGTGTTATCCGGCCTGCGTGGCGAGGACAGCACCACCGCGCTGTGCCGACGCGAAGGGATTGCCGAGGGGGCTGTTTTGCAGCTGATCGATCGAAGCCCTGGGTCCAGCAAAGTCTGGAATCGGATCCCTGACCAAATCAGGCAGCAGATTGTCGAGTTGGCACTGACACGGCCTGAGCTGTCATCCCGAGAGCTGGCGGTGACCTTCACCGATGCGAAGGGCTACTTCGTATCTATGGGAGGCAGAGCCCCTAGAGTCAGTCCACCATGCCGTCGATATAGACCCGCGAACGGTATCGGTCCGAACATCAATCAGAACAATCGAGACCGAGCATCCGGCGTCGATTTGCTCCTGTCTGGTGGGAAAGTTGGCCGATCCAGACAGAACCGCCGCTGCCGCAGCGCTGTCGGCACTTTGGGCAGATAAAGCACTATCCGGGCGTGCCGAGTGCGCATCCGCTGGGGATGTTGTCATCACCAGAAGAGTAAGGACGGCTAAGCACAGGATTATACGAGACATTTCGTAGCTCCTGTTTGAAACGCGATCGGCCCCCCATCTGCAGACAACATCATTAAACTCCAGATCGCAATGGGCTAACGGAACGGCCCCTTGGGCTGTCCCGCCTGCGAGACGCTCAATCGTATCGCTTGATCTCGCTGAACTCCCCGCTGACGACCAGGGTGATGGTCACGGGCTGAGAGTTGCGGTTTCGCCAGAACCAGCCGTGGTTGCCCGTGAAGGCTGCGGTGAGCTTGCCTTCCTGCCCTTCAACGCCCCGTCCCTTCTCGTAGCTGATCTTCTGTCCGCTGCCGTCGCCGTGCAGGTCGAAGTTGACCTTCCCCCCTTCGGCGAACCAGATGAACTCCGCAACACCGCCTTCCAGCATCACAAGCTTGATCTCGATGCCCTGGCCCGGGTCCAGGGTGAAGATGGCCTGGTCGTTCACGCCGGTACCCGGCCCATGGCCGCCGGTGCCGTGAGCGTGCGCGGTCGAGATGAACAGGCTTGGAAGCCGGTCGAACCAACTCGAACTCTTGTCGTCCACGTTCGCCGGGGCCTGGTTCTGGAGGTCCCGGAGACGATCTTCCTCGGCTTCTTCGGCCAGTTGGGTCTTGATCTCACCCATTTCCGCAAGCCCGATCAGACGACCGATGCGGGTCGGGTCGATGCCGTATTCAGCCGGCAGGATGACCGTGACCAGAACGATGATCGCAGCCACCGCAGCGATGATGGTCGAGCGGATCAGTTGTGCCGTGCTCGGCAACTCGTCGGGATTGGGTTTGTTGGCATTGTACATGTTCGATTTCCTTTCGTGCCGAAGCGGGTCCGTCAGGCGACGAAGTAGCCGGTGAGCTGCAAGCCGATCAGCATGAAGCCGAGCGACATCATGACGACGTTGGCGGTGTAGGCGTGTTTCCAGGAACCCTCGGTCTTCCGCCAGAAGCCCATGGCGATCAGGATCAGGGCGAGGGCCACGATCTGGCCAAGCTCGACACCGACGTTGAAGGCAATGAGGTTCACGAGCAGACCATCGGGAGCCACGTCGTATTCCAAAATCTTGGTCGCCAGGCCGAGGCCGTGGAACAGGCCGAAGATGAGCGTAGCCGCCTTCGTGTTCGGCTGAAACCCGAACCACCGCTGATAGGCTCCCATATTGTCCAGGGCCTTATAGACCACGGACAGCCCGATGATGGCGTCGATCAGATAGGCGTTCACATTCCAGTTCAGGTAGACGCCCAGGAGCATGGTCGTTGAATGCCCCAGGGCGAATAGGCTGACATAGAGGGCGACGTGCTGCATCCGATAGAGGAAGAAGACGACGCCGAACAGGAACAGCAGATGGTCGTATCCTGTGACCATGTGCTTGGCCCCGAGATAGATGAACGGGACAATGTGCACCCCGTAGATTTCAAGGATGTAGCCCTTGTCGCCTTCGGTGACGGCATGGGCGAATGCCGAAGAGGCACTGGCGAGGAGAATCAAGGCGAATCCCAGAAGGACTGCCGATGCTCGCGCCGATTTCCACTTATTTTGGACGGTATACGCCCAGGAAGTCGGTTTCATATCGCGATCCGCTTTATGTCTGGAGATGAGGTTGCTCACGGGCTAAGTAGATTCGCTCGGCAAAATGTCTCAGTTTGAGGTCTGATGTCTCAATATGACGAGGTCATAGCGACGTGGCTCTAGAGCAATTTAACGAGCCCCCACGGCCAGTCGTCTCCCGAGATGTTTGCATTTCTGAACAAAACTAAGCCCATCACCGTTGCCGCAGATCGTCTGTAGCAGACGTCGCTTCAATTTCCCATACCAACGAACTATCGCAACGGTATGTCGTAATTCGCCGGTACGTAGTTTCGCTATGCGCCCAAGTGGTTGGTGTGAACAAAGAAGACGTCCTCAGCATCCATCACCAGAAGGCTGTCCAACCTCATTAGGTCTAGTCATGCATCAGGTCACGCGCCCAGGAGAATAGCCCCAGGACATGTTGGGTGGAATGTGGGGTGAGAACCCTGAGTTGTTCAATTTATCTTGTTTTTAAATGGGTTAACAATTTTTAATGGCGGAGGGAGCGGGATTCGAACCCGCGAGAGGCTTTCACCCCTACACACTTTCCAGGCGTGCGCCTTCAACCACTCGGCCACCCCTCCGTAAGGAGCGGGAAAATAGTCGACGCGGCGGCAACATGCAACGCGGTGGACGCGTATTTTCTCAGGAATGTGCGTGGCCGGGGATCCGGTCGGACGGCAGGCGTGTTCGACTGACCGGTCGCATGGGTTTTCTCCGGCCGGTTTTCATGGTTAAACGGAGGTGAGAGAGCGGGGTCGCGGGGAGACATTTTCCGTGGCGGACCCGAGCTATGGTCTTCAAATCTGAAGATACTCCCATGCGTCTTGTACTTCGTGCGATCGGTTGGACCTTCCTCTCGATCGCCCTCATCCTTCTCGGACGTGATCTGATCCACTTCGCCACTGAAGGCCGGTTCGAGCCGATCGTGCTCGGCTTTCTGTGGCACAGCCTGCATTCGGGCTCGCTGCAACTGGCCGAGGCCGCGGTGTCCCGCTACGTCCATCCGATCCTTTGGCATCCCGTGATCACCACCATTCTGTTGTGGCCGGCCTTCGCGGTATTCGGTGGGCTCGGAGCGATCCTGCTGCTGCTGGGCCGTCGGCGGGAACGAACGGATCGGATTTTCGGGGATTAATTAAGCAAGATTTTTCTTGTTTTAATTTTCCGAACGGCGAATACTCCATCCAACGATATGGAGGAGACAGGTCATGCCCGTAACCGTTTCAGAGCCGCCCGCCTCAAGAGCCGACGCCGCCGATGAGGTCGGAATGTGGGTCGAGGCGCTGGAGGCCTCCGAACTCGACGCCAAGGGGAGGGTGCTGATCAAACGCGGCGGCAAGCAGATCGCCCTGTTTGCGACCCCCCGGGGCCCGCGCGCGATCGCGAACCGCTGTCCCCATGAGGGATACCCTCTGTCCGAGGGCACCTTCACCGAGGGTGGCACCGTCTGCACATTGACCTGCAACTGGCACAACTGGAAATTTGACCTGGAAACCGGCGCGGAAGCCGGCGGTGGAGATCCGGTCCGGACCTATCCGATCCGGGTGGTCAAGGGCATGATCCAACTCGATCTGACCGATCCGCCGCCCGAGGTTCGTATCGAGAGAGCCCTCGCCTCGCTGAAAGCCTCATTCAAGCGTTACGACTACGACCGGATTGCCCGCGATGTCGCCCGAATTCAGCAGGCTGGCGGGGATCCGAGGGACGCCGTACGGGCGGCGATCGACTGGACCCACGATAAGTTCGAATGGGGCATGACCCATGCGCTGGCGGCGGCGCCGGACTGGCTGGCGGTCTACGAGCGCGCCGAGAACGACCCGGACCGGGTCGCGGCCATATCGGAAATTCTCGGCCATCTGTGCTGGGACAGCCTGCGGATGCCGAGCTTCCCCTTCGCCGAGGGCATGCTGCCTTGGGCGGAAGACGCCTTCGTGGCGGCGGTTGAAGCCGAGGACGAGGACACGGCGACCAAACTGCTGCGGGACGGGCTGCGGATCGGTGGCTGGGACAGGATCGATCGGGGGCTGGCCCGTGCGGCGCTGGCGCATTATCAGGATTTCGGACATTCCGCGATCTATGTGGAGAAGAGTCGGGAGGCGGTGCAGCGGTTGGGAACAGCGGCTGAACTGCCCTACGCGCTGGCCTGTCTGCGGGCACTGGTCACCGCCCGCCGGGAGGATCTGATCCCGGAATTCAAGGGGTATCACCCGGCTCGCAAGGCCTGGACCGGAACCGGCAGCGCCCGCGCCAAGCCCGCCGATTTCTGCCGGGTGTCGGTGACCAAGGCGCTCGACCGGGTGCTGGCCGCCAGCGGGAACATTTCCGCACTCTATGATGCGATGCTGGAGGCGGCGGCCTGGCAGCTGGTGCGGGCCGATCCGACCTATGCGACCCGGCCGGATCAGCCGATCAGCCAGAACGTCAACCGACTCGACTTCAGCCATGCGATCACCTTCGCCAATGCCGGCCGCCGGATTGCCGAACGCCATCCGGACCTGTGGCCGGACGTGCTGCTGCAGATCGCCTGTTTCCTGGGACGCAGCGGCGGGTTCGTCGACCCGGCGCGGGAGACCGCCCCCTGGCGGGTGGCCGACCAGATCGGGTTTCTGGAGGTCACCGCCCGCGATATCGTCGATCACGGCAACACCGAGTACATCGTCTCGGCGCACCTGGTGAAGATGACCTATGCGGTGCGGGAAGAGGTGCTGCTGCGTCCAGAGGCCCCCTGGGTGCCGGCCCTGGTCGCGGCGCTGAACCGGTTCCTGAACGAGCCGTTCACCCGCAAGCTCACCCGCAGGACAGCCTATCAGGCGCTCAAGACGGTTGAGGGCGAGTAAGAGCACCCCGCATTGCTGCCGTTTTCCCCTGGCGCTTTTCCTGGACCCCGGAGCGTCCTAGGCTGAGCCGCAAAGACGCTATCAAACACGGAGACGGACATGGCGCAGAATCTGGTGAAGTTTTCGGTCGAGAACGGTCTGGCGCGCGTGGTGCTGAACCGACCGGAGGCGGGCAACGGCATCACCGAGGAGATGGCGGCCCAGTTCCTCGACGCGGCGGCGCGGTGCGAGACCGACGGCGGAGTGCGCGCGGTGCTGCTGAGCGGTGCGGGCAAGAATTTCTGCGTCGGCGGCGACTTGAAAGTGTTTCGAGAGGCGGGCCCGGATGTGGGCCGGATGCTGAAGAAAACCACCGCCCTGCTGCATGCCGCCTGCGCGCAGTTCGCCCGGATGGACGCGCCAGTGGTGGCAGCGATCCAGGGGGCGGCGGCCGGTGGCGGGCTGTCGCTCGCCCTCCTCGGCGATCTGGTCTATGGCGGGGAGAGTGCCAGGTTCACCATGGCCTATACGGCGGCGGGCCTGTCGCCGGACGGTGGCTCGACCTTTCTTCTGCCGCGCCTGATCGGCCTGCGGCGCGCCCAGGAGCTGACCCTGACGAACCGGCGCCTGAGCGCCCAGGAGGCGATGGACTGGGGGCTGATCACCTCGGTGCTGCCCGACGACACCCTGTTCGAGACGGCGGAGAAACAGGCGCGTGCCCTGGCCCAGGGTCCGACCCGCGCCTTCGGCCGCGCCAAGCGGCTGCTGCTGGAAAGCTACGAGACCCCGCTCGAGACCCAGATGGAACGCGAGGGCACCGGCATCGCCACCTCGGCCGCCGAACCCGACGCCCAGGAGGGCATGGCCGCCTTCGCTGAAAAGCGTGCGCCGACCTTCACCGGCCAACTCTGAGCCGGGCGTCAGTTCTCACCCCCTCGCCACCGCTGTTTCCAAACCCCAGGAGGCCTCTCATGTCTCAGATCGCCGCCTCGAACCCACCCGAGCCCGCCACCGTGCCGATGGTGGACTACGCGGACGCCTCCGATGAGGTGCGGGCCGTGTTCGACGACATTATGACCACCAAGAAGATCGATTTCGTACCCAACGCCTGGAAGGTGTTCGCGAGCCACCCGCCGACCCTGTCCCGGCTCTGGTACGGTCTGAAAGAAGTGATGGCGCCGGGCGCGCTGGATCCGAAGTTCAAGGAAATGATCGCGGTGGCGGTTTCCGTCACCAACGGCTGCGACTATTGCACCCGCAGCCATACCGCCGCCGCCCGCAAGCTGGGGATGTCGGACCGGGAATACGGAGAGTTGCTCGCGGTGGTCGGCATGTTCAACCAGACCAACGCCCTGGCGGAAGCCTACAAGGTGCCGGTTGATGAGGTATTTCTGCGAAGCTGGTCCGATCCGAAGTGATCGGGTGGATCAGAGATCCTTCAACCGCTCGGCCGCGTCCTTCGGCATCTTGTAGCTGTGTTCCGGGCCGGGGAAGCTTTGGTCCAGGATCTCGTCACGGAACTCCGATAGGGCACCGACGATTAGCGGACGCAGCTTGGCGTAGACTTTGGCGAATTTCGGCGTGAAGGCATCGTAGAGCCCGAGCAGGTCGTGCATCACCACGCACTGCCCGTCCACATGCGGGCCGGCACCCACCCCGATGACCGGAATCGAGACCGCCTGGGCAACCTTGGCGCCGACTTCCGCCGGAACCGCTTCCAGAATGATCGAGAACGCGCCGGCCGCTTCCAGGGCGCGGGCATCCGCGATCAGCTCTCCAACGGCCTCCAAGGTCTTGCCCTGCACCTTGAACCCGCCGCCGGCGGCCGCCGTCTGCGGCAGCAGCCCGATATGTCCCTGGACCGGAATACCGGCCTTGACGATGGCGGCGACCGTCGGCGCGAAATGGGCGCCGCCTTCCAGCTTCACGCAATCGGCACCCGCCTCTTTGACGAGTCGGCCGGCATTTCGGATCGCCTCCTCGATCGAGACGTTGAAACTCATGAATGGCAGGTCGCCGACCACCAGCGCGTGTCTGCAGCCCCGCCGGACCGCCCGCACGTGATGCAGCATCTCGTCCATCGTGACCGGAACCGTGCTGTCCATCCCCAAAGTCGTCATGCCAACGCTGTCACCAACCAGCACGACCTCAATCCCGGCCTCGTCCATCAGGGCGCCGAACAGTGCGTCATAAGCGGTCGACATGGTTATCGGCCGGCCCTCGGCCTTGGCGGCACGGATATCGAAGACGGTGATTTTCTTCGGTCGATCAGGTTGCGATTGTGGCGTGTTCGATGGGTACATTGTGGCTTTCCTCTCGGTCTCTGCGGGACCTAACCCCGAAGTGGCGGGGCGAACAAGGCCTATCGGACTCGACATTGATCTGAGGCCCGTGCTGATCGAACTTAGCTTCTGCTGCCTCTTTCCAGGTCGTAGGCAGCGCGATAGTCTGCTAGACAACAATCTGTTGGAGATCCCATGTCTAGCCCCTCGACCAGTTTGGACGGCCCGTCCAAGACCATGATTTATCTGGCCTATCTGGCAGCATTTGCAGGAGTCTGCGGACACGCGTCGAGCGAGTTTGTGGTCAAACTGACCGGGCTCCAGGGTGCGGAGGTGACGGTCTGGCGATTCGGGTTGGGCGGTCTGGCCCTGGTTCTGGTGGCTTTGGCGCAGAAGTCGACCCGCGATCTGATCACCCCGCTGCGGCAGGATTTTGTGCCGATCGTGGCCCTGTCGATCGGCGGTATGGCCTTTGCCCAGTTTCTGTTTCATCTGGCCCTCGACTACGCCAGCGTGGTGCAGGTCGCGACCATGGTCACCATGATGCCGATCTTCGTGGTGTTCGTGGCCCGGATCGTCGAGAAGACGCCGGTGACCGCACCGAAGATGGTCAGCGGCGTGGGCGCGTTTCTCGGGTGCCTGTTCCTCCTGACCGACGGGGTGCTCGACAAGCTTGAGGGCGGAGCGAGTTCGTTGCCGGGCGTGCTGCTGGCGCTCGGTTGCGGCGCGATCGGGGCGGTCTATCTCGTGCTGGTGCGGCCCTGGATCAAGAAATACGGTGCCATCCGCATGACGACCTATACCTTCGCGCTGGGCGGTGTCGTGCTCTGGCCGCTGGTCGGTGCGCTCTGGGGTATCTGGGTCGATCCGCTCAGCTTGTTCGATCGGCCTGGTGGCCAGATGGCGGCGATCCTGACCTTGGGGATCTGGAACACCTGTATCGGCTTCATTCTCTGGCTCTGGGGGCTGGGGCATGTGCCCGATCCGGCGCGTGGCAACTACCTGTTCTTTCTGAAGCCGGTGATTGCGGCGATCCTCGCGACCTTCATCCTGCACACCGAGATCACCTGGCCGCAGCTGGCGGCGATTCTGGCAATCACAGGATTTGTGCTGGGCGAGATCTTCTACGACGAGATCCGCGGGATGCTGACACGGCGAAAAGCGGCGCGGGATTCGGGCTGATCCCCGCGGTCCCCGCAGACTAGAGAGGACCCCGATCCGGCCGCTGGGCGACCAGGGCGTCCCTCAAATCTCGGCAGCCGATCTCGATCATATCCAGGGTCGACTGGTAGACATCGGCACTGCGTCCGTACGGATCCGGCACATCCCTGCCCTTGTTCTCGCGGGACATATCGTTGAACAGCCGGATACGGTCCCGCGCCCCGTCAGGTGCGCGCAGTCTCATGTCGTGCACATGACCGCCGTCCATCCCCAAGATCAGATCGAAATCGCGGAAATCCGTTTCGCGAAACGCTCGTGCCCGCAGATCGTCCAGCACATAGCCGCGGCCGCGCGCCGCCAGCCGCGCCAGGGTGTCGGGCGGTGCGCCGACATGGCCGTCGTACAGCCCGGCGGAATCGAGTTCGATCGTGTCGCCGAGCCCGGCGTCACGCAACAACTCCCGCAGGATGCCCTCCGCCGTCGGCGAGCGGCAGATGTTTCCGGTGCAGACAAAAAGGATACGGTACACGGGAAGGACTCCGTCAGTGCTGCTCGGAGCTCATTTGCATGAGCGTCACATTATCGTTATGTTGCACCGCAACACCGTCCGGGTAGGGCTGCGGCTCAAGTCGATCCGCCTGCCGACCGGCGCCGGGGCATATGTAAGCGCACGTAGCGAGGACATGTCGATGCTGTATCGGGATATGCCGTCCTTCGACCTGCCCGATCTGGACGAGACGAGTGCGATCGTCATCCTGACCGGGGCTGGGATCTCCAAGGAATCCGGTCTCGACACCTTCCGGGACGCGGACGGGGTCTGGTCGAAAGTCCGGATCGAGGACGTGGCGACGCCAGAGGCCTTTGCCGCCAATCCGGTCCGCGTGCAGGAATTCTACAATCATCGCCGCGCCGGGCTGCTGGAGGCGGAGATTGAACCGAACTCAGCGCACCATGCGTTGGCCAAACTGCAGCAGAATTGGCCCGCAGATTTTCTTCTGGTCACCCAGAACGTGGACAATCTGCACGAGCGCGGCGGGTCGAGCGGGCTGATCCACATGCACGGCGAACTGCTGAAAAGCCGCTGCGCCGAATGTCATGACGTCGTGGACTGCGTCGTGGCTCTCTCGTCTGACAGCATCTGCGCGAATTGCGGAACCATCGGCAGCCGGCGACCGGACGTGGTCTGGTTCGGCGAAATGCCGATGGGCATGGACCGGATCTACGCGGCCCTGGCCCGTTGCGCCCTGTTCGTGTCGATCGGCACCTCCGGGAACGTCTATCCCGCCGCCGGTTTCGTGCAGGAAGCCCGCTTCGTGGGCGGCGCCCACACGGTCGAACTGAATCTGGAGCCGTCCGCCGGTGTGACCGAATTCCACACGGCCTATCACGGCCCGGCGACCAAACTGGTCCCAGCTTTCGTGGACGCGGTGCTGGGATCGCTGAGCAGCTACACAGCCAATTCGTAGAGCCACCCGCTCGCAAGAGATCCGGCCAGGGCCAGCCCGAGGTAAAGCAGGAACGGCTTGAGGCGCAGTACGGGTGCGATCGCCAACGCGCCCCAGATGCTTACAACGCTGCCAGAGACCAGGAACGCCATGGCCGTGCCCGGCGACATTCCATGCTCCATCAATGTGCGGGTCAGAGGTAGCGCGGCGTAGCCGTCGAGATAGGCCGGCGCCCCAACGAACACCGCCGCCGGGATCGACCACCACGCCTCGGGCCCCAGATACCCGGTCAGGGCGTTTGGGCTCAGCGTGGCGCGCAGGAGGTATTCCGCCGCGAAGGCGGGCGTCAGGCAGATCAGGATCAGACGCGAGGTTGCCAATGCCTCGGCCTGGAACCTGCTGCGTCCGGCCGTGGTCCGCCAGAACACCGGTTCGAATGGCGCCGGACCCGCGCACGCGCCTCGTGAGCATCGCGCGAGGTCACCGGCAAGCCCGCCTTGGCGCAGCGGCGCCTGGCACCACGCCAGTCCCCGCAGCGCCGCGGTCGCGACACCGCCTGCCAGTCCGAGACCAAAGGCGGCCGCCGTCTTGCCGATCGCGAAGGGCAGTCCCAGTGTGGCCGCGGTGGTCGCGAACATTGCCGGATCGGTCACCGGTGAGGACAGCCAGAAGGCCATCACCGGCGCCAGCGGCACTCCGCCGGCCAGAAGCCCCGCCATCAGCGGCAGCACCGTCACCCCGCATACCGGCGTGATCGCGCCGATGGCCGAGGCGACCAACACGGCGCCGGCCATATGCCCGTTCAATGTGGTCGAGATCCAACCGCTCGCCCCGCTCGCCGTCACCCAGGCTGCCAGAAGGATTCCCGGAATCACCAAAGGCGCCACCTCCGCCAATCCCGTGGCGACGAACACGGCAGTGTCCGCCGTCCGCGCGGGTGCCACGCCTGCGCCGACCATGGTCAGCACCGCAAGAGCGATCAGCGCCAGAGTGCTCTTTGAGAGGGTGCGGAATCGGTGGGCCATGCGTTGCATGTTGGACAGGTCCTCGGTCACGACCGCTACACTATCGGGCGGGCACCTGTATTCGACAAACGCATAATCTAGTATCATTCCATCGGTAATTCAGATGAGTGAGAGATGGACCGACTGGACAGCGATCTCCTGCGAACGTTTCTGGCGGTCCTCGACACCGGCAGCGTAACGGCCGGAGCCAAACGCATCCTGCGGTCGCAGTCTGCGACCAGCATGCAGATCAAACAGTTGGAACAGGTGCTCGACCGGCCGGTGTTCCTCCGGAAGGGGCGGGGGATCGTCCCGACCCCGACCGCGGAACGGCTCGAACCGGTGGCGCGCCAGGTGGTCGGGGCCCTGGACAGGACCCTGGCGGAATTGCGTCAGACACGCCTGCAGGGGCCTTTGCGGGTTGGCCTGCCGGAGACCGGAGTGGAAAAACCTCCTGGCGCGGGTGCCAAGGCCGGGTTGGTCGGGTTGGTCTCCACCTTCATGCGCGAACACCCCGGCGTCGATCTGTTCGTGCGGCGGGGCGTCAGCGCCGCGTTCCCCGAAGAGTTGGCACGGGGAGCGTTGGACCTCGCCGTTCACGAGGTTGAGACGGTTGCACCCGATATGATCCTGCTGCGCGAGGAGCCGATGGTCTGGGCCCGGGCGCGCGGCCGGCCCCTCGAGGACCTGGAGCCGATGCCGGTCGCATTGTTCGATCGGGCATGCTGGTGGCGGGACTCGGCGCTCGCCTCGCTTCGAGCCGGCAGTCGTCCATTTCGGATCGTCTATTCCAGTGAAAGCACCAGTGGTGTTTTGGCCGCCATCGAGGCGGGGTTCGCGATCGGCGTGCTGTCGCGCAAGGACCTGGCGGGCCGGCCGATCGAACCGGTGGACTCTGGCCTCGGCCCGTTGCCGTCCTCCAAGGTGGTGCTTCAGTTCGGCACCGGTGATCGTACGCCCGAGGCCATGGCCCTGGCGGACCTGATCCTGTCGGCCCACGGCGGCGCTCTCACCAGCCCTCGCTTCCCGGTGCACCCTTGATCGGACCGGTCACCCGGTCGAGGACCCAGCCGCCGTAATAGCCCCCCGGTTGCGGCCGGGCGCGTTCCGTGCCGACGAAACATCCGTCATCCGGATGACCTGCCAAGTCCGCGACGGGGCCGGGATAGATCGAGACATAGTCGGCCAGCCGCGCGAAGGCGGCCACCTGATCGTCGAACGGCTCGGGATAGGCATAGGCCGCACCTTCGGCCGTGACGCCGTTCGAGGTCACGTCGAAGTAAACCGCCACACCTTTCCATTCGCAGATCGTCCAGGCGTCCCGCGCGATCAGCGCGCCGTCCCGGAAGCAATCCTTCGGCAGGTAGTAAACCGGTGCCCCGGCTGTCTCCAGAACCCGCACGGCCCGGTCGGTCTCGGCCAGGACGACCCCGCCGAACACCACCCGCACGATCTCCGGCACGTCCTCCAGGCGGGGCGGGCGCGGGTAGTCCCAGACGCTCTCCCGCCCGGGACCCGGGTCCTCAATGGTCAGACTCCGTGGCGGCGGCCCCCACCCGCCGCGGGAGCCGGCCACCAGGGGCAGCAGCACTGATTTGGGCGGCGGCCGCCCGCGGTTTACCATCGGGATGGCTCGCGATCAGAACGGATTGGTCACGATCCCGCCCTCAACCCGGAGGGCGGCGCCGTTGGTGGCGCTGGAGGCGGGCGAGCAGACGTAGCAGATCATGTTCGCGACCTCTTCCGGGGTGGCAAACCGCTGCAGCAGGGAGGCCGGCCGCCGTTCGGTGAAGGTGCCCGATTTGAGCGCATCCAGCGTGGTGCCCTGGGCTTCGGCCCGGGCAGTGAAGCGACCCTCATGTGCCTCGACCCAGGTCGGTCCCGGCAGCACCGAATTCACGGTGATATTGGTGCCCTTGGTCATCTCGGCCGCGCCGCGGGCGATCACCAGCTGCGCGCCCTTGGAGAACCCGTAGTGGACCATCTCCTTCGGGATATAGATCCCGGACTCGCTGGAGACGAAGACCACCCGGCCCCAAACCTTCTCGTCCAGCATGTCCTTGAGATAGTGACGGGTCAGCCGCACGCCGCTCATCACGTTCACGTCGAACATTTTCTGCCAGTCTTCGTCGGGGATATCGAAGAACGCCTTCGGCTCGTAGATCCCCATATTGTTGACCAGGATATCCACCGCGGGCAGCGCCTTGATCAGCGCGTCGCATCCGGCGGCATCGGACAGATCGGCGACGATGCCGTGCACCGAAGCGTCGGGCGTCAGTGCCTTGATGTCGGAGAGCGCGCGGTCGACGGCGGCCTGGTCACGACCGTTGATCACCACCTCGGCCCCCATCTGCGCCAGTCCCTTGGCCGTCGCGAGGCCGATTCCGCGGGTCGATCCGGTCACCAGTGCCAGCTTGCCGTCGAGGCTGAAATCCATGTGCGTGCACTCCCTCTGCAATGTCAGTCTTGATGCGTACGGACCGAAATGGTCCGTTGGACGATGTGGACAATCGTGCCCTACCGATAGGGGCTGGACTCGTAATACGGCATGACCCCGGGCAAAGCCGCCTCGATATCCTTGATGCGGGTCTCCGGGTGCGGGTGGGTCGACAGGAATTCGGGTTGCCGGCTGCCGCCCTCCGCCGCGAAATTCTGCCAGAGCGTCACGGCGGCCCGGGGGTCGTAGCCGGCTTTGGCCATCATGATCAGGCCGATCTCGTCCGCTTCGGATTCCTGGATACGGGAGTACGGCAGGACCACGCCCAAGGTCGCGACCTGGCCCAACAACCCGGCATACTCCTGACCGACGACTGCGCCGCCGAGCTGCACGCCCAGCTGTGTCGCCATCTGGGTCGACATCCGCTCGGAGCCGTGGCGGGCCATCACGTGCCCGACCTCATGCGCCATCACGGCAGCCAATTGATCGTCGGTCTTCGCGACCTTGAACAGGCCGGTATTGACCCCGACCTTGCCGCCTGGAAGCGCGAACGCGTTCGGTGTTTCGTCCTCAAAGACCGTGAACTCCCAGTTGAGGCCCGGCTGGGTGCTGATCGCCGCGATCCGCTGGCCGATCTCGTTGACCGGACCGGTGTACCGTGGATCGTTCGAGATCGGGGTCTTGCTTTTGATCTCCTGGTAGGCATCGACCCCCATCGCTTGGGACTGACTTTCCGGAAGCAGGATCAATTGATTGCGGCCGGTCAGCGGCGCGGTCTCGCAGGCCGCCAGGAGCGAGAGGCTGATCGCCAGGGCACCCCCGCGGATCCAAGATTTTCCGATCATCACGCTTTCTCCGTTTTGAGAAATTCGATCAACAGGCCCAACACTTTGTCGGCCTGTTCCTGCTGGACCCAGTGGCCGGCACCGTCGAGCAGGTGCACGCCTCTTAAGTCCGCCAGACCCTTGGATTGCATCGCTTCGAACTCGCCCGGTTTCTGGTGCACGCCCCAGTCCTGGGCGCCTGCGATAAACGCGGACGGCACCTCGATCCGTCGCCCGGCAAAGGTCCGGAGATCCCGGCCCACGATCCCGCCGGTCACCACCCGGTACCATTGCAGCCCACCCTGGAAACGGGTGCGGTCATATTCCTGGGCATAGATCGCCAGGACGTCGTCCGGTAACCAACGGCAGTCCGCGATCGCATCCTGCGGTGGCATCTCCGAACGGACGCTTTCCGGCATGTCACGGGCAAGATCCATGACGTAGTAGGTCGGCAGCTTTGCCAGTTCCTCGGCCCGCCAGCCCTCCAGCGGATGCGGCGCGTTGGCGCTCCAGTCCGCGCTCTTCATATGGAAATAGGCTCGCAGGAAATCGTGAATCCCTTCCGGACATCCGCACATGTCCTGATCGGCCGGCCGTGTCGCATAGTACCAGTGGTAATGCTTGCGCGGCCGGTCAAGCTTTTCCATCGACGCCAACAGGTTGGGGTCCGACAAGCCGTCAGCCATGCCCTTGGTGGCGTTGCCGTCCTTGCGCAACGGCCCGGGCCCGCCGAACGGGGCGCTCATCAGAACCACCGAGCGGAACACGTCCGGACGCACCAACGCGCAGAAGGCCGCCACCGGGGAACCGTAGTCGTGACCGATCACCGCCTCGGCCTGATCATAGCCCAAGGCACCCACCAGGCCGGTGATGTCGCGCACCAGGTTCAACGGTGCGAACGGCTCCAGGGACTCGTCGTATCCGGCGCTCCATCCGGTCGTGCGCCCGTAGCCGCGCTGATCGGGCGCGACCACGTGATAACCCTCTGCGGCCAGCGGTCCGATGATCTCACGCCAGCTGTAGGCGATCTCGGGAAAACCGTGCAGCAGCACGACCAGGGGCTGGCCGGGCACACCGGCCTCAAGCACGTGCATGTTGAGCCCGTTGCCGTTCGGCACCATCCGCGCCTGAACCCCGGACGGCAGAATATCCTGACTGAAGGGGCCTGGCCCGGACATTGTCATTTCCTCCCTATAGGTCTTCGCGCCGGAGCCTACAGGATCGAGGCCAGCGCTAGAAAGCCTTTCAAATCGGCATATATACCGTTCTCCAGCCCCATCTGTGTTCCTGCACATGCCGTGATCGCGCCTGCCGCTCCGGGAAAGTCCGGGGAGTTCCGAAGGCCCACGTTCATGGGGAACGCTACCGAACGTCTGGAGTTCCAATGACCACCTCCCTTTCTTCGAAGACCGGCCAGCAAGATCCGTCCGAACCACGTGACCATATGGAATCGGTAAACGGCACCCCCCAGTCCGGTGCGGATGCCGGTGTCGAGGCCCATCGGCGGATGTCTGCCGGCAAGACCTTCGAAGTGGTCCGGCGCGACGGGGAGGAGGAGATGGCGCGGCCCGCCACCTCACTTGCGTTCTCGGGTCTGGCAGCCGGGCTCGCGATGGGCTTCTCGGTCCTGACAGAGGCGGTGATGAACACACATCTGCCTGCGGATGCGGTCTGGGCGCCCTTGATCGGGAACATGGGCTACACGATCGGTTTCATCCTGGTGATCGTGGGTGGCATGCAACTGTTCACGGAGAACACCATCATTCCGGTCGCCACCCTCTGCAAGTCTCCGACCCGAAGCAATTTTCTGCGCCTCGCGCGGATCTGGAGCCTGGTGCTGGCCGCCAACATTGTAGGTGCCGTTCTGTTCGCCATCTTTGTGATGAAGACCAGTGCCGTGCCCCCCAGTGTGCAGGAAGCGATCCTGGGTTTGGGGCGGCATGCATCGGATGGTGGCTTCCTCGTGACCATGACCAAAGGGGTCGGCGCCGGTTTCCTGATCGCGGCCCTGGGCTGGTTGCTGGCGGGACGTCAGAGCGGCGAGGTGTTGCTCGTGTTCATCATCACCTATGTCGTGGCGCTTGCCGGCTTCTCTCATGTTGTTGCGGGAACCGTCGAGATGGCGGCCCTGGTCATCGTTGGTCAGATCGGGATCGAAGCCGCTGTGTTCGGATTCATCCTCCCGGCGCTGATCGGCAACATTCTGGGCGGCACCTTCCTGTTCACCTTTCTGACCTACGGCCAGATCCGAGAAGAACTGCCGGAGAAAAAGTAGCGGGTGCTGCTCAGGCCGGTTCGGCCTGCCGTTCGGCGCTGTCGCCGATGGCCTCCGCCTCGGCCATCTCACGGTCGAGGTGGGCCGCGCCGCTGGCCCGAGCTGGAGACAGGCGTGCCAAGCCGAGATAGACGACCGGCGTCAGGTAGAGCGTGAACACCGCCGCCAGACCGAGTCCTCCGAACACGACCCAACCGATCGCTTCCCGCGCCTCGGCACCCGGACCGTGGCTGAGGATCAGGGGCAGCCCGCCGAGCACCGTTGAAATCATGGTCATCACGATCGGCCGCAGCCGGACGATGGCGGCCCGCTCGACCGCCTCCCGGACCGACAGTCCGCGGTCCCGCAACTGGTCCGCGAACTCGACCACCAGAATCCCGTTCTTGGCCATCATGCCGATCATCATGACCAGCCCGATCTGGCTGTAGATGTTCACCGAGGTTCCGGTCAGCAGCAGGGCGTAGATCGCGGCGGCGATGCCGAACGGCACCGTGACCAGCACGATCGCGGCACTGGTCAGACTTTCGAACTGCGCGACCAGAACCAGGAACACCACCACCAGGGCGATGGCATAGGTGATCATGACCTCCCGCTCGGCCTCCTTCAGGGCTTCGGCCTCGCCCAGCAGGATCATGTCGATGTCCCCCGGCAGAACCTCCTCCGCAAGCTCTTGCACCGCCGCGACCGCCTCGTTCAGCGGAACGGTGGACGCGACATCGGCATCGATCTCGACCGCCCGGCGCTGGACATGGCGATCCAGTTCGGCGGCGACCCCTTCCTCCTTGAGCGACACCAGGCTGGACAGGGGGACCAGCCCGTCGCCGTCGGTTCGGACATACAGGTTGATCAGGTCGCTGGGATCATCGATCGATCCGCCGCGGGCTTCCAGCTGGATCGGAATGGCCTGGTCCCGGATATTCAGATCCGCCACTTCGAGACCGTCGATCATGACCCGCAGGGTGTCCGCCAGATCGTCCAGATCAATGCCCAGATCGGAGGCCCGCCGGCGGTCGATCTGGACCGAAAGCTGGGGCTGGGTCGGCTGGTAGGAGATCCGGAGGTCGGAGAGATAGGGATACCGGTCTTCGATCTGTCGGGAGAAGGACTTTGCGGCCTCGTAGAGCCTGAGATAGTCGCTGCCGACCAGCGCCACCTCCAGCCCCCCGGAATTGCTCCTCAGATTCAGGCTGTTGGAGCTGTAGACCCGGGTCCGCATGCCCGCGATCTGGTTCATTTTCGGCCGGATCTCGTCCATGATCTCGGCCTGGGATCGGGCCCGCTCGGTCCAGGGGGCAAGCGCGGCGCCGATATAGACCCGGTTGAGATCGTAGCGCCCGACGATGGTGAACAGGGACTGGATCTCGCCGCTGTCAAGATACGGCTGCAGCACCGCTTCCATCTTGTCGGCCTGCCGGTCGCTGTACCCCAGACCCACCCCGTCGGGGCCGGTCGCGAACACGTTGATCATCCCGCGATCCTCCTGGGGGAGCAGCTCCTGATCCAGATTCTGAAACGCGATCCAGGAGCCGCCCGCGAGCCCGAGCGCCACGGCCATCACCACGATCGGCATCGCCAAGGTCCAGCGCAGGGTGACCCCGTAGGCGGCGGCGCATCGATCACCGAGCCGGCCGATCAGTTTCCGGACTCCCAGCCCGTCCGCTTTGTCGTCTCCCAGACGAGCGGCGAGTGCGGGAACCAGGGTCAGGGCAACGAAGGACGAGATCGCCACCGCAATCGCCAGCACGAAACCGAACTCCCGGAACAGCCGTCCGGCCGTGCTGGGCAGGAAGGAGATCGGCACGAAGACCGAGATCAGGGTGGCGGTGGTCGCGATCACCGCGAAAAACACTTGTCGTGAGCCCAGAACGGCCGCCGCCCGTGCGCCCAGGCCCTGGGCCCGCCGGCGCTGGATGTTTTCCAGCACCACGATGCTGTCGTCCACGATCAGTCCGGTCGCCAGCACCAGGGCCAGGAGGGTCAGGATGTTGATCGAAAACCCGAGCGCCCAGATCGCGGCCACCGACCCGACCAGAGCGATCGGAATCGAGACGCAGGGAATCAGGGTCGCGCTGGGCGACCCCAGGAACAGCCACAGGGTCGCCACCACGATCAGCACCGCCAGAGCCAGGCTGAACAGCACCTCCTCGACCGAACCGCGGATGAACAGAGCGTCGTCGGAGGTGATGATGACCTCCAGATTCTCGAACCGGGCGTTCAGATGATCGGCCACCTCCCGGATGCTGTCGGAAATCTGGATCGTGTTGGACTGTGCCTGCCTGACGATGCCGAGGCCGATCACCGGTGCCGCGTTGACCCGAACCAGGCTTTCGGCCTCCTCCGGTCCGAAGAACACCTGTGCCACGTCGCCGATGCGCACCGGATCGCGAATGATGATCGCTTCGACCTCGGCGGCGTTTTCGACCGTCGCGTCGGCCCGGACCAGAAGCTCCTGGTCGTCGGATGCGAAGCTGCCGGTCGGAATGTCGAAGGGCGCATTCTCAAGCACGTCGATCACGTCGGTGACCGACATCTGGTAGGCGCTCAGCCGCATCGGGTCGAGGACCACCCGCAAGAGGCGCTGGCGGTCACCGAACAGGGTCACGTCGGCGACACCCTCGACCGAGATGAACTCCGGAATGATGTCGTTCTCGACGATCCGGGTCAGCTCGTCCTGGTCCATGCCGTCGGCGCGGACCGCCAGCCGCATGATCGGCGAGGCATCCGCATCCGCCTTGACCACGACCAGTTGCTCAATCTCGTCCGGCAGATCCCGCTGCACCCGGCTGACCGCTTCCCGCACGTCCGAGGCGGCGGTGTCCAGATCGGTGCCTGGGCCGAACTCGGCCCGCATGCGGAAGTTGTTCTCCTCGCTTGAGGACCGGATCTCCTTCACGCCGTTGACCCGCGCCACCGCCCCTTCGACCAGGCTGGTGACTTCCCGGTCCATGGTTTCGGGGGAGGCGCCCTGCAGGATGCCGCGCACGGTGACGATCGGCCGGTCCACGTTCGGCAGTTCCCGGACCTCGACCGCAAGCACCGCCGCGATCCCCGCAAGGGCGATCAGGAGGTTGAGCACCATCGCCAGCAGGGGCCGCCGCACACTGAGGGCCGGCAGATCGTTGAGGGCGAGACCGGACGCGGTCGGCGCCGACGGTTCGGACCCGGACTCCGGTGCGGACGTCATGAGCCGGTGCCGTCCAGCCGGGCCGGAATCGGCTGCGATTGATCTTCGCTCTCGGCGAGAATCTCGACCTTGCTGCCGGGCCGCATGCGATGCAGGCCCTCGATCACAACCGCCGTGCCCGGCGCGATCTCACCGTCGACCAGAACCTGGGCTTCCTGGCGCTGAACGATCAGCACCGGGACCCGCTTTGCGATGCCGTCCCGGATCGCCCAGACGAAGGAGCCTTCGCCGCCCCATTGGATGGCGATCTCCGGCACTTTCGGAAAGCGGCCGCCTTCCACATCCAATACCACCCGAAAGCTCATCCCCGGTCGAAGCGAGTCCGTCGGGTTCGGTATGGCGGCACGGACCGTGAAGGTTCGGGTCTGCTCGGAGACCCGGCTGCCCACGTCGGAGACCCGGCCGGTGGTCGCGTCCCCGTTGCTGGCCCAGGGGGTGACCGCGACTGGGTCGCCGATCGCAACGCGGCCCAGCAGCACCTCCGGAACGTCGAACCGCACCAGCAGGGTGGACCGGTCATCCAGCGTCGCGATTTCGGTTTCCGGATCGATCCGGTCACCCACATCCAGTTCGGTCAACCCGATGCGGCCCGAGAACGGCGCCACCACGAACCGGTCCGCCAGGGCCACCTCGGACCGCTTCTGTTCGATCCGGGAGGCTTCCAGATTGGTTCGGGCGTCATCCAGCGAGGACTGCGCCGTCGCCCCGGTCTTGATCAGGCTTTGCAGGCGCCGGAAGATCCGTTCTGCGTCCGCAACCCGCACCTGCGCAAGTTCGACCGCAAGCTGCTCGGTCTCCCGATCCAGTTCGACCAGGACGTCACCACGGGTCACCGGCTGGTCGGAGGTGAAGTTGATTGCCTGAACCTCGCCGGCAGTTGCCGGAAACAGGGTGGCAGAGAGGGTGGCGCGCGCATTGCCCACGGCCTCGACCCGTATCCGTTCAACGCCCTCGGTCACCTGCCGCACCACGACGGCGGCCGCGCGGTCGCGCTTACCGTTGGTGGTGGCGGTCTCGGCCGCACTGAACATCGGCCCGAGGCCAAGCCATGCGGCCCCCGCAGTGCCTCCGATCACAACCACAATGACAAGCTGGCGGAACAGGTTCATCTCAATGACTTCGGCTTGGGAGCGATCCAACCCGGGATTGGGTGAGATATCCCCATACGGCTGACATGAATTAATGTAATGCTGTTAGCGCTCCGGTCCACAGTGAAACGTGGGAGTTCCGTCATTCCGTCGCGGAAGCGGGTCGACCGTTTCCGGACCGGATGCTCTAGCGGATCAGGATGTCGCCCAGAACCTCGACCGATCCGCCGGGGAGCCGCTTCAGCACCAGGACCTGCCCCGACGCGGTCGGCCGTCCGGTCAATGCGGAGATATTGACCTGATGGGTGACCAGCATCGCCCGTTCGCCCTCGGGCAAGTCTTCCAGAACGGCCTTCACCTCGGCGGTTTGTCGGTCCCGGGTCGAGCGGTCCTGGAAGAAGGAGTTCAGCGCCGGGAGATCCTCCACCGGTGCCAGATCCAACAGTTCGGCGGTCTCGCGGCAGCGGCACCATTGGCTGGTCAGCACCCGGTCGATGTCGATTCCGCGCTCCCGGAACGCTTGGCCGATCATCCGGGCCTGATCCCGTCCGCGCGCATCCAGATTGCGTTGGGTGCTGCAGTCGCCGAGCGTGAAGTTTGACGGGTCGCCGGTGCCCGGTGCCACCGCATGACGCATGATCGCGATTGCCCCGGGCTGACGCAGAGCTTCCCAAGCCGCCTCCTCCGAGGCGTCGGCCGCCGCGGCGGGGAACAGCAGTACTGCCAGAGCGAGCAGAATACGTGCGGCGATGTGCATATGGGGCCTCAAACAGGTTTTATCTGCAGGTTTTAGGTAGAGCGCAGGTCCGCCGGGTCCACCGGTGCGCCGAATTGCCACCACCCCGGCTCCTGGTTCAGTATCGCCGGGAGATGAGATCGGCTGCCGAAGACAGGATGGCCGGCGGAACGGGTGGAGACGGATGATGGCGGACTATGACGTTCTGGTGGTCGGGGCTGGCAATGCGGCCCTCTGCGCGGCCCTGGCGGCGCGGGAGAACGGCGCCCGCGTGCTGATCCTGGAAGCGGCCCCGGAGCATGAGCGCGGCGGCAACTCCACCTTCACGGCCGGCGGATTCCGGTTCTGCCACAGCGGGATCGAGGATGCGGCGACCGACGTCCTGACCGACCTGTCCGAGGCGGAGCGGGCGCGGATCGTCCTGCCGGTGCATGATCGGGACGTGTTCTACCAGACCCTGATGAAGGTCACCCACCATCAGGCCGAGGAGGACATGGCGTGGCGGCTGATCGACGGCTCGCGGCCCGCAATGGTGTGGTTGCGGAAGCACGGCATCCGGTTCATCCCGATGTTCGGCCGGCAGTCTTTTGAGGTCGGGGGAAAGCACCACTTCTACGGCGGCGTGAACATCGAAGCCGTCGGCGGCGGGGCCGGGCTGGTCGAGGCCGAGGTGGCGCGCGCCCTCAAGATCGGCTGCGAGATCCGCTACGAGACTGCGGCCACCCGCCTGATCCAGGACAAGCAGCGCCGGGTGACCGGGGTCGAGGTGCGTGGACCGAACGGTTACGAGGAGATCTCCGCCGATGCGGTGGTGCTGGCCTGCGGCGGGTTCGAGAGCAATCCCGAGATGCGCGCCCGCTATCTGGGCCCGGGCTGGGATCTGGCGCGGGTCCGGGGCACCCGGCACAACATGGGCGCGGGGATCCGCATGGCGATCGAGATCGGCGCCCGGCCGCACGGCAACTGGTCCGGCTGCCATTCGGTCGGCTGGGACATCTCGGCGCCGCCCTATGGCGATTATGAGGTGCTCGACAATTTCCAGAAGCATTCCTACCCCTGGAGCATCATGGTCAATCTCGACGGCAAGCGGTTCGTCGACGAGGGCGAGGACCTGCGGAACCTGACCTACGTCAGATTCGGCCGGGAGATCATGAAACAGCGGCAGCGCACCGCGGTTCAGATCTTCGACCAGAAGACCATTCCCCTGTTGCGGGATGAATACCGGATCAAACAGGTGACCAAGGTGACCGCCAATACGATCGCGGAACTGGCGGTCGAACTGGAGATCGATCCGGCCACGTTGACGGCGACCGTCGAGGCCTTCAACGCCGCCTGCAGGCCGGGCGACTTCAACCCCTCCGTCCTGGACGGGGTCCGGACCGAGGGCCTGTCGCCGAACAAGACCAACTGGGCGCTGCCGATCGACCAGGGACCGTACGAGGCCTTCGTCACGACGACCGGGGTGACCTTCACCTTCGGCGGCCTGAAGATCAACGATCTGGGCGAGGTGCAGGATGTCAGCGACCGTTCGATCCCCGGACTCTACGCGGCGGGGGAACTGGTCGGCGGTCTGTTCTACGAGAACTATCCCGGCGGCAGCGGCCTGATGGCGGGATCCGTGTTCGGAAAGCTTGCCGGGGAGAGTGCCGCAGCGTCCACCGGGCACAAGCAGGCGGCGGCGTGAGAACGCTAGCGGTCCGTGCCGGAGCCGAAATCACAGTCTGAAAGAGAAAATGGTGCCCAGGGGCGGACTCGAACCACCGACACGCGGATTTTCAGTCCACTGCTCTACCAACTGAGCTACCTGGGCACCGGGAGGTCCGGGAGCGGTCGCCCGACCCGTCCTCATCCGGCTGGTGCTATAGCGCGACCGGCTGGGCCTGTCCAGACCCGATCCGAGCGATTTTTGCCCAGGTCGCGCACCGGCTCCCGTGCCGGGTCATCTGGGCCGTTGCCCGAGCGCATGCGCATGCCTAAAGTCCGGCGGCATGCGGATCGAGGACGCCCTTCGTCTCGTCATGGGACATTTCAATGCCGGCCGCACCGAGCAGGGTGCCGCGCTGTGCGGTGAGATTCTGCGCGCGCAGCCGGGCAATCCGGTCGCGAACGCATTGCTTGCCCGGCATCTGCATCGGAGTGGTGAGAGCGGGGCGGCGCTCGGCCTGCTGGACACGGCCCTCGCAACGGCCCCCGATTATTCGGCCGCTTTGGATCTGAGGGCCCAGATCCTGGCTGAGGATCCGCAGACCGACATTCCGGTTGCGTTGAACGCGCTGCGGCGGGCGCTGGTCCTGTCTCCGCGTGCGGCCGGCGGCTGGTTTGCGCTGGGAAATCTGTACCAGGCCCGGGCCGAGCGGCCGGCGGACTCCGTCCCGGCCTATGGGCGGTCCCTGGTGGCGCAGCCGAAGGACCAGGCCTGCCGGATGAACCTGATCGCCGCCCTGCTGAAACTCCGCCGGGTCGAGGCGGCGGACGCGGCCTGCGACACAGCGCTGGCGGCGCAGCCGCGCCATATCCGCGCCCTGGCTTTCAAAACCATCACCCACGCGGCAAGCGGACGGACGGAGGAGGCCGAGCGGTTGATCGGATGGGGCGCGCTGACCCGGGTGATGCGTCTGCCGGTGCCGGACGGGTTCGACGACATACCGGCGTTCAACCGGGCCTTCGAGACCGCGATTCGCGGCCATCCGAACCTGATGGAGCAGTGGGACCCGACCCGCCGGGCGATCCGCGGTGGGGCCATCGTCACCGATCTTCTGAAATCCGAGGATCCGGCGATCCGGGCCTTTAAGACGGCCCTGGACGCGGCGGTCGCGACCTACACCCGGGATCTCGCTCCGCATATCGCCGAAACCCCGGACCATCCCCACCTGTCGGCGCGTCCGTCCGGGTTCGCGATCGACTGCTGGGCCAACATCCTCGGCGCCCAAGGGCATCAGACCGGGCATATTCACAATCTCGGATGGCTGAGCGGCGTGTACTATGTGACGCTGCCGCCGGCGGTGTTCGAAGACGACGGGGATCAGGCCGGCTGGATCGAGTTCAACCGTCCGGGCTACGGTATTCCCGACTATGACGGCGTGCCCCTGCGCGCCACCCGACCCGAGGAAGGCATGCTGGTCCTGTTCCCCTCCTATGTCTGGCATCGAACCATCCCCTTCGACGGCGGCGGTGAGCGCATCAGCGTGGCCTTCGACCTGCACGCCCGGTAGCGCTCCCGATGGCCAGGCAACCGAGGGCGCCGATCCCTCCGACCTCCGGCGGCATCGGCGTCGCCCTGGGTGCCCTGCAACAGGCGGGCGCGCATTTCCGGGCCGGGCGCTATCTGGCGGCGGCGGAGATCTATCGGGACGTCATTCGCAAGCGTCCGAAGCTGCCGGATCTGCACAACAATCTCGGCATCGCCCTGAAGGCCGCCGGACACGTGTCGGACGCGATCCCCTGCTTCCGGCGCGCCATCCGGCTGAAACCCGACTACGTCGCGGCGCACGCGAATCTGGCGAGCGCTCTGGAAGTCCAAGGCAGGCCGGTTGACGCGATCGAGCACCGGGTCGATGCGTGGCGCCTGGATCCCGAGAACCTCGAGCAACGGGATGCCCTGATCTCATCGCTCCGCCGCTGCCCGTTCCAGAAGCCGAATGCCGCCGCCCGTTCGGCCCTGTCCGGCCTGTTCGAGCGGACGGATCTGGACAGGCAGCTCCTGGCCGGCGCGGCGATCCGATTGTGGCGGACGATTCCGGCGGTGGAGAAGGCCCTGGCGGCGGCCGCCAAAGGCTATCCGGCAGCGACCGAACCCGGACGCGGGTTCCAGCCGCTCGGCACCTTCCTCGCCGATCCGCTGATCGTGGCCGCTTTGTCCTGGGCGGTGGCGGTCGACCCGGACCTGGAGGCGTCGATCGTCTTCACCCGGCGGGAGTTGCTGAAGACGCTGGTTGCGGGCGACCGGCTGCGGATCGATGACGACTGGCTGCCGGCGCTGGCCCTGCAGGCCCGGATCACCGAATGGGTCTGGCCGGAGCGCGAGATCGATACTCTTAATCTCGGCAAGCTGGACGCCGGTATCGACCGGATCGCCGAGGAGAAGGAGCCGAACCGGACCCGAGTGCTGGTCCGCGCCATGTTCCGCCCGCTCGAGACCGATCCGGTGGCGGCGGTGCTCCGAACCCGGGCCAGCAAGCTGCCGTATGCCGAAACCGTGCCGGAGGACGAACCCGAGTCGCTCTGGGTGACGCTGCTGCGCCGGTCGTTCCTGCACCCCCATACCGAGGCGACCCTGGCCGAGGACATCCGCAACCTGACCCCGATCGCCGACGACACCTCGGCCAGGGTGCGCTCGCAATACGAGGAGAGCCCGTATCCGCGCTGGCTCTCGGTTGACCGCCGGCCGCCGCGCAGCCTGGAGGAGCATCTGTCCCGGGTTCTGCCGTCCTCTCCAATCGGGCCGGTCGACTCGCTCGCGCCGCGCATCCTGATCGCCGGATGCGGGACCGGACGCCACGCCATCCAGACGGCGCTGCGCTACCAGGGCTCGGACGTCACCGCGATCGATCTGTCCCGCAGATCCCTGTCCTATGGCAAACGCATGGCGCAGGATCTCGGTGTTCGGAACATCGCCTTTTATCAGGGGGATATCCTGGCGCTCGACCGGATCCCCAATCGGTTCGATCTGATAGAGAGTTCCGGCGTGCTGCACCATCTGGCGGACCCGGTCGCGGGCTGGCGGAAGCTTCAGGGGCTGCTCCGGCCCGACGGCCTGATGCGGCTTGCCTTCTACAGCCGACGGGCACGGGCGCCGTTCGACGACATCCGGGCGTCCGTCCCGTCCCACGGGGCGCTGAAAGAGCGGGTGGACGGAATCCGGCGGGCGGTCTTCGCCCTGCCGGAGGGTCATCCGGGCCGCGCTCTGCTGCGGACGGCGGATTTCTACGCCACCAGCGGGGTGCGCGACGCGCTGCTCCACGAGCAGGAGAGCACGGTCGACCTGCCCTGGCTTGAAACGGCGCTGGACCTGCTGGGCCTGCGCTTTCTCGGCTTCGAGTTGCCGGACCCGGCCTGGCTGGTGGAATACCGCCGCCGCAAGCCGGAGGATGCCGCCGGCCTGGATCTGCGGGCCTGGGATTCGGTCGAGACCGAGCATCCCTCCATGTTTCTGGGCATGTATCAGGTCTGGGTGCGGGCCGCCTAGCGCCTCTCCCGGCCTATCCTATCGCTCGTCTTCTCTGTCGCGCAGCAGGGCCTCCATATCGCTCTCCTCCGGCACCTCGTCCGTTGGAATCCGGTAGCTGCCGGTCACCCATTTGCCGAGATCGATGGTCTTGCAGCGGGCCGAGCAGAACGGTCGGTAGTCCGGTTCCGTCTGCTTGCCGCAGTTCGGGCATTTGCCGCGCCGGGCCTTGCCGATTTCGTGTACTTCCGCCATGTCAGCCCCGTCTATCTCAGATCTCGGACACAATACGATAGTCGTTGCGAGGACATGTGGGCGAGCCCCGTACCGTCAAGGCCCCCAATTGGGCGCGCAGGGCGTCGACCAGCTCGGCGCCCGGCCCTCCGAGCCAGCGCGCCACCTCCTCGGAAACTTCCAGCACCGGACGCGCCGGCACCTCGCCCGCGCGGCGTGCCGCCGTTTCAAGCCCAGCGAGCGCCTGCCACGCGGCGAACCTGACGGAAGGCGTGGGGTCGGTCGCGGCCCAAAGAATTTCGTGAAGCGGCCGACGGGCGCTCTCACGGGTGATCTCCAGCATGCCGCCGGGCGTCCAGCCCAGGAGCGCCACCGGTGCAGGATCCGAGGCGGCTTTCGCGAGAAAGGCCGCCTCGGTTGCCTTTCGGTCCCCCGGTTTCGTCATACGCGGCAGATCGACCAGGATCGTGCCGCGCAGACCGCGCAGTCGGATCTGGGCGGCGACGGCCTCCAGAATGCGGCTGTTCGCCGCCACCAGACCTTTGCCGCCGAACGTCTCGTGCAGATCGACGTCGATCAGAACGGCAGCCTCGGTCGCATCGATCGTCAGCGCCCCCAGACCGGGAAGCACGACATGCTGGTCCAGCACTGCGTCGACGGCCGCCGTTAGCAGCTCCATCTCGGAGTCGGAGGTCAGTGCCGCACCCGCCGCATGACGCTGGGCGCGGTCCAGGATGCTGGGTGGCGCGGCCACCCAGGCAGGCGCCGCTGCGGTTCGCGCTGTCCTCAGCAGGTCCCGCCATCGCGCGACGAGGACGCGCGCCGTCTGGGCGATGTCGGAGAGTTCACTGGCGCCGGCATCGCCGCGCACCAGACAGCCCAGATCGTCCGGGACCTCCTGCTGCACGGCGGTTCTGATCGCGGCCCGCCGGGCCTTGCCGGTGATCCGCGCGGAAAGACCTGTCCCCGGACGGGACGGGGTCAGCACCAGCGGTCCTTCGACCAGTTCGACCGCCGCCCGCGCCATCGCCCGTTTCGGCCCGACCGCATCTCGGGTGACCTGAACGATCAGGGCGGCGCCTTCTTCCACCTTCGGCGCATCCTTTACGAAGGCCTCGCCGTCCGGAAGGCGGACGATCATCGCGTCCAGTCCCGGCCGTTTTCCGACCACACGGGCAAGCGCGATGCCGTCGACCAGGCTGGGCGCGTCCGATGGTTCCGCCCACAGCTCCACGATCTGCCGGCCCTCCAGGAACGCCACCCATGTGACGCCCGGGGCCGGATGGATCAGGATCCCGTCAACCGGCATTGTCCGGAACCGCATGGCGGAACCCAAATCCCGCCAGCAGCTTGTAGGTCTCCGACAAGGGCAGGCCGACCACGTTGCTGTAGGACCCGGCGATCCAGCTCACATAGGCGGCGGCCAGCCCCTGAATGGCGTATCCCCCGGCCTTGCCCCGCCATTCGCCCGATCCGAGATAGGTCGCGCGCTCCTCCTCGGACAGGCGCTTGAAGGTGACCTGGGTTTCGACCAATCGGGAGACGATCCTGTCGTCGGGGCCGATCACCGTGACCCCGCCCAGAACCTTGTGGCGGCGGCCGGACAGAAGATCCAGACAGCGGGCAGCCTCGGCCTCGGTCTCGGTCTTGGGGAGGATCCGGCGACCGCAGGCGACCACGGTATCCGCTGCCAGCACAAACGCGCCTGTGTGTCTGGAGGCAACGGCGCGGGCCTTCTCCTCCGCCATGCGGGCGGCATAGATTCTCGGCAGTTCGGCCCGGCGCGGGGATTCGTCCAGATCCGCCGGGTCGACCGCATCCGGGGCCAACCCGATCTGCGCCAGCAGGTCCAGCCGGCGCGGCGAGGCGGAGGCGAGCACGAAACGGGCGTCCGAGGGCGGAGAGAGCGGCGTGGTGTCGGTCATCTGATCCATTTACGCGGGGCGAACGAGACCCTAGTCCTCTAGGGGGAAGCGGGCATGAATGCGCGCGTTGAGCTGATCGCGCAAGGCCCGGTAGGCGTCGAGCCGCACCTCGCGGCTGCCTTCGATCATGGTGACGTCAAGCATCGGCCAGTACTCGATATCGCAGGCCATGGTCCGGGTGAACTCGGTGGCGCGGTGCTGGGCCTCGGGAGAGAGGGAGACGATCAGGTCGAAAAAGCCGTCCTCCAGCATGTCGAAGCTTTTCGGCCGGTGATGCGAGATGTCCACGTTCACCTCGCCCATCACCTCGATCACGAACGGGTCGAGTTCGCCATGCCTCAGGCCGCAGGAATCCACATAGATGCTGGTCCCGGCGTAGTGCTTCATCAGGCCTTCCGCCATCGGCGAGCGGACCGAGTTCATGGTGCAGGCAAACAGGACCGCGCTGGGGCGGGCGATCGGACCCATCGGGTCCATGGGGCCGGAAATCGGTTTGCCGAGGAACGGGCTGGTAGACATCTGCCGCTAGCCCCGGATATGCAGGATGCAGAGCAGGGTGAACAGGCGACGCGCGGTAACGAAATCCATCGCGATCTTCGCGGCCAGCCGGTCCTGGAGTTCGTTCGATCCCTCGTTGTGCAGTCCGCGCCGGGCCATGTCGATGGTCTCGATCTGGCTGGGCGACAGGGTTTTGATGGCGTTGTAGTAGCTCTCGCAGATCTGGAAATAGTCCTTCACGATCCCGCGGAACGGCGAGAGCGACATGGGGATGGCGCAGCGCGGGTCGTTGTCGGTGCCGCGCACATCGAAGATCAGCCGGGATTCCTCGACCCGCAGATGCAGGTGGTAGGGCCCGAAACCGGCGTTGGAGGGACGGAACCTGTTGTCCTCCAACAGATCGTAGACGGCGATCGCCCGTTCCTGCTCGACCTCGGGGCTGCGACGGATGACGTTGCGCTCGTCCAGGGCGATGTGAACGATGCGGGCATCCTCGCCGTCCAGGTCGAGTTCGTCGGCCATCCCGTCTCCCAGATGTCTGCCGCCCTAAATCGTCTCCGGACGGCTGTTGAGCCGGACCGCGATCGAGCGCGCATGCGCGTCCAAGCCTTCCGCCTCCGCCAGTGTAATCGCAGCGGGCCCGATCCTCGCAAGGCTCCCGGCGGAACAGCCGACCAGCGTGGTCCGTTTCATAAAATCGAGCACGCCGAGACCGCTTGAGAACCGGGCGGTCCGCATGGTCGGCAGCACATGGTTCGGCCCGGCGACGTAATCGCCGACCGCTTCCGGCGCGTGCCGTCCCAGGAACATCGCGCCCGCGTGGCGGATCCTGGCGGCCATGGCGTCCGGATCGTCGACCGCGAGCTCCAGATGCTCGGGTGCCAGCCGGTCGACAAGGGCTGGCGCGTCGTCCAGGCTCGCGACCACGATGACCGCCCCGTGGACCCGCCAGCTCTCGGCGGCGATCGCCGTACGGGGCAGCGTGGCCAGATGATCGTCGACGGCGGCGGTGACCGCGTCAGCGAACTCCGCATCGTCGGTGATCAGGATCGCCTGTGCCGCCGTGTCGTGTTCCGCCTGGCTCAGCAGATCGATGGCGATCCAGGACGGATTGTTCCTGCCGTCGGCCACCACCAGGATCTCGGAGGGACCGGCGATGCTGTCGATCCCGACCTTGCCGAACACCAGCCGCTTGGCCGCCGCCACATAGGCATTGCCGGGCCCGACGATCTTGTCGACCGGCCGGATGCTCTCGGTTCCGTGGGCCAGGGCCGCAACCGCCTGGGCCCCGCCGATCCGCCAGATCTCGGTCACGCCGGACAGTCGGGCGGCCGCCAGCACCAGATCGTTCACCACCCCGTCCGGGGTCGGAACCACCATGACCCGTCGAGTCACGCCAGCGACCCGCGCCGGAACCGCGTTCATCAGCACCGAGGACGGATAGGCGGCAGTGCCGCCGGGAACGTAGAGTCCTGCCGCGTCGATCGGAGTCCAGCGCAAGCCCAGCTCTACGCCCTGATCGTCAGTGTACTGGATATTGTCCGGAATCTGTCTGGTATGGAACGCCTCGATCCGTTCGGCCGCCAGCTCCAGCGCCGCCCGGGTCTCCGCCGGGACCCGCGCCACGGCGGCGTCGATCTCCGTCTCGGTGATCGCCAGGCCGGTGGCCGCCACGTCGAAGCGATCGAACCGCTCGGTCAGCGCGCAGAGCGCCGCGTCGCCACCGGTCACGACCTGATCGATGATCGTCCGGGCCGCATCGGAGACGTCGGATTGGGTCTCCCGGTCCCCGTCCACCAGCGCCTGGAAGGCGGTCTCGAAATCCGGTGCGCGCGCGTCCAGCCTAAGCGGCACGGGCGGCCTCCTGGAACCGGCCGATCAGATCGTTGATCGGCCCGGTCCGGGTCTTTAGCGCGGTCCGGTTCACGGCCAGCCGGGCGCTGACATCGGCGATCTTGTCGATCTCGACCAGCCCGTTCGCCTTCAAAGTGGAGCCGGTCTGCACCAGATCGACGATCCGGCGGCACAGGCCCAGGTTCGGCGCCAGCTCCAGGGCACCGTTCAGCTTGATGCATTCGGCCTGTACGCCGCGGGCGGCGAAATACGAGCGGGTGACGTTCGGATACTTGGTCGCGACCCGAAGATGGGACCAGCGCTGGGGATCTTCGGTCTTGGCGATCTCGGCCGGGGCGGCGACCGCCAGATGGCAGTGTCCGACATTCAGGTCGACCGGCGCGTAGATCTCCGGGTGGTCGAATTCCATCAGCACATCGGAGCCGGAGACCGCCAGATGGGCGGCGCCGAACGCCAGAAACGTCGCCGTATCAAAGCTCCGGACCCGGATGATGTCCAGTTCCGGATCCCGGGTGGCGAACTGCAGTTGCCGCGCATCCTCGTCGAAGAACGCGTCTTCGGGCTCGATTCCGGCCCGGGTCAGCAACGGCGTGATCGCCTTCAAAATGCGGCCCTTCGGCAGGGCCAGCACCAGTTTCTCGTTCGCGCTCACCGGTCGTCTCGTGGCTGTGTTTCAGACCTGGGAGGTGCCGTCCGCGTCCGGGGCGGTATCGTGATCCGGGCGGAACGGGGTGACCCAAGGCTCTCCGAGGTCCTCCACGTGGCAGGAGAGGCGCGCGACGTCAAGCCGGATGGTCGCTCCGTCGGCAAAAACCAGATCGACGGTGTCACCGGTCTCACCCGCCTCCCAGCCGATCGAGAGAAGGTTCAACATCAGTTTCGGGTCCTTTCGGTCGATCTTGACCGAGCGGACCGAGGTGACGTCATCGAAGCGCAGGGCGGTGTGCACCCGTTCGTACAGCCGGGCACCGTCTTCGCTTTTCGGCCCGTCCTCCAGCCGTTCCCAGCGGAACCGGGTCAGGATCGCGACGAAGCGTTTGGTCTTTGGATCATAGGTCATCTCCGGCGCGGGCAGGATCGCATCCTGGAGAAAGGCCGCGACCACGGCCAAATCCTCGGAATCCTTCGCCGCGACCCGGAATGGAATCACGTCGCCGTTGGGGCCTCTCAGGCGTTTAGGGACATTGGGCGCCACTGTGATGCTCCTCGCCGGTCGGTCGTCGGGTTCGTCGTCGAAGGTCTATTCTTCCGCGGCGGCCCGCTGTCCCTGGAGACGGGCAATATCCGCACCGCAGGCCGTCAGTTTCTCGACCAGCCCCGCATAGCCGCGGTCAAGATGATAGACCCGGTTCACCGTGGTCTCGCCCTTCGCCGCCAGTGCCGCCAGCACCAGCGAGACTGAGGCGCGCAGATCGGTCGCCATGACAGGCGCGCCGGTCAGGCCCGCGACCCCCCGCACCAGCGCGGAGGAGTGGTGGACGGTGATGTTGGCGCCCATCCGCGCCAGTTCCGGCACGTGCATGAACCGGTTCTCGAAAATCGTCTCGGTGATCATCGAGGCCCCGTCCGCGACCGTCAGCATGGCCATGAGCTGGGCCTGCAGATCGGTCGGAAAGCCCGGGTAGGGCTCGGTCATCGCATCAACGCCGACCAGTCGGTCGCAGGGACGGGAGACCCGGATGCCGGTCGCTTCCTGGGTGACCGTCATGCCGGCCCGGCGCAGGACGTCGAATGCGGCGTCCAGCAGCCCGGCCTCGGCCCCTTCCAGCAGAACCTCACCCCCGGCGGCACCGACCGCCATGGCGTAGGTTCCGGTCTCGATCCGGTCGGGCAGGACCCGGTGATCGGCGGCGCCTAATGTCGGCTTGCCCTGAATCCGGATGGTGTCGGACCCCGCACCTTCGATCTCGGCACCCATGGAAATCAGCAGGTTGGCGAGATCGACGATCTCGGGTTCCCGGGCCGCATTCACCAATTCGGTCTCACCGGAGGCCAGTGCGGCGGCGGTCAGAAGATTCTCGGTGGCCCCGACGGAAATCATCGGGAACGTCACCCGGCCGCCGGTCAGCCCGCCCTTGGGCGCCCGTGCGTGCACGTATCCGGACTCGATCTCGATCTGCGCACCCAGCGCCTCCAGCCCCTTCAGATGCAGATCGACCGGCCGGTTGCCGATCGCGCAGCCTCCGGGCATCGAGACGGTCGCCTCGCCGAACCGGGTCAGGAGCGGTCCCAGAACCAGAACCGAAGCCCGCATCTTGCGCACCAGATCGTAGGGCGCCAGGGTGCTGACGATGTCGGACCCGTCCAGGGTCCAGGTCCCGGCCTCGCCTTCGATGGCGGTGATCCGGACGCCATGCTGGCGCAGCAGATTGGTCATGGACTCGATATCGGCCAGCGCGGGCACGTTTCGCAACACCACCGGCTGGTCGGTCAGCAGCCCGACCGTCATCAGGGGCAGAGCCGCGTTCTTCGCGCCGCTGATCCGAATGGTGCCCTTCAGGGCCTGACCACCCCGAACGCGAATCTGATCCATCAAGGATATCCTCCAGGTATTTCCTAGGTTCTAACGAAGACGCCCCCCAAACCTCAAGCAAGAACGCGCCGAACCGTCCCGCAGGGTCAGGCTCGCCGCGAAACATGGCTTTGGCATGGCGGCGTTTCGGGTGGATCGACCGGCTGCCGCAGATTTCCACGACCGCGCCGTCTCGCCCCGGTGGTCAACTCCTATGTCCACGGTTTGCCTGGACTTTCAGGGGGCCTCAGTCGGAATTGCCACGACGCGCCCGGGACTGATCCTTGCGGCGGCGGAGATTGGCCCGCAGCGCCTCGGCCCGCCGGTTCGCCCGGTCGGCGTCGGAGGCCTTGGCCGGCGGCCGCGCGGCCGCTTTCGGTTCGTCCGACTCGAAACCGGCCGATTCGCCCGAATCGGCGGTTTGTGTTCCGCCGGATCTCCCTGGGCCGGCCGAGGCTGATTTCGAGGACATGGGCACGGTCTGTCGCTGGAGATGAGAGGTGAAGAGATTTCCTAAGACAATGTCAGAAAGCGCGGAGCCGATAAACCGTGCGCGACGTTGCGGCCGGCGAATTCGGCCGATCGCAGGAATTCCGTATTCGGGCCTTGCACCAACCGGCCCGGTCTGGCATCTATGCGCCGCTTCGCGTCCGGCGGCCTCGGTTTCCCCCAGGATCCTCCCGGTACGAACAGGTTCGCTGCCGTAGCTCAGGGGTAGAGCACTCCCTTGGTAAGGGAGAGGCCGAGAGTTCAAATCTCTCCGGCAGCACCATTTTATCTTCAGATCTGATAGCGTCATCCCGGTCGCAGCGGTCAAGGTTCCGCCGGGGGACGCAGGGTTTTATCTGTTGCGTTTAATGCGTGGTATTTTATGCATTGCCGTGCAGAATTTCGCATCGGCAAGGCTTCGGGATCAGGGCTTCGGTCTCGTGCGGTCGAGGAAACGGAACGGACACGCGTATGGGCTCTGACGGCCAGGATACCATGGGAGGACTGACCCGCTCTCTCGCCGAGCATGCATCGGGGCATGAGTTCCCGATCGATGACCGACCGGTCAGCACACGGTTGAGGAAACTCAGCCAGAAGGAAGTCAGCGAGCTGACCCAGAAGCATACCCTCTACGTCAAGGGGCGGACCGGCGGTGCGCGCGCCAACTTCACCGGCGCGGATCTGGGCTATCTGGACTTCAAGGAGGTCGACCTGTCCGGCGCGGATTTCTCCGGCGCCAGGCTGGCCCACGCCGACTGCCGGAACGCGGTGTTCACATCGGCGAATTTCTTTGCCTGCGATCTGCGTCATGCGGATTTCCGGTTTGCGGATCTGAGCCGGACCGATCTGCGCGGCGCCTGCCTGCGCGGCTGCAACCTGTCGGATTGCCATCTGGCGGAGGCGGACCTCCGGGACGGGGTTCTGCTGCGCCCGGATGACAAGGGAAATCTGATCGCCGCCGGCTTCGACAACACCTCCACCGACATGGCGACCGCCACCGCCCTGCGCGCGGACATGTCGAACGCGAAGATGTCGAACGCGTTCATGGTGCAGACGGATCTGACCGATACCGTGCTGCGGAACGTGCGGTTCTACCGGGCCGATCTCAGCCATGCCAACCTGACCGGCTCCAACCTGGAAGGTGCGGATCTGACGGAGGCCAACCTGACCGGGGCAATCCTGAACGGGGCGATCCTCTACAACGCGATCTTCTCCGGCACCGTCCTGACCGATGCGGATCTGGCGGGCGCTGCGTTCTCGACCATGAACCGGGACGCGCCGCATTTCCGGGATGCGCGTCTGCCCAAGGTGCTGGACGCTCTCGGGGACGAAATGAAGCGGATGCTGATCTCCCACGACGCCTGGATCCGGTCATCGGGGCGCGAAGGCAAGCGGGCGGAGCTGAGCCGTCGGGACGCCAGCGGACAGTCGCTTGCCGGACTGAACCTCTCGGCCTCCAACATGGAGTTCGTCGTCCTGGTCGCGTCCGACCTGAGCCGGATGGAACTGCTGATGTCCGACCTGTCCTTCGCGGATCTGCGCAAGGCCAACCTGAGCAATGCGGATCTGCGGGGGGTCACCCTGCGGCGGGCGAACCTGAGCGAGGCGGATCTGACCGGCGCCCGGCTGTCGCCCGTGAACATCATCGGCTCCAACGTGCAGCGCTGGACCGCACATCTGGAGAACGCCCGACTGAGCGAAGCCAAGCTGCGCGGGGTCGATATGTCCTATGCGGCCCTGTCCGGTGCAGATCTGTCCGGTGCCGATTTGCGGGACGCCAATCTTAGAGGGGCGGATCTGCAGGACGCCGTCATGACCGATGCGGATCTGCGCGGTGCCGACACCCGGGATGTGGACGCGCGGGGAGCGACCGATTTCAATCCCCGGTGATGTGCGGCCCGCTGTGACGGAGGCCGTGACCCGCGGAACCGCGAGGCTGTTCGAGGATCTTGGGGCTGCGGTCGTCACCGAATTCACCTTGGCGACCGGGCGTCGGGCCGATCTGGTGGCGCTTCACCCGGACGGCGGCATCGACATTGTGGAAGTGAAATCCAGTCGCGAAGACTACCTGAGTGACGTCAAATGGACGGAGTACCAGGCCTTTTGCGACCGGTTCTATTTCGCCGTCGCCCCAGGGTTTCCGATGGACCTGTTGCCGAGCGAGGCGGTCTGCGGGCTGATCGTGGCGGATGCCTGGTCGGCGGAGATCGTTCGATCGGCCCCGGAGCGGAAACTGGCCTCGGCCCGCAGGCGTGCGTTGACCGTCAAACTCGCGCGGACCGCCGCCGTCAGACTGCGTCAGCTGATCGATCCGAGGCCGGTGGGATACTGACCATCGGCGATTTAAGGCCTTTCGCAACCGCGAAAGGAATTTTCAGAAACTTCGGCCATTTGGGCTGCGAACCGCGACGTATTGTCTTGTATACAATATTATTAATCTCAAAATGGAATGAATAACGTGCAATAATGGTCAGTGGTTCTGACCAACCCATGAGTCCATATTGCAGTGCAGGGGACGGGATGGTCCGTCACCTTTTCGATCGGAGAGATCCAATGAATCACGCTATCGACATCACCAAGACCGCCATCGTCTACACGCTGGGCTACGCCATGATCGTCGTCGTCGCTTTCGGCGGGGCCCTCTAAGCCCGGGCTGGATACGGGACCTCGAACAGACGGTCTCCCATCGGGGAGCGCGCCCCAGTGCGGGCGCGTTCCGATCCCGGGCAGCGCAGATATTGCCCGGTTGACTGGTCGCTTATTTGCCCAGTTTGGCGATCGTAGCCGTGGTGCTGAACCCGGCCTCCAGCGATGCCAGGAACACAGATCCCCCATAGCTCCTGACCACCTCCGCTCCGACCACCGTGTCCGGCGTGTAGTCGGCGCCTTTGACCAGCAGGTCCGGGCGCAGGGCGGAGATCAGGTCGAGCGGGGTGTCGTCGCCGAAAATCACCACAAGATCGACCGATGCGAGCGAGCCGAGGACGGCGGCCCGCGCGGCTTCGCTTTGGACCGGGCGCTCCGGGCCCTTAAGGCGGGCGACCGAGGCGTCGCTGTTCAAGCCCACGATCAGCTTGTCGCACCGCTCGGCCGCCTGGCGCAGGAGGGACACGTGCCCCGGATGCAGCAGATCGAAACATCCATTGGTGAATCCGACCTTGCGGCCCTTGGCCTGCCACCGTGCCACCTGCGATTTCGCGGTTTCCAGGGTCGCCGTCTTGGCCTCGCCATGGCTTAGGTCGCGGCTGTGCAGGGCGTGCACCACTTCCTCGGCCGAGGCGGTTGCGGTTCCGATCTTGCCGACGACGATCCCCGCCGCGGCGTTCGCCAGGCGACAGGCATCCGCGAGATCGATGCCCGCGGCCAGCCCGGCGGCGACGGTGGCGACCACGGTGTCGCCGGCGCCGGAGACGTCGAACACCTCCCGCGCGGTGGCGGGCAGGTGCAGGACCGAGCCGTCGTCACCGTCCAGCGGTCCGTTGCCGCGGACAAGGGTCATTCCGTCCTGGCTGCGCGTGACAAGCACGCCACGGACACCCGAACTTTCGATCAGCTGTCGGGCGGCCGCGGTGACGTCCGCGTCGGTCTCCGTCGGCAGGCCGGTTGCAAGCGTCAGCTCCCGGCGGTTCGGCGTGACCAGATCCGCGCCCATATAGCGGCCGTAATCGCGGCCCTTCGGGTCTACGATCACCGGTACGCCGGCCTGCCGCGCGAGCGTGATCAGCCGAGTGACGGCATCCTTGGTCAGAACGCCTTTGCCATAGTCTGAAAGAACCAGGGCTTTCGCGGCGGAGAGATCGGCTTCGGCGCGCGCGACCACTTCGGCACCGAGGCTGTCGGGCGCCGGTGAGACTTCTTCCCGGTCGGCCCGCAGCATCTGCTGGCTGCCGGCGATATAGCGGGTCTTGATGGTGGTCGGACGAGTCTCGACCTCAATCAGGTTGCTTTCGATGTCGAGATCGGCCTGAAGCAACCCCTTCACCTCACGGGCCGCTTCGTCTTTGCCGAGCATGGCAACCAGGCAGACCGACGTATTGAGAGCGCGCAGATTGCGCGCGACATTCCCTACCCCGCCAAGCATGGCGATCTCGTGGTCGATCCGCAGCACCGGCACGGGCGCCTCAGGCGAGATCCGCTCGACGGTGCCGTAAACAAAGCGATCCAGCATCAGGTCTCCGACGGTCAAGACCCGCACGCCTTGAAGCCGATCGACCAGTCCTGCCAAGTCAGAATCTTGGGTCATGTCTTGTCCTGAGTTAGGGCGCTGGGACCAGCCCGAGTTCGACCTCGACCGCGCCGCACAGCATCTGGCCGAGCAGGATGTGCATTTCCTGAATGCGCGCGGTCGTCTTGGACGGAACGATCAAGGCGAGATCGACCAGCTCGACCATGTCGCCACCGGTGCCGCCACCGAATGCGGCGGTCCGAATATCCATGCTGCGGGCGGTCTTCAGGCCTTCCAGCACGTTGGGCGAACGGCCGGATGTTGAGATCCCGATCGCAAGATCGCCGGGTTTCCCCAAAGCCTCGATCTGCCGCGCGAAAACGTGCTCGAAGCCGAAATCATTGCCGATCGCCGTCAGCACGCCGCCATCCGTGGTCAGGCCGATCGCCGGAATGGCCGCCCGGTCGGTTTTGTAGCGCACGGCGAACTCTGTCGCGATGTTGTGCGCGTCGGCAGCACTTCCACCGTTTCCGAACAGCATGATCTTGCCGCCGGCCCGCACGACCCCGGCGGTCAGGGCAACAAGCGCGGCAAAGGGTTCGGACATGGTGGCCCGGGTCTTGCTTGTGACGGTGAGGTGTTCGTCCAACTCGGACTCGAAGAAGGCGTTCAGGTTCATGACAGCACATGTGGGGTTGTTGGGTATTGGTCGTGTAGCGCGTGTGCGTGCAGGTGGGAAGATCCTTGCTTGCCGAGCGGTGCCGAATTCGCCGTGGAGAATGTGATTTGAGATGTGAAACAAATCGTCAATGCAGCCCGCGAATTTCGGCCCAATATCTGAATGTGGAGAGCCTAACTACATCGAAACGCGAGTAAATTTGGATTACCTAAAATATGAAGAAAATTCGATTCGAGCTTCACAAACTGCTGAAACTCGGTTAAAAACCATCCTGGGAGAGTGTAAATGGACGTGCTCGGCGGCAGTGGCAACGACACCATCACCGGAACAGGTGGTGCGGACAGCATCGATGGCGGTGCTGGCGATGACGTGTTGCTGGGCCTCGGCGGTGATGATCTCCTCAAGGGCTCCGGCGGCCTGATTGACAGTTTCAATGAACCGACTGGAAACGACACGCTGTCCGGCGGGGCCGGAAACGACACGCTGTATGGCGGCGGCGGGAACGACGTCTACCATTTTGAGATTGGGGACGGTCGGGACACCGTTGACGACAGATACGAGTACCGTGTCCAGAGGCCGGGCGGGGAGATCGAGAGCCCAAACGATGTTTTCGGCGGTTACGACACCCTCCGTTTTGGAGCCGGAATTACCCAGGACAATGTTTGGATCTCGCTTGAGGGCGACGATCTTCTGATCGGTATCCGCGAAGGTTCGACCGATATCAATGATCTGAGCGATTTGATCCGCTGGGAGAATCAAGTTGATCTCGACCGTGCGCTGGAGACGATCTCGTTTTCGGACGGCAGCACCCTCGATATCTCGGGCATTGTCTCGGACACCAGCGGTTCGAGCGGAGACGACCTGATCTCTTGGACCCACACATCGATCGGCGTGTCCGGTGGCGCGGGCAATGATACGATCAAAGGCGGCGCCTACTCCGATAACCTTTCCGGTGGGTCCGGCGACGACAGCATCGTCACCGGAAACGGCGACAACATCGCGAATGGCGGCGACGGCCGGGACGTGATCACAGCCGGGTCCGGCAGCGATACCCTGTCCGGTGGTGCCGGCAACGACACGATAGATGGCGACGTCGGGAACGACCTGATCTACGGCGGTGCCGGCGAGGATATTCTTCTGGGCAGTGGCGGCATTCTGGGCCGCTATAACGAGGCAGAGGGTGACGACACCCTGGTCGGCGGAACCGGAAGTGACACGCTGTATGGCGGTGGTGGAAATGATGTCTATATCTTCAATTCCGGCGACGGTACCGACCGTGTCGAGGACCGTTACACCTTTCAGTTCAAGCATCCGCTCGGACAACTTAGCCCGCCTGAGCAAAGATTCGGGGGCAATGACACGCTGCAGTTCGGCGACGGGATTGGCTCCGACGATATTTGGATTTCGCTGATCAACGATGACTTGGTCGTCGGCATCCGCGATGGCGACACCGGACTTTTGGACCTGTCCGACCTCATCACGATGGTCAACTGGACGGATGTGAATCGCTCGATCGAGAACTTTGCGTTCGCGAACGGTGAGACCATGTCCACCGCGGATATCCTCGGCGCCATGAGTGGTGCTGCGGCCGACGATAGTCTGAACCATATGCAAGGTTCGATCGGATACGATGCGGGCACCGGAAATGATACCGTGTCTACCGGTTCCGGAAACGACACGATCGACGGCGGAGCGGGTGACGACAGCATTCGGTCCGGTGACGGGGACGATCGTCTTGACGGGTCCTCGGGCAATGACAGCATCTACGCTCAGGGTGGCGGTGACACACTGTCCGGTGGCGCAGGAAACGATACATTGGACGGCGGCAATGGCGCCGACTCACTCGAAGGTGGGGACGGGGACGATGTCCTCTACGGCAGTGGCGGTGTTCGGGGCCAATACATAAACGAGGATACCGGAGCCGACACCCTGCACGGTGGCGCCGGCGCGGACTCCATGATGGGCGGCGGCGGTGACGACGTCTACCGGTTCGGCGCGGGCGACGGCCAGGACACCGTCACGGACCAGTATTTCTGGACCTATCAGTCTCCCCTCGGTCAGATCAGCAACCCGACGGAATTTAACGGTGGGTTCGATACGCTGGAGTTGACCGGTGATCTGAACCTCTCAAACGTGGTTGTCTGGCTGGACGGCGATGACATTGTCATCGCTTTGCCCGAAGATCTGACGTTGTGGGATGGGTTTTCGGAATCCGTAACGCTGACGTCCTGGACGGACGTTTTTAAGACCATCGAGAATGTGACCTTCGAGAGCGGTGGGACCTTGGATGTGGGTCTGGCCGCCGATCTTGCGGACGTCGGCACATCGGGTGACGACACGATCGGCTGGACCGAAATCGGCGCCCGTGTCGACGGTGGCGCCGGAAACGATGCGATCTCCGGCTCGGCCTATCGGGACTATATCGAGGGTAGCGGCGGCGACGACAGCCTGGATGGCGGTGCCGGAAATGACACGCTTTTGGGCGGCGACGGAAGTGACCAGATCCAGGGCGGTGACGGCGCGGACCTGATCGACGGCGGTCTCGGAGCCGACAGCCTCACCGGCGGTGCCGGGGGCGATGTGTTCATGGCCGACGTGTCGGGCGGAACGGCTGCCAATCTCGACGGCGACACGATCGAGGATTTTGGAACCGGAGACGTTGTGCGTCTCGCGGGTGGCAGTGTGGACGACGACAACGTTACGCTGACCCAGGACAGTGTTACGGGGAACACGTCAGTCGACATCGATCTCGATGGTGACGGCGATACCGATGTGAGCTTCACGCTGACCGGCGCGTTCGGGCAAGTCTCAACAAGTATTTACAATGTCGGGGACGAAGACGTCTTCACCGATCTGATTTTCGATCCGGGTCCGTTGAACCTGACCGGACTGGAGCGCGACGATCAACTGGTCGGCGCCGACGGAAACGATACGATTTCCGGTGGAGCGGGGAACGACACGGTTTCCGGCGTCGAGGGCGACGATCTGCTCAGTGGTGGTGCCGGTAACGACGTGATCTCTGGCGGATCCGGTAGAGATACCCTCTCCGGTGGTGACGGCTCCGACGCACTTTCCGGCGGTGCCGATGCCGACGTTCTGGACGGTGGTGCGGGCGCCGACAGTCTGGACGGCGGAGCTGGTGACGATGTGGGGTTCGGCGGCGCGGACAATGATCTGCTGTCCGGCGGGGCCGGCAGCGACACCCTGGACGGCGGATCCGGCGACGATACGGTTCTAGGCGGCGTGGACAACGATCTGCTGTCCGGCGGCGGCGACAATGATTCCCTCAACGGTGAACTGGGCGACGATACCCTTTCCGGCGGTTCCGGCGATGACGTGCTCTTCGGTGGGGACGGCGCCGACCAACTCGGCGGCGGCGCCGGGTCCGACACGCTCGACGGCGGCGTCGGAAATGACGTCGCTTCGGGCGGGACACAAAACGATCTGATCAGCGGCGGCGTGGGCGACGATACGCTGTCCGGCGGCGCCGGCGCCGATACGCTCGACGGCGGCGACGGCAATGATGCCGCTTCGGGCGGGACAGAGAACGATCTGATCAGCGGCGGCGCGGGCGACGACACCCTTTCCGGCGGCGCTGGAGTGGACACGATCGATGGTGGAGACGGCAATGATGTCGTTGATGGCGGCGCCGATGCCGATGTCTTGGACGGCGCTGGAGGCGACGATACGGTGCTCGGCGGATCGGGTGACGATGCGCTGACGGGCGGTGCCGGAAACGATGTTCTGGCTGGTGGGGCCGGTGACGATACGGCAAGCGGTGGCGACGGCAACGACACATTGAGCGGTGGCTCGGGCGCTGATGTGCTCGATGGCGATGCCGGTGACGACATGCTGTCCGGCGGCGATGCCGATGACGACCTGTCCGGCGGGACCGGGAACGATCTTCTGGATGGCGGTTCGGGCAACGATACCGGTACCGGTGGCGGCGGCAACGACACATTGAGCGGCGGCTTGGGTGCAGATGTGCTCGACGGCGGCGCCGGTGACGATACTGTCGCGGGTGGTGAAGACGATGACGCCTTGTCCGGTGGGTCCGGCAATGACGTTCTGGATGGCGGCTCGGGTAACGACACCGGCGCGGGTGGCGCGGGTGACGACGTGCTGACCGGTGGATCCGGCAATGACGTGCTCGACGGCGGCGTGGACAACGATACGATTTCAGGTGGCGCAGACAGCGACACGCTGACCGGTGGCTTGGGCAATGATCTGCTCGACGGCGGGGCCGGCGCGGACGACCTGTCCGGCGGCGACGGCGGTGACACTCTGCTCGGCGGCGACGGGGCCGACAGTCTCAGCAGCGGGACCGGCGACGACATTCTGTCCGGCGGTGCCGGAAACGACACGTTCACGAACGGCGGCGGTAACGATACGATTTACGGCGGCGATGGTCTGGACGTCGTTGTTCAAGACACCGGTGGCGATAGCGTCGTCCTCTACGATGTTGAAATCGAGGGAACCGACGGTCTTGACACTCTGACCGCGTTGGCGGGCGATATCGCGATTGGTGGCAACGAAAACGACAATCTGATCAATGGGGCCGGCGGCTCAGAGACCCTGGCGGGCGGCGGCGGCAGCGACACCCTTCTCGGCTTCCTAGGCGACGATGTGTTGTCCGGTGGTTCGGGAACCGATCTTCTGTCCGGTGGTGCAGGTGCCGACGCACTGTTCGGCGGCGCCGATGCCGATACGCTGGCCGGCGGCGGCGGTGACGACACGCTTCAGGGTGACGGTGAAAGCGATCTGGTTCTCGGAGGTGACGGCAACGACACCCTGATCGGCGGCGGCGGAAACGACGTGCTGTCCGGCGGCACCGGGGACGATGTGCTGAGCGGGAGCGACGGCGACGACGGATTGAGCGGCGGCGCGGGGGCCGACAGCCTGTCCGGTGCGACCGGAAACGATCTTCTGGCCGGCGACGCAGGCGACGACGTGGTCTTCGGGGGTGAGGGCGACGACACGCTGGCCGGCGGTGGCGACAACGATCTGCTGGTCGGCGGCGCGGGCAACGACATCCTGGGCGGCGGGTCCGGTGACGACACCCTGAGCGGTGGCGCCGGATTCGACACTCTGTCCGGCGGTTCCGGCAAGGACAATCTATCCGGTGGTGCCGGCGACGTGCTTGTGGGTGGCGCAGGTGCCGATACCTTTATCATGGATCTTTCGGATCAGGCCGAGATCTCGGATTTCGAAACCGGCGACACGATCGCGCTGGATGGCGTCGACCTCACTGGTGCAACAGTTACCCGTCTGGTTGAGGATGGCGTCACCACTTTCACCTTTGATGTGGGCGGATCCGAATACACGCTCGCGGTCGAAGGCGATGTCCCGATGGACGCCCTGTCCGCGGACAGCAGCGGCGGCTGGACCGTTGATGATCTGGGCTACGCCCTCGAAGAGCTGACCCTGACCTCGATGGGGGTCGCGGATCTGGACGGCGACGGCGACAACGAACACATCTGGCGGGTGATCAACCCGAACGATGAGGCGGTCGACTTTACCGCCGATCTCTACGGGGCCAGCGACCCGCAAGAGGGCGCTTACACGGCGGAGCCGGGAACGACGTATTTCTGGACCGAAGCCGATAGCGGCACGATGGTCGTCAGCTACGAGATGAACGGCCGCGACGAATCGGCGACCAAGGCCGCGGGCGGCCAGGACGCTGATCTGGAGTATCTGTCGAGCGACGGGTTCGAGAACCCCTTCCTGATCCAGGGCACCGACGGCGATGACACATTGGTCGGAACCGGAGGCCGCGAGCGGTTGATCGGCGGCGACGGCAACGATCAACTGACCGGCGCGGGCGGCAACGACGTGCTGTCCGGCGGTGCGGGCGACGACACCCTGATCGGGGATGGTGGGTCGGGCGGCACCGGGGATCCGTTCACCATCGATGGCTCGAACTATTCGGCGACCGACAGCGGCTATGCGGTCCTCGGTCGCTCGATCGTCGGGGGACTGCTCTCCGAGGCGAGTGTCGAGAATGTCTCTACGGCAGGAAGCGAGATCGGCGTCGAAGGAAACACCGGGGGCCCGTCGGTACAGCTCGGCTATGATGCCGCGAACGGGCTGTCCGAAGAGCTGATCGTCGAACTGGACGCCCAGGCCAGCGCTGCGTCGGTGAGTGTCACGCGCTTGTTCGCGAGCGAGGGCGCTGGCGGCGAAGTCGGCCATTGGGCGGCCTACAGCGGTGGCACTCTGGTGGGAGAGGCCAATATCTTTGCGGAGGGTGGCGGATCGACCGCGACCGTGTCGATCGAACCCGGCGTATCTTTTGACAAGCTGATCTTCACGGCCACCCCATATGGTGGAGCCGAAAGCCAGACCGCGACCAACGACAGCAGCGACTACCAGATTAGCGGGCTGACGGTCACACCGATCGTGAGTCTGCCGGGCGCCGATCTGCTGAGCGGAGGTGCCGGCAACGACGTGTTGTCAGGTGGAGCCGGAGCGGACACGCTGGTCGGTGGAATAGGCGAAGACGTGCTGACCGGTGGCGAGGGCGCGGACCTGATGTCCGGCGGCTCTGGCAACGATATCCTGTACGGCAATCTGACCGAGGACACCCTGTCCGGTGGTGAGGGCCATGACATCGCCTATGTGACCGACACGGTTCTGGGCGGAAGCTATGACGGGATCGAGGAGATCTGGTCGACCACCACCGGAGAACGGCTCTACACCTCCGATCCCCGTATTCTGGGGACCGAGGGCGACGATCTGCTCGGGACATTTGAAGCAGGCGACACGCTCGTCGGCTTTGGCGGCAACGACTCGCTGTTTTCGACATGGGGAAGCAGTGAGGTGTCTGGCGGCGACGGGGATGACTCGATCCAGGGCGCCGTTGGCTTCGACACATTGTCTGGCGGTGCCGGCAACGACACGATCTATCTCTTCGGCGAAGGCGATCAGGCGATCGGTGGAGACGGCGATGATTCGCTCATAGGCGGCAGCGGGGGTTCGGCCAGCGGCGGCTACGGTGACGACATCTTCGTGATGGGTGACGGCAGTGACGTCCTGTCGGGCGGTGCCGGAAACGACATCTTTGGCCCCGACCCCGATCAGAACTACGACGGTCTCACTTATTCAGACGGATCCTCGACGATCTACGGCGGTGATGGGTCCGATACCGCCTATGTGGGCAGCCTCGATTTAGACGGCTCGCTGCCGGGTGGGCATCTGGTCTATGGCGAAGGCGGTAATGACCATCTCACGGCCGGGCTGGGTGACAGTACGCTCTACGGCGGCGCGGGTGACGACACCCTCTCGTCGATCAATGGGCTTGATACGCTGGACGGTGGGGACGGCGACGATCTGTTGGTCAGCACCCATCTGAACGGTATCCCGCCCGGCAGTTTGCTGATCGGCGGCGCCGGAAACGATACGCTCGTGGCAAGCGGCCAGTACGTTGATACGCTGAGCGGCGGAGATGGCGACGATGTGATCGGGATCTACCAACCCGACGAATTTGATCAGAGCAAAATGTCACTTGCGAAGGTGATCGACGCCGGCGCCGGTAACGACACGGTATTTGCGGTCGATCCCACCAACTCCGGCTTCGCATCGGTCTCACTGGAGGGCGGTATCGGGACGGATCTTCTGGTCTCCGAAGACACGTCTGACGTCGAAAGCTTCCTTACGGATGTCTGGAACACCGGGAACACGCGGGGTTTCGAGCAACTCTACGCAACTGACCCGTCTGGTTCATTGAGTGGCCCCGGCCCGTTCGGGCACGGTCTCTATGCTTTGACCGCAGGGCAGACGTTGACCGCAGGCCAGATGTTGGTTCCGGGTGCAACGGTCGCCACCCTGATAGGCAGCCTGGGCTCGGATACGCTGGTCGGTGTCGGCGGAAACGAGACGTTGAACGGCAATGCCGGAGACGACGTGCTCTCCGGCGGCGCCGGGAACGATCTGCTGATCGGCGGCGCCGGCAACGATGTGCTGTACGGCAACCTGACCGAGGACACCCTGTCCGGTGGCGAAGGCTACGATATCGCCTATGTGACCGACACGGTGCTCGGTGGCACCTATGACGGAATCGAAGAGATCCGCACGACGAGCGGTGATCTTCTCTTCAAGACCCTGGTTGTGACCGAGAACGCCGACCTTGTCAGCGGAACAACCCTTGGCGACACGATTCTGGCGCTGGGTGGTGACGATACGGTGCTGGGCCTCGGTGGCGCGGACTCGATCGATGGCCAGGCCGGCAGTGACAGCCTTCTGGGCGGTGACGGAAACGACACGCTCTACGGTGCCGACGGTGCCGATACGCTGCTCGGAGGGATTGGCGATGACTCGCTGATCGGCGGTGCCGGTCGCGACCAGATCTCCGGCGGAGACGGTGACGATGCAATCGTGGCCGGGTCGGGCGACACCGTGGTGGGTGGCGCGGGCACCGATGTGCTGACGGTCAACAGTCATGCGGATCTGCTCTCCATGACCGTGAGCGGAATCGAAAGCGTGGTCGAGGCCAACGCGGTGACCGGTGCCGCCGGTCCGTTGGAGATTCTGTTCGACGACGCGGCCGACAAGGTGTCCCTGATCCGGTATGACGGATTGGGCGGAGTCGACGGCGGAACGTCGTTCAGTCTCGGGGCCGGTTGGCAGGTCGACGCTGTCGCTGACTTCGATGGAGACGGCTCGGAAGACATTCTGTGGCGCAACGGTCAGATGTTCGCGATCTGGGAGACCAATGACGCGGACGCGCCGGCGTTCGGCAACGCCTTCGCCGCACCGTCCGGATGGACCACCCTGGCGACCGAAAACTTCGATGCCGACGCCAGCGACGAACTGTTGCTGTACAACGCGGCTTCGAAGCGAATCGTGGTCTGGGATATCGATGATCCGAACGATATCTCCTACGGATCCTCGATCGGGATCCCGACAGGCTGGTCGATCAACACGATAGAGGATCTGAGCGGCGACGGGATCGCGGACATCTTGGTCCGCAACAGTGATGGTCGGATCGCGGTCTGGGAAATGAACGACAGCGGCGGACCGACCTTCGGAGCGTCGATCGCGGTGTCGAACGACTGGGAAATTCTCCATGTCGGCAAGTTGGATACCGACGACGAGGCTGCCGATCTGCTGATGCGGAATTCCGTTACCGGACGGTTGGCTGTTTGGGAAATGGATGGGGCCGGCACACCGACCTACGGGTCCTCGATCGGGCTGAGCAAGAGCTGGCAGCTTGAGCAGACGGACGATTTTGACGGCGATGGTGCTGACGATCTGCTGTGGCGCAACAGCGATGACGGCCGGGTCGCCTTGTGGGGTATGAATGGGGTCGATACGCCGAGCTTCGGTTCCAGCATCGCCTTGCCGAGCGCCTGGGAGATCGTGCAGACGGGTGACTTCAATGGGGACGGGACCGACGACATCCTCCTGAGAAACGGAACCAACAGGTTTGCCGTCTGGGAGACCAATGGAACGTCCAGCCCAACCTTCGGCTCATCCTTCACCGTTGACGACAGCTGGGAATTGGCGCGGATCGCCGACACCAATGGCGACGGAAGCGAAGAGATGGTAATGCGCAGCACGGCCGACAATTCGCTCAACGTGATCGATTTCTCCGGCACACAGCCGCTCGACATCGCTCAGGTCGCCGCGATCAACGATCAGTGGCAACTGATCTAGAGCAAGGTCCGGGATCGGTTTACGTACTAGAGCCGAACGGCCATATGGATGCGCCCCGGTTTCACACCTTTCGGCAGCTCAAGCGGCGCGAGTGAGGGGTGATCGACGGGCTGGTCGCTGACCACGACTCCCCCCGTCTTTAGCAGCCGGACCAGATCCGGTGCCGCGCGCGCGACGAGCGTCACGCTGGCGTCCTTGTCGCCGGTGCCGATATCCAGATGGATCATGGCGGCCTGTCCAGCGAGCCGGGAAACCGCTTGGGGCAATGTCTCGAACAGATCGCCAAGGAACATCCGGTCGGCGGGCGGCTCACAATCCGGGTGAACCGCGATCTGTCGATCGAAGACGTAGATCTGTCGGTCGGGCAGAATCTCCCGCAGGTGATCGTAGGTTCGACCGTTGCCCAGGCCGAACTCCATTACGCAACCGGAGAGCCGGGAAATTCTGGTCGCCGCGTCTTCGAGGGCATGTTTCTGCGCCAGAAGGCGCCGTATTCCGCTGTCCAAACGACTCACGAATTCGAGCTCCGCGACAGGGCTTCGCGCAACTGGGTATTGGTGCGTTCCAGACGGGCGGCCAGCTCGCGCATGATTTCGATGGAAATCTGCGGAAACTCGCTGATCAGCCTGAAGAACAGCTCCTTGGTGATCTTCAGGGTCACGACCTTGGTCTGTGCGTCGACCGAGGCGGTGCGGGGGACGTCGCAGAGGATGGCGATTTCTCCGACCACGTCGCCCTTCCCCAGGCTGGCGACCGTGATTTCACCACCGTCAGTGTCGATCTTCACCTCGGCGGTGCCGTCGATGATGATGTAGGCGGCGTCGCCGGCGTCGCCTTGTGCGAACAGACGATGGCCGTCCTGGAAGGTCAGACGCTCGGAGGTGAACGCCAGAAGCTTCAACTTCGACGGCTCGATCTTGCGGAACAACGGGATGTTCCGAAGCAGCTCGACTTCCTCCTGCAGGCTCATCGTCGATCTCCCTTTCCGTCCGGCCGCCCCGCCAGCTCAAAATGGTGTGGTCGAAACCCCCACCTACCTAGTTCCGCCTCAGCTCTGGTTCAGGAACGCGTAAAAGGCGGTTCCGTCCTTGTTCAACTCTTCCGGTGTCCCGTCTTCGAGAATCCGTCCCCCGCGCATGAACAGCACCCGGTCGAAGCGGCTTGCCAATTCGCTCCGCTGGGTTCCCCAAATCACGGTCCGTCCTTCGGCGCTTCTGAGCACCTCCCGGATCACATGCTCCTGCGAGGCGCCGTCGAGGGAGGCTGTCGCGTCGTTCATAATCAACAGATCCGGCCGCCGCAGAAGAACCCTGGCGATCCCGACCTTCTGGCGCTGCTGGCCGGAGAGGCGCGACCCCGCTATTCCGACTCCGAAGTCCAACCCGACCTCGATCACAGTGTCCCGCAGCCCGAGTTCCGTAAGAACGTTCGAGATCTCCTGACCGACCCGCTCCCCTGCGTTCGCCTGCCCGTAGGCGATCTTACCGAACAGGATGTTGTCCTGAAGCGAGGCCGCCGCGTTGTAGGCATCGGACCGGAAGAACGCGACGAACTCCTTCAGGTTTTCGGGCAGATTCTCGGCGAAGTCCTGTCGGGCCTTGAGAAGCCGTGCGGTCATGTCGTCGTCGATCATGCCGAGACGATGACGCGCCGGGATGATCTTGAACGGCAAAGCCAAGAGCTTGCCGCGATCCTCCTCCGACAGCTTTTCCAGGCCCTGCCGCTCTACACGGGTGATCAGGGTTTGGAAATCCGGCAGATCGTCGGGCGAGATGAAGCTGAACTGGGCGAAGAACTCGTGATCCGGGGGCAGATCGGCAAACAGCTCCACCATGGTCGAGGCGATGTTTCGACCCATCTCCACGAACGCCCCGGTCAGGTCCTGCCGATCCAGAACCTCACGAACGTAAGGGTGGGTGGCGATGCCCGCAGCATCGAATTGCTGGCCCACTGGCGTTCCGAACAACAGATTTTCGGCCACGGTCGCATTCATGTTGTAGCGGTCGATCGCGAAGGGTTCGACAAGTTCCGACAGGTCGCTCTTCTCTCCGAGCCGATCCTGAAAGGCCTGGCGTGCCGCAAGAATCCGGGTTGCCGTCTCGCTCGCCTTGTCCGGATCGATGGTGCCGCGAATACCCAGAACGTAACAGTCCTCCGACAGATCGACCGCTGCCAGGAGTTCGGTCAGCCTGCCAGGCAGATCGGACGGGTCACCGACGCCGATTGCCGCGTAGTCGACCCAATCGGCGTCAGGATCGTCGGTGGAGTTGCCCGACTTGGCGGCATTCTCCAAGTCCTTGGTCATCGCCGCGGTGTCGCCATCGGTCCGATCGGATGGGCCGAGCGGTTGGTGTTTGGCGCCGAGCAGGAGATTCTCGCGAATGGTCGACGAGAAAACGAAGGCGCTCGGGCCGACATAGCCGATGCGACGCCCGGTCAGGGCCTCAGGCTGTTGGCTGAGATCGATCCCGCCGATGGTGATCTGACCGGTGGTCGGCTGTTGCAGCCGCGCCAGCAGCATGATCAGGCTTTCCTTTCCGGCTCCCGCCGGGCCCACCAATGCGATCTTCTCACCCGGGTCCGCCTTCAGATTGACCCCGTCCAGCAACATATCGCCTTCGTCATCGACCAGACCGAGATTGTTGACCCGCAAGGCACCATCCAGCCGGATATCCGGATCGATATCGCTCAGTTGCTGCTCTTCCGTCATCATCTCCGGAACGTCGAACTGCTCGATCACCTGCTCGTACTTGATGCGGGCATCTTCCTTGCGCTGGTAGTAGTTCAGCAGCTCCTTCCACGGTGCCGACAGGTCTTTGTAGGCGGCCAGAACCGCGACCAGCGCACCGAGGCTCAGACTGCCGGCAATCACCAGATAGCCGCCGATCGCGTAGAAGAAGAATGGTGTCAGTTGGCCGAGGAAATTGTTCAGGAACTTGATGAAGAATTTGCGCCGATAGATATTGAACCGGATGTCGTAGATCCGGCCCAGTCGGTAGCCGAACCAGGCCAGCGCATATCGGGCGCCGTCGTTCGCATGGATCGTCTCGACCCCGCTGATGTTCTCGCCGATCCGGTCCGAAAGCACGCGGACCGCCTTCACCCGTTCCTTGCCGAGCAGGTTCACCTGCCGTTGCAGCTTCGGTATGATGTAGCCCTGGACCGGATAGAGCGAGATCGCGGCCAGCCCGAGGATCGGATCCTGGATGAACATGAACATCAGGATGGTCAGCAAGGTGCCGCCCTGAAAGGCGGGCAAAGCCAACGCGTCGCCGATGAAGCCGCCCAGCGGCTCCACTTCGGCGGTGATCATCGGAATGATCTCGCCCTGGCTGACCTTTCGGAAATGGGGAAGAGGAAAGCGAAGGACCCGGGCGTACAGATCGTAGCGCAGGCGGCGCAGCATCCGCTCTCCGAGCTGCCCGCGGAACACGTTGATATAGTATTTGAAAGCGCCGTTGATGCAGACCAGGGCCAGAAAGATTCCGGACAGGGTCCAAAGGAACTGCAACTGGGTCAGTTCGACCCCCAGCATGGTGACCGGAAACTCCGGACTGCCTTTGGCCCCTAGGGCCTCATTGATGATGCGTTTGGGCAGATCGAGCGAATAGTACAGGAAGGGAAACGAGAACGCCGTCAGCACCAGGAGCAGAATCTGCTCTTTCTTGCTGTGGCGGAAGATGAAGCGATAGATCGTGGAGTCCATTCGCCGAAACGCCCTTTCGGAGTGCCGGAAGGCACACCCAGGGTATGCCTCCGGTCCGGATGATGATGGCAAAGCCTTGCGACCGCAACCGTTGGAGCGTCGTAACTCTCTGGTTTTCGGGCCATCTCGGCTGTGACATATTCTTGCGGTAAATGCGAGGCTCGGTTAAGCGGGGGTGACCTTTCCCAAGGTCACATGTGAATTCTGTCGGAGGCGCGGGCATCCGCGTGGCCGACGGTATGGAGGGCTGAAATGGCAAACTCCCGAGCTCATCGGAACGGGCGCATCCTGATGTACAGTCACGACACGCTCGGCCTCGGCCATTTGCGGCGATGTCGGGCCATTGCCCATTCGCTGGTCGAGATGGACCCCGATGTGAGCGTTCTGATCATTTCGGGCTCGCCGATCATCGGCAGTTTCGATTTCCGGACACGGGTCGATTTCGTCCGGGTGCCGGGGGTTATCAAGCTGCGGAACGGCGACTACACGTCTTTGTCGCTGCACATGGATGTGGAGGACACCGTCAATCTGCGGTCCTCGATCATCAATCACACCGCCGAGGCGTTCGACCCGGACCTTTTCATCGTGGACAAGGAGCCTCTGGGTCTCCGGGGCGAGGTCCGCGACACCCTTCTGATGCTTAAGGAGCGCGGCACGCCGCTTGTGCTCGGTCTACGGGATGTGATGGACGAGCCGGCGGCTCTGGCTCCCGAATGGGAACGCAAGAAGGTCCTGCCGGCACTGCGCGATCTTTATGATGAGATCTGGGTCTATGGCCGGGAGGAGATCTGCGACCCGCTGGACGGTTTGAGTATTCCGGCCTCGGTGCGCTCGAAGATGCGATACACCGGCTATCTGCGGCGGGAAGCGTCCAGCACACCGGCGCCGAAGCCCAATATTCCGTTTGCCGACGATCCGTTCCTGCTGGTCACCGCGGGCGGCGGCGGTGATGGGGAGCCGGTGATGGATTGGGTGCTGCGCGCCTACGAGCACGATTCGGAACTGCCATATCCCGCCCTGTTGGTGCTTGGCCCGTTCATGCCCTACGAGCAGCAGACGGAGTTCATGGATCGCGCCTCCCGGCTTGACCGGGTGCATGCCATCACCTTCGACAGCCGGATCGAGGCGCTGATGTCGCGCTGTGCTGGGATCGTGGCGATGGGAGGCTACAATACGTTCTGCGAGATTCTGTCCTTCGACAAGCGGGCGCTGATCGTGCCGCGGACCGAGCCACGGCTGGAGCAGTACATTCGAGCCAAGAAGGCCGAGGAATGGGGACTTTTAGGCATGCTGGTCGACGACGGGGATCGGTCCCCCCGCGCGATGGCCGAGGCGCTGCGCCTCCTGCCGAGCCGGAAACGCCCGTCCGAAGCCTCCAATGTCGACCTGCTGGGCGGGTTGGAGAACGTCCAGAGCTTTGTCCGGAATCACTTGCAGAAGACGGTCAGAGAATCCTCCGGCACCGTACCGTTCCGTCGACCGGCGTGATGGTGGAGGTCGACGGCGTGAGACCGGAAAGGGCGCTGCCGACCGGTCCGGTTGCGATCGTCCTGAAGGGCTATCCGCGACTTTCCGAGACCTTCATCGCGCAGGAACTTCTCGGCTTGCAGGAGCGTGGGGTGGCGTTTCGCATCATCTCGCTTCGGCACCCGACCGACAAAGTCACCCATCCCGTCCATGCGGCGATCAGCGCACCGGTTGACTATCTTCCCGAGTATCTGCGCGACGAGCCTGCCCGTGTCTGGCGCGGGTGGCGCATCGCCCGACACCTGCCCGGATATGCTGCCGCCTTTGCGGCCTGGCGCCGGGATCTGGCGCGGGACCCGACCCCGAACCGGGGGCGACGGTTCGGCCAGGCCTGCGTACTTGCCGCCGAGCTGGGGGCCGAATACCGGTCGCTCTACGCGCACTTCCTGCACACCCCGGCCTCGGTCACACGATATGCCGCGATCATGCGCGGCCTGCCCTGGTCGGTATCCGCCCATGCCAAGGACATCTGGACCACGCCGGACTGGGAAAAGCGCGAAAAACTGGCGGAAATGTCCTGGTGCGTGACCTGCACCGCCATCGGCCGCGACCATCTGGCCGGGCTGGCACCGAGCGATGATCGGGTGGCACTGCTTTACCACGGTCTCGATACCAGAGACTTTCCGCTCCCGCCCCAGCGGCCGGCCAAGGATGGCAGCGATCCGATGGACCCGGTCGTGCTGGTTTCGATCGGTCGGGCGGTCGAGAAGAAGGGCTACGACGTGCTGCTCGACGCACTGGCGCTGTTGCCGAAGGCGCTGTCGTGGCGGCTGGTGCATATCGGCGGCGGGGAGTTGAAGCGAGAATTATCGGACCATGCCGAACGCCTGGGGCTGTCCGGTTCGGTCGACTGGCGTGGCGCACGGCCGCGCTCCGAGGTGGTGTCGGCGCTGCAGGAGGGCGATCTGTTCGTCCTGGCCAGCCGTGTCGCCGCCAGTGGGGACCGGGATGGACTGCCGAACGTACTGATGGAGGCGCAGGCGATGGCGCTTCCCGTCCTTTCAACCGACGTGTCCGCCATCCCGGAACTGGTGACGGACGGCCATACAGGTCTGTTGGTCCCGCCCCAGGACAGCGCCGCCTTGGCGGCGTCCCTGGAACGTCTGATCTGCAATCCGACGGAGCGTCTGCGCTTGGGGGCAGCCGGTCGGGTCCGGGTCTTGTCGGAATTCGGCCCGGAAACCGGGATCGACGATTTGGCGGCCCGGTTCGGGGTGCAGGCCGACGCCCGTGCCGCCTAGCCCGAGTGGTGCCATGCGGATCGCCTTTCACGCGCCGTTGAAACCGCCCGATGCGCCGACGCCGTCCGGCGACCGGACCATGGCGCGGTTGCTGAGTCAGGCGATGCGCGAGGCCGGACATGAGGTGGAATTGGCGACCCGGTTTCGGAGCCGCGATGGCGGCGGGGATCCCGCACGGCAATTTCGTCTGCGGGATATCGGACAGCGGCTGGCGGCGCGGTATGTGGAAAGCGTCCGCTCCGGACGGCGACCGAGACCGGACCTCTGGTTCACCTATCACGTCTATTACAAGGCGCCCGACTGGATCGGGCCCTCGGTGGCTGATGCCTTGGATGTGCCGTACGTGATCGCGGAGGCGTCGGTGGCCCACAAACGGGCCGGTGGGCCCTGGGATGCTGGGCATCGGGCCACGCTGGAGGCGCTTTCGCGGGCGGATCTCGTAATCGGCCTGAACAGCCGGGACCGGCGCCTTGTCGCGCCGACCCTGAAGCCTGCAGCGCGCTACCTGCACTTGAGGCCTTTTCTGGATCTCTCCGGCATCCCGTCGCGCGATGCGCGCGCGCCCGGCCGGCTCCGCTTTTTGGCGGTCGGCATGATGCGCCAGGGCGACAAGACCAGCTCCTATCTCAAACTGGCCGAAGTCCTGACTCTCTTGGAAACGGACGATTGGCAGCTGACCCTAGTCGGAGACGGACCCATGCGGGCCCGGATTGCCGCGGCCTTCGCTCCGTTCGGAGCACGGGTGACGCTGACCGGCGCTCTTGACGCAAGTGCCCTGGCGGATGCGTACCGTCAGCACGATCTCTTCGTCTGGCCGGCAATCCGGGAAGCATACGGAATGGCGCTACTGGAAGCGCAGGCCCATGGCCTTGCCGCTGTCGCGGGAGATGCCGGCGGGGTGCCGGACATTGTCAGGGATGGGGTGACCGGCCTTCTGGCACCGGAAGGGGATGCAGAAGCGCTCGCCGCCCGGCTGGAGCTGCTGATCCGGTCGCCGGGTCGGGTCTGCGAGATGGGGGGCAACGCCGCCCGTATCGTCGTCGCGGAGCATGGCCTGACGGCGGCGGCCGTCGCTCTGGACACTGCATTTCGGGAGCTGGTTCCATGATACCTCTGCTTCTGATCCGACATGGGCCGACCACCTGGAATACAGAAAAGCGTTTGCAGGGCCGCACCGATATTCCCTTGTCCGAGTCGGGCCTTAGCCAGGTGTCCGGATGGCAGGTGCCGGAGGAGTTCGTCGGGTTCGACTGGCGGGTCAGCCCATTGCAGCGCGCCCGTCAGACGGCTGAAGCGCTCGGGCTTGCCGCAACGGTCGACCCGCGTCTGATCGAGATGGATTTCGGCATGTATGAAGGCCGCACTATCGGTGAATTGCGTCGCCGGCTTGGCGCCGAGATGAGCGCGAATGAGGACCGGGGTCTCGACTTCACCCCGCCAGACGGCGAAAGTCCGCGCATGGTTCAGGACCGGCTGTGTCCGATGCTGGCCGAGATCCGTCGCCCGACCGGCTGCGTCACGCATAAGGGTGTGATCCGCGCTCTGATGGCGCGTGCGAGCGGTTGGGATATGATCGGGAAGCCTCCGGTGAAGCTTGACTGGTCATCGGCCCATCTGTTCCAACTCGATGCGGATGGCAGTGTTTCCCTGGACCGCCCCAATATCAGCCTGGACCGGACTTCATGACCGCACCGCGCATCCTGCTCTACGTTCAGAACTTGCTCGGGATCGGACATCTCCGACGCGCGGCCGCGGTGGCGCGTGCCCTGGATTCCGCCGGCATGAAGGTCGCATTCGTGACCGGCGGCATGCCGGTGCCGAATCTGCCGGTGGGTGGATCGGAATGGATGCAGTTGCCGCCGGTGCGCACCCGAGACAATGACTTCAAACTGCTGGTCGACGAGGCGGACCGGCCGATCGACGACGGGTTCCGGGAGCGTCGGCGGGGCGCCCTATTGGAGATCTTCCACGATGTCCGTCCGGATGCAGTGATCACCGAGCTGTTTCCGTTCGGCCGCCGCCAGATGCGGTTTGAGCTGATTCCGCTTCTGGAGGCGGCCAATGCCGCCCGCCCGCGTCCGGTCGTGCTGTCCTCGATGCGCGATATTCTGGTGACCAAACCGCGCGCCGATCGGAACCAGGAGATCGTCGATACCTTTTCAGCGTTCTATGACCATGCCTTGATCCATGCGGATCCCGAATTGATCACGCTCGACCGCACCTTCCCGATGGTGGACGGAATTCGCGACCGGCTGATCTACACCGGATATGTCGTGAACATGCCGGAGGTTTCAGTCCCCGATGCGGACCCGCGCGATACCGGCGAGGTGCTGATCTCGGCGGGCGGCGGGGCCGTCGGCGCGGACCTGGTCACCCGGCTGGTCGAGATGATGCCGGACCTGCCCCTGGGGGACCGCACCTGGCGGCTGATCGCCGGGCATCACATGCCGGAGGCCACTCTCGTGAAGTTGCGGGCCTTAGATCGCCCCAATCTGATCATCGAGCGCAGCCGCCCCGATCTTCCGGCCCTGATGGCGCATGCGGCCCTGTCGATCAGTCAGGCGGGCTACAACACGCTGCTGGAGCTTCTTGCGGTTCGCGCCCGGTCGGTCGTGGTGCCGTTCGAGGGCGGGGTCGAGACCGAGCAGCGCTTGCGTGCGGATCTTCTGACTGGGCTCGGGGCGCTGGAGATGGTGACGGAGGACCGGCTGGACATTCCGACTCTCACAGCCGCGATGCGTGCGGCCTATGACCGGCCGCGGGACAGGGTCCCCCCGGTGGATCTGGACGGCGCCGCCAATACCGCCAGGATGGTCCGGCGCCTGATTGAGGGTCGCAGCGGGTGAGCGCGGCCGCGATCCAGCGTTTGAGACAGGCCCTCGACCGGCGGGCCGAGACGGGCGCGCCGGTTCTGTCCTTCTGGTGGCGGGATGACGATTTGGAAATCCCGAGCCTGGCGCTCGCGGAAATGCTCACCGCTACCGAAGACAGCGGCATCGCGCCGGGCCTGGCCGCGGTATCCGGCGCTGTGAAATCCGAGGCGATCAGCGCTCTCGACGGCACACAAGCGCGCGTTATGCCACATGGGTGGCGGCACGTTAATCACGAACCGGCTGGTGCAAAGAAATCGGAGTATGGCCCTAGGCGGGCGGTCGAGGAGCGGCTTGCCGAGATCGACGGCGCCTGCAACCGGATCGCGGCGTTGGCAGGTACGCGGGCATTGCTGGTGTTCACCCCACCCTGGAACAATATCGCGACCGACCTCTTGCCTCACCTGCACCGGAGCAAGGCGGCCGGAGTGTCGGCTTATCGTATGCCGGGCCGGGAGCCGCAATCCGCGTCGCGCCCACGTCTCGACACCCATGTGGATCTGATCGACTGGCGCGGTACCAGACAGGGGCTTTCGGCCGAGCGGCTGGTCGACCTCCTGGTCCCATGGGTCAAACTTGCGTCGGGCACCGAAAACCCGCTGGACAGCGCGGTGGGAGTGCTATCCCATCATCTGGTGACAAGACCGAACGATTGGTCGGCCTGGGCGCCGGTTTGGCGCGTGATCGCATCACATTCGGCCAGTCGGTGGGTGTGTCCGGAGACGGCCTTGTGTATGGTGGACGGGGATCGGATTCAGTGACTGCTCAAGGCATGGAGGCTTCGTGACGACCCATCGCTATGAACGCGGCGCAATCATCAAGGACTACCTTATGGGGGGCGCCGGTCTTGCCGTGGTCGGTCTGCCGCTCGTCGTCACCGAACTCGGATCCTGGATGCTGCCGCTTTTCACCGGACTAGCGCTGTTGTTCGGCGTCTATCTGGTACGGACCTGGATCCGCTCCCAGACCGTGATCGAAGTCGATGATGTCGGGCTTCGTGCCCATGGTCCGCGAGCGGTTCATTTGCCGTGGGAGGATTTGGCTGAAATCGACCTGCGCTATTTCTCGACCCGACGAGACAAGTTTGGTGGCTGGATGCAGTTGAAGATCGGCGACGGCTCCAGATCGCTCTCCAGACGGCTCAGCATCGAATCCAGTCTGCAGGATTTTCCCGAGGTCGCATTGCGGGCCGGAGAGGCTGCCGAGCGCAACGACCTGACGATGTCCGAGACCACGATCGACAATCTGCGGGCGCTCGCGCGCACCGGAATCCCGATGCCGGAAGTGAATCTGGAGCCGGGGCTGAAGTCAATGTCGTCGCGGGACCGCCCTGGCTCGGACGGAGGGGGCTTCTAGATGGCCGACCGGACACCTTTATTGCGAGTCAACGACTTGCGGGTGGGTTTCGATCTTCCCGAGGGCCGTCTGGTCGCGGTCGACGGGGTGTCATTCCAGATACAGCGCGGGTCGACAGTCGCCTTGGTCGGGGAGTCGGGCTCGGGCAAATCGGTCATCAGCCAGACCATCATGGGATTGCTGCCGCGGTCGGCCAAGGTGTTTGGGGGATCGGTCCTTTTTGCCGATCCGAAGAAGCCAGGGACCATCACCGATATCGTGCGGCTGTCGCCGAACGGGGCGGAGATGCGGGGTCTGCGGGGCGGGCGGATCTCGATTATTTTTCAGGAGCCGATGACCTCGCTCTCGCCGCTCCATACCGTCGGAAATCAGATCCGCGAGGCGCTCACCCTGCATCGCAATGTCTCCGGTCGGGAAGCAGACGAGCTGACGGCCGAAATGCTTCGCCTGGTTGGATTTCCGGATCCGCAGCGTGCCTTGCGCACCTATCCGTTCGAGCTGTCTGGTGGATTGCGGCAACGGGCCATGATTTCCATGGCGCTGATCTGCCGTCCGGCCCTGCTGATCGCGGATGAGCCGACCACGGCGCTCGACGTTACCATCCAGGCGCAAATTCTCAAGCTGGTGCGCGATTTGCAGCAGGAACTGCAGATGGCCGTTCTGATGATCACCCATGATCTCGGAGTGGTGGCGAACGTGGCGGATGAGGTAGTCGTGATGTACCGGGGCCGGGTCATGGAATCCGGCGATGTGGAGGATATCTACCGGAACCCTCAGCATCCGTATCTGAAGGCTTTGATGGGGGCGGTGCCACGTTTCAACATGCCGCCGGGCGAACGGTTGAAGCCGATCCGGGAGATCGAGCCGCGGACCGGACATCTGTTGGCTGATGACGGGCGCGACCAGAGCCCGGACGCCGCCGATGCCAAGCCGATCCTGGAGCTCTCGGGGCTATCGAAGACTTTCACGATCCGGAAAAGCGGGCTGATCGGCGGGACCCGCAATCAGGTTCAGGCGCTCGACGATGTCGGGTTCGCAATACGGCGTGGCGAGTGTCTTGGACTGGTGGGGGAGTCCGGCTGCGGTAAGACCACATTGTCCAAGGTCGTGATGCGCGCCTTGCAACCGGATAGCGGCTCCGTGACGTATCGGGACGAGGATGGCGAAGTCGATGTTCTGGCGCTTGAGGCCCAGAAGCTGATCGACTTCCGGCGTAAGATCCAGTTCGTGTTCCAGGACCCGTTCTCCTCGCTGAATCCCCGGATGACGGTGTTCGACCTGATCTCCGAGCCGTTGGTGATCCACAAGATCGGTGACGCCGCCTATCGTCGCGAGATGGTAAGCGAGCTGATGGGGCTGGTGGGGCTGGATATCCGACATCTGAACCGGTATCCGCACAGCTTTTCGGGCGGCCAGCGGCAGCGGATCGGAATCGCCCGCGCGTTGGCTCTGCGCCCGCGTCTGCTGATCTGCGACGAGCCGGTCTCGGCGCTCGACGTCTCGATTCAGGCTCAGGTCCTGAATCTGCTGAAGGATCTGCGCGACAAGCTGGGGCTGACCTATATGTTCATCAGCCACAATCTGGCGGTGGTCGATTACATCGCCGACCGGATCGCGGTGATGTGCGCTGGGCGTCTGGTCGAGTTGGCACCCCGCGAGGAATTGTTCCGGAATCCGATCCACCCCTATACCCAGGCGCTCCTTGCCGCAGTGCCGGATCCCAATCTGGACAATCCGCTGGATTTCGCGCGTGTGATGGATGAACGCTGTTCAATTCCGTCGGAATGGGCGGCGCCGTTCACGATTGGCGATGGGTTTGAGCCGCGTCTGGTGAATATGGGCGACGGGCATTTCGTGCGGGCCGACGAACGCATTCTCAACATGAAGCTGGCGTCATGAGACAAGGAACGGATTTCTTCGCAGGAGGCCTGCGGGCCGGTGCTCTGGCGGTGGGCCTGGTCCTGGCGTTCGGCGTCCAGGCGACGGCGCAGAGCCGCTACATCGAGGTCCCGTCGCTCGAAGAGCAGGTGGACGCCGGAACCCTGCCGCCGATCGGGGCCCGCGTGCCCGACCGTCCTTCCGTGGTCGATCTGGTGTCCGAGGGCAAGGAGGTCGGCCGGTACGGCGGAACCCTCAACACGGTGATGGGCCGGACCAAGGACAGCCGGCAGATGGTGGTCTACGGCTACGCCCGTCTGGTCGCCTACGAGCCGAGGAATTTCGACCTGGTTCCCGATATCCTGGAACGGGTGGAGAATCTTGGCGACCGGGTCTTCACCTTCACCCTGCGCGAAGGGCACAAGTGGTCGGACGGCCATCCGTTCACGGCCGAGGATTTCCGGTACTGGTGGGAGGATGTGGCCAACCACCACGAGCTCTCGCCGACCGGACCGAACAGCGAGCTGATCGTCGACGGCGAGGCGCCCCGCTTCGAGGTGCTGTCTCCGACCCAGGTGCGGTTCTCCTGGAGCACGCCGAACCCGAATTTCCTGCCCGCCCTGGCGGGTTCACGGCCGCTCTACCTCTACCGGCCGGCGCATTATCTCAAGCAGTTCCACGCCGATCACACCGACCACGATCATCTCAAGCACAAGGTCGAGGAGCACAATCAGCGGGGCTGGGCGGCGCTGCACAACAAGGAAGACAATCTCTACAAGTTCGACAATCCGGACCTGCCGACCCTTCAGCCCTGGGTCGCGCAGACCGCGGGTCCGACCCAGCGGCTGGTGTTCTCACGCAATCCGTTCTTCCATCGGGTCGACCGGCAAGGCCATCAACTGCCGTATATCGACGAGGTCATCTTCCAGATCGCCGACGGCCGCCTGATCCCCGCAAAATCCGGCACGGGGGAATCCGGCCTGCAGGCGCGCTACCTGTCCTTCGACGACTACACCTTTCTGCGCGCAGGCGAGATCCAGCACGATTACGAGACCTATCTTTGGCGAACGGCCAAGGGCGCGCATCTGGCGCTGTACCCGAACATGAACGTCCGGGACCCGGTCTGGCGGGAACTGTTTCGCGATGTCCGGTTCCGGCGGGCTTTGTCGATGGCGGTCAACCGCCACGAAATCAATCAGGTGATCTATTTCGGCCTCGCGCTGGAGGGTCAGAACACGGTGCTTCCGGCATCACCGCTGTTCGAGTCCGGCCTGCGGAAGCGATGGGCCACCTTTGACCCCAAAGCGGCCAACGCTTTGCTCGATGAGATCGGCCTGACCGATCGGGACGATCGGGGCGTGCGGCTGTTGCCCGATGGGCGACCGCTGGAAATCATCGTCGAGACCGCCGGTGAGAGCAGCGAACAGACCGATGTCCTGCAACTGGTCGAGGACCAGTGGATGAAGGTCGGCGTCAAGATCTACTCCCGGCCGTCGCAGCGCGAAGTGTTTCGTAATCGGATCTTCTCCGGCGAGACCCAAATGTCGATCTGGTCCGGCGTCGAGAACGGCCTGGCGTCGGCCTCGTTTCCGCCCGCCGAGTTCGCTCCCACTGCCCAGACCCAGTACATGTGGCCGCAATGGGGGCAGTATTATCAGACCAAGGGCCAGGCGGGAGAGCCGCCGAGCCTGCCGGCCGCGGAAGACCTGCTGGACCTCTATCATCAGTGGGTCGGCGCATCGACCGACCGCCGCCGCAGCATCTGGGAGCAGATGTTGGAGATCTGGTCTGAAGAGGTCTTCACGATCGGCATCGTGGCGGGTGTGCTGCAACCGGTGCTGGTCGATCTGCATCTCCACAATGTTCCGATCGCGGGGATCTACAACTGGGAGCCGGGGGCGCATTTCGGAATCTACCGGCCCGATACATTCTTCTTCGGTGAGAAACGGGCTCGCGTTCCCGATGACGTGATCGCGCAGGCGATCCAGGGGGAATAGGCGCCACATGCTCGACTACATCGCCCGTCGTTTGCTGATCATGGTGCCCACGTTGGTGGCAATCAGCATCATCACCTTCGTCATCATCCAATTGCCCCCCGGCGACTTTCTGACGACTCAGATCGCCGAGCTCGAAAGCCAGGGCGAGTCGGTCGATCACGCGAAGATCGCCGCCCTGCGCGCCCAGTACGGCCTCGACCAGCCGTACTACATTCAGTATTTCGACTGGGCGACCGGCATGCTGCAGGGCGATTTCGGCTACAGTTTCGAATACCAACTTCCGGTCTCTGACGTGGTGGGCGACCGGGTGATGCTGACCATCGTGCTGAACTTCACGGTGATCCTGTTCATCTACGCCATGTCCTTTCCGATCGGTATCTACTCGGCGACCCATCAGTACAGCTGGGGCGATTACGGGCTGACCTTCATCGGATTCTTCGGGCTGGCGACGCCCAATTTTCTGCTGGCGCTGGTGATGCTGTACTTCGCCAATGTCTGGTTCGGCACCACGATCGGCGGCATGATGGATCCGATCTACATCGATCAGCCCTGGACCATGGACAAGGTGCTGTCGGTGCTGGAGCACATGTGGGTGCCGGTGGTGGTGATCGGTACCGCCGGGACGGCCGCAATGATCCGCCGGTTGCGGGCCAACCTGTTGGATGAGTTGCAGAAACAGTACTATGTGACCGCCAAGGCCAAGGGTCTGTCGCCGTTCAAGGCGCTGATGAAGTACCCGCTGCGGATGGCACTGAATCCGTTCATCAGCGACATCGGCAATCTGATTCCGCAGGTGGTGTCCGGCTCGGCCGTGGTCGCGGTGGTTCTGTCGCTGCCGACCACCGGACCGATGCTGATCGGCGCGCTGCAAAGCCAGGACATGTATCTGGCGGGCTCGTTCCTGATGTTCCTCGCCTCGCTCACGGTGGTCGGCATGCTGGTGTCAGATCTGGCACTGGCCTGGCTCGATCCCCGAATCCGACTGGGGGGGGGGACAGGAAGATGAGCACGACCACTCCAGGCAGTTCGGAACCGCGTCGCGCCCGACATTTCGTCGATACCGCGCCGTTCGATCCGATGCGGGACGAGGTCCTGACGCCGGAGCAGGAACGCTACTACATGGCGTCCCAGTGGAAGATGATGTGGTGGAAGCTGAAGC
>JANSYC010000064.1 GCA_024742605.1 Alphaproteobacteria bacterium | reverse complement strand
GTGGTGCTGCTGCAGCATCCGGACGGTTTCCGGGCGCTTGACGCCGGACAGGTGGACGCCTGGGCGGGCCTCGATCCGCATATGGCCAAAGCCGAGCTGGAGAGCGGGGCGAAGCTGTTCTTCCGGAACGCGGACCTGAACACCTACGGTATCCTGAACGTCCGGGAAGAGTTTGCGGCCGAGCATCCCGACGTGATCCGCCGGGTGCTCAAGGTCTACGAGAAGGCCCGCAACTATGCGATCGCCAATCCGGGCGAGCTGCGCCAGGTATTGGTGGATGCGGTTCGTCTGTCCGACGAGGTCGCAGACCGGCAGTTGACTGAGCGGACCGACCTGTCGAATCCGGCGATCGGCGCCGCCCATCGGGAGACCTTCCTGGCGGCCGGCGACATTCTGCAGAAGATCGGCGTCATCAAGCCGGAGGTCTCGGTCCCGGACACCATCAACGCGCTGATCGACACCTCCTATCTGGCCGACAGCCAGAAGCTGACGAACTGAGCGGCCGATGGCCTTTATCGACACAGTGGCCGGCCGGTTCCTCGGCGGCCGGGATGGGGAGACGGCGCAGGGCGTCGTCTCCCGTACCCTTTCGCGGATCGCAAGCGGCTGGCTTGGTCTGGTCGTGCCGCTGGCGATCCTGGTCATATGGCAATCCCTGTCGGTTCTGGGCGTGTTCCGGGCCAATCTGGTGCCGCCACCCGCCGAAGTTCTGCGCGAGGTGGTCGATCTCGCCCGGGACGGCACTCTCTGGGACCATATCGGCATCACCTTTCAGCGGGTGTTCTTTGGGTTCTTCTGGGGGGTGCTTGCGGCGACCGTGCTGGGGGCGCTGACCGGCGAGTTCCGTCTGGCCCGCCGTCTCCTGGATCCCACGATCCAGGCGCTCAAGGCCGTCCCGTCGCTCGCCTGGGTGCCGTTGTTCATTCTGTGGTTCGGCATCTTCGAAGAAAGCAAGATCACCCTGATCGCGGTCGGCGTGTTCTTTCCGATCTATCTCAATCTGATGAGCGCGATCCGTCAGACCGACCGTCGGCTGGTCGAGGTCGCACGAATCAACGGACTCTCCTCCTTCCAGACCATCCGCTACATCCTGCTGCCGGGCACGCTGCCGTCTTATGTTACGGGGCTGCGCGCTGGTCTGGCGCTGGGCTGGATGTTCGTGATCGCGGCCGAGCTGATGGGCGCGAGCGAAGGTCTAGGGTTTCTGATGATCGACGGGCAAATGACCGGGCGGCCCGCCCTGATCATCGCCAGCCTGATCCTGTTCGCTCTGTCCGGTCAGATCACCGACAAGGCGCTCGGCTGGGCGTCGGCCCCGTTCCTGCGCTGGCAGGACAATCTGGAAACCTTAGAGGAGGGGCAGCGCGATGCTTGAGGTTCAGGGTGTCGAGCGGCAGTTCTCGGGGCGGGGTGGAGATCCCGTGACGGCTCTGGCCGGAATTGATCTCGGGATCGCCGAGCATGAGATTGTCGCTCTGATCGGGGCCAGCGGCTGCGGGAAATCCACGCTGCTGCGAATCCTGTCGGGCCTCGATAAGCCGACCGGCGGCGCCGTCTCGCTTGACGGAAGGTCGATCACCGGACCGACCCCCGAGATCGGCATGATCTTCCAGGATCCGCGCCTGATGCCCTGGCTGAGTGTTCGGGAGAACATTCGGGTGGCGGTGCTGCATCTCGATAAGCCGGAGCAGGAGCGGCGGATTACCCAAGCGCTGGACCGGGTGGGACTGCAGCATGCTGGCGGATTGTGGCCGCGCGAGTTGTCCGGCGGCATGGCCCAGCGGGTCGCGATCGCCCGGGCCCTGGTGCGGCGTCCGACCATTCTGCTGATGGATGAACCGTTCAGTGCGCTCGACGCGTTCACCACCGCCAGCCTGCAGGATCATATGCTGGAGATCTGGGACGAGGAGCGGTTTACGCTGGTCCTGGTGACCCACGACCTGGAGGAAGCGGTGTTCCTCGCCGATCGGATCGTGGTGATGAAGCCGGGACCGGGCCGGGTGACCTCCGAGATGCGGGTCGATCTGCCCCGACCTCGCGACCGTAACAGCGAGACCGTTCTGCAGCTGAAACGCCGGTTGGCGGAGCGCCTCTAGCCAAATCGGCAGATCTCGTGTCCCCTCTTGTCGTGGATACGCGAAGGGAACCGTTATGCCGATCAAGCTCTGGGGCCGGCCGTCCTCCGCCCGCACGCAGAAGGTGCTGCTGGCGCTTGCGGAACTCGGGCTGGATTTCGAGTTCATCCTGGCGAGTGCCACGATGGGCCCTGTCGGGCATGTCGCCAAAGGCAATCCGGCTTACGGGATCGTCGACACGCCGGCCTATCGCGCCATGAACCCGAACGGCACGGTCCCGACCATCGACGACGATGGCTACGTGCTGTGGGAGTCGAACGCCATCGTCCAGTATCTGGCGATGACCTACGATCCAGCGCGGTTCTTCGGTGGCGATCCTAAAGTGTTCGCGTCGGCCAGCCGCTGGATGATGTGGGAGAACAACGAGCTGATCGGCCCGATGCACAACTACGTCAAACACACCATCCGGTTCCCCGAGGATCAGCGGGATCCAAAGCTGGTCGAGGCGGCGCGCGCACAACTGATCGCCGCCTGGCGGATTGTCGACGATCAGCTAGGTCGGACGGCCCATATTGCGGACAACGCCTGGACGATGGGAGACATTCCGATGTCCATCCGTGTGCATCGCTGGCATCTGCTGGAGGTGGCGGGCCCGCCGTTCCCGAACATCGCACGATACTACGATCAGATTCGGGAGCGCCCGGGCTTCGCGACGATTGCGGACCCGCAGATGCATCTTATCGGTTAGGAGGCGATCAGCCTGTTCTGAAGCGCTTGGTGGCCCCGAAGAGCCACATACCCACCAGCATTGAGCCGACGAAGGTCCAGACCGCGGCGCCGCCGAGGCTTATAGCCGCCACGGCCGGGCCGGGACAGAAACCGACCAACCCCCAGCCCAGCCCGAACAGCATGGCGCCCCCGATCAGCCGGGGGGTGAACCGGGCTGCGGGTTTCTTGGGGAACGTGTCGGCATAGGCAGGTTTCCCGATGCGGGCGGCGACCAGCCACGCGCCCACCATCGGGAGCACCGCTCCGCCCAGGACGAAGGCAAGCGTTGGGTCCCACGACCCGCTCGCAACATCCAGAAATCCTAGAACCCGGGCTGGGTTCACCATATCCGACAGTGTCAGACCGGCGCCGAAGAGCAGGCCGGATATAAGGGAAACCGCCTGTCTCATGCTCCGTTCCCCCCGATGATCCGAAGGATCTCCGGCCGGAGCAGAGATGCCGTGGCAATGCCGATTCCGAGATAGATCACGGTTGCCACAATCGATCTCGGCGAGATCCGGGACATGCCGCAGACACCGTGCCCGCTGGTACAGCCCCCGCCGATTCGTGTGCCGATTCCAACCAGAAGTCCCGACACTACCAACAGACCGACATGTTCGGTCACGCCGATCATCGTCGGCCCGAAGGCCGCTGCCATCAGAAATGGAGCACCGATAAGTCCGGCCACGAAGAGCAGGTTCTCGACCTTCGCCGTTGACTCGCCTTTCTCGATGAGACCGCCAACGAGTCCGCTGATCCCCGCGATCCGCCCGTTGGCGAGAAGAAACACTGCGGCGGACAGTCCGATGAGGGCCCCGCCGGCCAATCCCATCAGCGCGTCATTGAGTTCGAAGAGCATCGATATAACCTTTAGAGTGGAAGTTGGATGTCAAAGACAGGGTCATGAACAGCCATGTTACGCTTTGCGTCAGCTTGCGCGCTGACATATCGCAAGTCTGGTAAATCCGAGGCGACTGCGGGGACACCAGAATGCGGAGTCACCAGTATTAGGCGGGAGATTGGATGTTCTTGCGACCCAAAGTACTCGGGCTCACGGTAGCCATTGTCTGCGTCTTGGGCTTGGGGGCCGGGTTGGCGTTTGCGCCCGGCTTCGGGCAACCCGATGCGCCGAGCGCGGTCGGTCGAGGCGCTTCCGGGGCCGGTCCGGGACCTACCGACCTGGCGCATCCCCCCGAGGCGGAAACCGCACTGATCGAACACGCGAACGTCGCCTGGATCGGTGACTACGACGGGATGGCGGAACGCGGGTTCGTGAGGGTTCTGACGGCCCATAGCATGCTCGGGTACTTTCTGGACGGGGCGCAGGAATTGGGCTGGGTCAAGGAAGCGAGCGAACTGTTCGAAACCCAACTCAATGAGGCGCGCCCGAAAGGCAGGCCAAAGCTCGACGTAATCATCATACCTGTCGCGCGGGATCAGTTGATTCCCAAACTGATCGCGGGAGAGGGAGACCTGATCGCGGCCAATTTGACGATCACCGAGGACCGGTCGGAACTGGTTGATTTCTCGATCCCGCGCCTCAGCGGCGTGCGGGAGATCCTGGTGACCGGTCCCGATGTCGGACCGCTGGACACCTTCACCGATTTGATCGATCGGGGCGGCATTCACGTACGGGAATCCAGCAGCTACTACGAAAGCCTGACGCGCCTGAACGGGACGCTGGAGACCCCGATTCCCCTGACCTTGGTTGACGAGGCTCTGGAGGACTCAGACCTGCTTGAGATGGTCGACGTCGGCTTGATCCCGGCCATTATCATGGACGACCATAAGGCGGAATTCTGGATGCAGTTTTTCGATAGCATAGAGGTTCACCCGGATATGGTGGTGAACGAGGGTGGCGAGATCGCTTGGGCGATGCGCAAGAACAGCCCGAAACTGAACGCGAAGGTCAACGCCTTCATCAAGACAATCCGAGAAGGCACCTTGCTCGGCAACATCTTGCTGAAGCGTTATCTGACCGAGAGGGATTGGATCGAGAACCCGAACGGTGAGGGGCTCCGTGAGCGGTTTGAACTGGCGACACCCTTGTTCAAGCAATATGCCGACCAATACAGTTTCGACTGGCTGTTGATCGCCGCCCAGGCCTTCCAGGAATCCCGGATCGATCAGACCAAACGCAGCCGGGCGGGTGCTATGGGGGTGATGCAGATCCTGCCGTCGACCGCGACGGACAAACGGATTCAGTTGCCCGCAATCGAGGACATGGACACCAACATCCATGCCGGCGTGAAGTACCTTCGTATGCTGCGGGACGATTATTTCTCAGGCCCAGAGTTTTCGGATCTCGACAGCGCATTGTTCGCGCTGGCGGCTTATAACGCCGGGCCCGCCAATATCGAGAAAGCCCGAAAACGGGCCGAGGCGATGGGCCTCGATCCGAACCGCTGGTTCCGGAATGTCGAACGTGCCACAGCCCGAGTGGTCAGCCGGGAACCGGTGCGCTACGTCCGCAACATCTACAAGTACTACCTCGCCTATCGGAACATCACGTTGGTGACCGCGTTGGTCGACTAGGTTTCTGACGCCGGCGGGTCATCACCAGGAACACCGCCCCCGCAACACAGCTCAGTGCCAGATAGTCGAACAGGGCTGGACTGGTGCTGAAGATCCAGGCGTTGGCGAAGACGCCGATAACCGGCACCATCATGGTGCCGACCGTGCTGGCCACGACCGGCAGCAGAGAGACCACCTTGAAATAGGCCCAATAGCAGAGGATCCCGGTCACGGTCATGTTGTAGACCACCGCCATCGCGGGCCAGAGCGTCACCTCGCCCATGTTCGGCAGGTCCCAGGTCAGGGCGACGATCATGATCGGCACGCCACCGATGATGTGCTGCCAGCCGACCGAGACGGTAATCGGCACCGACAGGTTGGCTTGCTTGATCGCGACGGTTCCGCCGCCCCAGCACATGGCGGCGAGCACAACCAGGATCGGACCAAGCGGCGGTCCCGCGAGCACGTCGATGTCCTGCCAGAACAGCAGCCCCATCCCGGCCATGCCGAGCGTCAGGCCCGCCATCGCGCGTGGTCCCAGACGTTCCTTCAGCACCAGCGCGCCGAAAACCGTGGCCCAAAGCGGCATGGTGTAGGCGAGGATGCCCGCCCGGCCGGCGTCCATCAGACCGATGCCGTAAAGCACCAGAATGTTCCACAGCGCCATGTTCAGCACGGACGCGACGGTGAGGCCTCGCCATTCGGCGCGGGGCACGCGGATCGAACTGCCGCTCATCCAGGCGATGGCGAACAGACCCAGGGCCGAGACCAAACTGGCGCTGCCGCGGAAGATCCAGGGTGGGATCTCCGCGAGCCCGACCTTCATGATCGGCCAGTTGAACCCCCACAAGACGGCGATCATGGCCAGCAAAAGGATTGCGGTCAGGGGAATTGCGGGGGCGCTGCGCTGTTCGGTCACGGTATGCCTGTCGGTTTTTCGGTGACCTTCATACCACCCGGGGCTGGTCGTGGCGCGTTTCCCAGCTAGAATTTATATCTATCGGAATCAGGGTTGAGCGAAGGGCGCTCGCCTCGTTACGATGGGGAGAGGAATTTGGGCGCCGGTTGGCGCCTTTTGAAGGCTTTTCATGGGTGGGACGTAACACCCGCACCAAATCGGGTCCCGGCTTCCCTATCCTGGGTGGCGACCCTCAATGAGAATGAAGCGGAGGCAGGCGGCATGGTGAAGTTCGCAATCGGTCAAGGTGTGAATCGCGTCGAGGACGCACGTTTGCTCACGGGAACCGGTAACTATACCGACGATATCGACGTGGCGGGTGCGCTGCGGGCAGCGATTTTCCGCTCGCCTGTCGCACATGGCCGGATCAAAGCCATCGACACTGCGGCGGCGATGGCCGTGCCGGGCGTGAAGGCCATCTACACCGGCAAGGACGTCGAGGCTGACGGTCTGGGAGATCTGCCCTGCGTCCCACCGGCGCCGAACCGGGATGGCAGCCCGCGCGCAGATACCCCGCGCCCGATTCTGGCCAAGACCAATGTCCGTCATGTCGGCGAGCCGGTGGCGCTGGTGATTGCCGAGACGGCGGCGCAGGCCCGGGAAGCGGCCGAACTGATTGAGGTCGATTTCGATGAGCTGGACGCCACCACCGACACCGAGGGATCGGCCGGTGCCGGCGTGCCGCAGCTCTACGACCATATCCCCAACAATGTGGCGTTCGACTGGGTCAACGGGGACGAGGACGGGGTGAATGACGCCTTCAAGTCCGCGGCCCACAAGGTCGACGTCCGGATCGTCAACAACCGGGTCGTGGTCAATTCGATGGAGACCCGGCCGGTGATCGCCGAGTACGACGCGGACCGGGATCACCTGACCGTCTGGTCCTCGACCCAGGGCCCGCATGTCTTCCACAAGATCCTGTCCGAACAGATCCTGAAGATCGAGCCGACCCAGTTGCGCTGCCGCACGACCGATGTGGGTGGTGGCTTCGGCATGAAGATCTTCCTGTACCCCGAACATGCCCTGGTGGCCTGGGCGGCGCGTAAGCTCAAGCAGGCGGTGAAGTACAATCCGGACCGCTCGGAAGCGTTCATGAGTGACATCCAGGGTCGCGACAACGTCTCCTATGCCGAGGCGGCGGTGGACGATCAGGGCGTCATTCAGGCGCTGCGGGTCACGACCTACGCCAATTTGGGCGGCTATCTCAGCCATATGGGCGCGTTTATCCCGACCAATGCGGGAACCCACATGCTGTCGGGCGTCTACAAGATCCCGAAGGTATTCGTGAATGTGAAGGGTGTGCTGACCAACACCACACCAACCGATGCCTATCGCGGCGCCGGACGTCCGGAAGCGGCCTATCTGATCGAACGCGTGGTCGACGTGGTCGGACGGCGGTTGAACCTCTCGCCGGACACGGTGCGCTCGCGCAACTTCATTCCGTCCGACGCCATGCCGTACACCACGGCCCTCGGCAACGTCTACGATTCCGGCGAGTTCGAGACGCTCATGCGGGAGGCCATGGAAAAGGGTGACTGGAAGGGCTTTGAGGCGCGGCGCAAGGAAGCGGCGTCCCGCGGGAAGCTGCGCGGCATCGGGATGGGCTACTACATCGAGAAATGCGGTGGCGGCAATCCGGAGACGGCCGATATCCGCTTCACCGACGACGGCACCATCGAGATCCGGATCGGCACCCAGTCCAACGGCCAGGGCCACGAGACCGCCTATGCCCAGATCCTCTCGGACACGATCGGCGCGGAAGCCGGCCGGATCAAGGTCATCCAGGGGGACACCGACGGCACACCTCCGGGCATGACCGGCGGGTCGCGTTCGGTGCCGGTGGGCGGCGCGGCCGTACTTCTGGCCGGACGACAGATCGTCGATAAGGCCAAGATCATCGCGGCCAATGTAATGGAAGCGGCGGCTCAGGACATCGAGTTCAACGATGGCGCCTTCACCGTGGCCGGAACCGACAAATCGATGAGCCTGGAGGAGGTCGAGGCGGCCTCGAAGGACTCCGGCAATCTCGAAGAAGGCATGGCGCCGGGATTGGACGAAATCCATCAGCGCACGCCGGAGGCGCCGACCTACCCGAACGGCTGTCATGTGGTCGAACTGGAAGTCGATCCGGACACCGGAATCAGCGAGATCGCCCGCTACACCATCGTCGACGACTTCGGGGAGATCATCAATCCGAAGCTGTTGGCCGGGCAGGTGCACGGCGGGATCGCCCAGGGCGTTGGCCAGGCCCTCTGGGAGCAGACCATCTATGACGCCGACAGCGGGCAGCTGGTGACCGGGTCCTTCATGGACTACGCGATGCCGCGCGCCGATCACGTCCCGATGTTCGATTTCAACATCCACAACGTGCGGTGCAACACAAACCCGCTTGGCATCAAGGGGTCCGGCGAGGCGGGGGCCATCGGCGCACCGCCTGCCGTGATCTCCGCCCTGGTGGATGCGCTTCACGATGCGACCGGCCTGGATCATATCGACATGCCGGCCACCCCGCAGGTGATCTGGCAGGCGATCCAGGACGCCAAGGCGTCGAAGGCCGCTTAGGTATCTATCGAGACGTGGATTTCAGGAACGGCGGCCCATGTGGTCGCCGTTCTTGTTTGACTGCATTTGCATATCTTCACCCTTTTGGCCAACCTGCTGCTATCAAATGGCGAAAGGTGCGACCGCACCCGCTTCGGCAGATTCCGGCGCTCCGGCTAGATTGAACGAGCGCGGTCAGTTTCCTCGTACCTTTTGCATTCAACCCGTTTCGACGAGAGCCCATGACCCGCCGTACCCTCTACCTCGTCACCCTCGGGGTTTTCATCGCCTATACCGCTTGGATGATCGGCCCCTATCTCCACTCGACCATTGTGCGGGATTCCTCTGTGACCACCTGGGCCCGGTTCGCGGTGGCGCCGATCAAGGGGCGGATCGTGGGCGAACTGCCGGAGGTGGGGGCCGTCGTCGGCAGCGAGGGGATCGTGACCATGATCCGCAACACCCATCTTGTCGCCGAGGAACGGGGGCTGGAGGAGATTCGGGACCGCAAGGTGATTTCGGAAGCGCGACTGCAGGATTCCCAGACCTATCTCGCCGATCTCGATCGCCATCGGGCCGAGCTTGCACGGGTGCGGGCCCAAGTGTCGGGGGCGTTCAGAACCCAGCTTGAGATCAGGATCGCGAGCCTGCGGGAACAGATCACCCAGAACGATGCCAGTATCGAGATCGTAGAACGCATGGTCGAACGCGAAAGTGGCTTGGCGAGCCGGGGCGCCGTCTCCAAGGCCTCGCTCGACGAAACGCTATTGCGTCTCTCGGAACTGCGGGCGACCCGGGCGGAACAGAAGGTCGATCTGGACTTCGCTTTGGTCCGCTTGGAGCAGGCCGCCGGTGGGGTGTTTCTGACTGAGGATGGAGACACGCCCTCCTGGGTCACGTTGGGACTGTTCGAATTGGACACGGAGACCAACCGGGCCCGGCGCCAGGCTGACGAATCGCTGATCCTGCTGGATGAGGCCGTGCGGGATCTGGCAATTGCCGAAGACCTCGTGGAAACCCTGCGCGCCTCACCCGTGCGCGTCCCGCCGGGCAGTACCATTTACAGCCTGTTCAGCGCGGAGGATGCCTCGGTTACCGAGGGCGCCCGAATCCTGGAATGGATCGATTGCCGGGACCTGCTCGTCGACGTGCCGGTCTCCGACGTGGAGGTCGCCTTGCTCAGCCATGGCGATCTCGCCGAGGTGATTCTGGAGGGCGACTCCGAAACCCGCACAGCAACCGTCCATCTCACGCGGGGATCCAGTGCGGTCCTGGGTCTGCAGGATCTGGCGGCGGTCGCGAAGGGCCGAACAGACGGTGTGGGTCAGGTGCTGCTGAAACTTGAGGCGGAGTGGGAGGACAATCAGACCTGCCCGGTCGGCCGCGCCGCCTATGTCCGTTTCCCCGATGTGGGGCTGTTCGACATGCTGATGGCGCGCCTCCGCCTCTAGCCGGAGGACGGCAGCAACAGAACTTCTGCGTCGATCCCGAGGCCGCGAAGTGCGGACTCGATATCGGAGCGTTTGGAGGCGAGGTCTTCGGCCGACGAGACGGCGCCGGCGCGGAGCGTCACCTCGGCGAAAGCGGTCGGGCCCGAACGGCGGGTGCGGACCCTCAGGATCTGGTCAGCCGTCAGGGCTTCGGCGGCAGCTGCCCGGATGGCTTTCGCAGCCGCGTCCCTGGCAGGGGCGTCCAACAGATCGGGCAGAGCACCGCTCACCATCGAGACGCCGTTGACGCACATCAGGCCGGCCACGAAGGTTGCGCCAAGCCCGTCCAGAAGCAGGACGAGCCCGGGATCCTTCGCGAGGGCCGCGATCGTCAGCGTGGCCTGCAGCGCGATCGCCGATGTCATCATGGTGAACCGCACGCGGATCTGGGACTCGTAAACCTCTGTCGCGCCCTCCCGGGACGCCACTAGCATCACCCAGCCGAGAATATTGGCCGCGGTGTTGATGGCATTGGCGACCGCCGCCACCGCCAGGCCGCGAGGCGACGGCGGCGGGGCGCCGGAGGTGAGGGATGCGACGACACTTTGCGCAACCCACAGCCCGCTGACCAGCAGCCCGACGCCGATCAGGAGCGACACCGCCTGCTCGATCTTGGCGACGCCGAACTCGAACCGGTCCAGCCGTCTCCTATGGACTGCCCGCAGCACGAAATATCCGTACAGCGCCGCGCCTAGCATCAGTCCGCCCCGGATCGTCTCGCTCAGCATCGTCAGCGACCCGGTACCGATCGCGACCGCGATGAACAGCGCCAGGAGCAGGCAATCCACCAGATTCGGAATCAGCACGGCCGTCTCCTTGCGCCGCTCCTCAGCGGTGAGCGTGCGATCAACCCGGAGATCTTCGGTGGCGGCGTCAGGAATGTGCATTGGGGCCATCATGTCGAGGACCTTCAGCATCTAGATCCTGGCGCATGGTGGCAATCCCATAGCGGCCCGCTATGATGCCGCAGAGCACAGGACACCAATCATTGCGGGGAAACACATGATCGATCTCTACACCTGGAAAACCTCGAACGGCCGCAAAGCCTCCATCATGCTGGAGGAGATCGGGCTGCCCTATACCGTGCACCCGATCCCGATCGGCCAGGACGTGCAGTTCACGCCCGAGTACATCGCGATCAATCCGAACTCCAAGATTCCGGCGATCGTCGACCAGGACGGACCGGGCGGCAAGCCCTACACGGTGATCGAGAGCGGCGCCATTCTGATGTATCTGGCGGAGAAGAGCGGCAAGCTGATGCCCAGTGAGATGGCCGCCCGCTACGAGGTGATCCAGTGGCTGATGTTCCAGATGGGCGGGGTCGGGCCGATCTTCGGCCAGGTGCACCATTTCGAGCGTGCCGCCAAGGAAGATATCCCCTACGGCAAGAAGCGCTACGGCACCGAGTGCCGCCGGCTCTACGGGGTCATGGACAAGCGCCTGGAAGGTCGCGGCTTCTTCGCGAACGAGCAGTATTCGATCGCCGATATCGCGGTCCTGCCCTGGGTCGCGCGCCACGAGTGGCAGCTTGTCGACCTCAACGATTATCCGAACGTGAAGCGCTGGTACGACAGCCTGATGGCCCGCCCGGCGGTCCAGAAGGGTATGGAAATCCCGGCCGACGCATGAAGTGAGCCGGTTCGGGGCCCGTTGCGCACGACGGTGAGGTGGCGGGGCCACCGCAAAAGGAAACGGGCCGCTCCGATTGGAGCGACCCGTCCCGTAACCACAAAAGCTTGAACTCGGGGGAAAGGTTAATCGACCTTTGTGGAGGCGGTGCCCGCTGCGTCGACCGAAACCGGCGCGTAGCGGCTGGCATTGTAGACTTCGTGATTTTCCAGCTCGGCCTTCGTCATGTTCGCGAGGACGAGATGGTCGTCGGCGCTGGTGAATGACGTGGCCGGAAGAGCGACCTCGCGCTCACCAAGGCCCAGGAAACCGCCGACATCGACGATAAAATACAGATCATCCGACGATTTCGCGCGCACAACCCCATCGACCTCGCCCACGGAGTCTCCGTTGGCATCACGGACCGCGGCACCCTCGATCTGTTCCATCTTGCCGTTTGAGAACAGCTCACGGATCTTGGTCTCGGTCGCGGTGGCGGCATCGCTGAGCGCCTTGCCGGCTGAAGACGCCGCGTCCTTGGTCGCGTCAACCGCTTCCTGGCCGGAGATGTCGGTCTTCTCGGCTTCGTTCAGCGTCTTGCTGCCGGTCTGAACCTGCGTGCTGCTGTTGGTGGACGTGGTTGCGCTGGCGGCTGCAACGGGTCCGGCGGACAACGTCAGCAAAGCTGCGCCGGTCAGCAACGCGGTTTTGAGTTTTGCATTCATTTGGAAGCTCCAAATTGGTTGTTTCTGCGATCCGGACGTCGGGTCTCGACATCCCGGGCACACCCCACCAACGTGTGGATCCCAAAATCGTTCCCGTTAATGTTTTCGGCACATAGAAAAAGCCCCGGAGGTATCCGCTCCGGGGCTCTTCGTCGCGTTTGTGTCGGTGAGGCTTATTTCAGCTCGAGGCTCAGGCCTTTGTAGAGACCGGCCCCGTAGAGACCGTGCGCTGCCACCGGCTTCATGCGCGGTCCGGCTGCGACCAGCATCGGCTCATGTACCAGCGGGACCCAGACGACGGCGTCGTGCACCTGCTTCTGGATCTTGCCGTAGGCGGCGGCCCGGCCTTCGTCGGTCGCGGCTCCGCGGCCCTCGAACAGCCAGGCATCGGTCTGATCGTTGGCCCAGTTCATCCGGTTCGGCGTCGGCCGGTTGTCGGACGGAAAGTAAAGGTTCAGCGCATCACCCGCCGACACGTACGGATAGCTCATCGTGTACATGTCGAAGTCCTGGGTGGCGAGCTTGCCCCAGATCACCGTCGCGTCGAAGATTTCGACGTTCAGGTCGACGCCGATCTTGCGCAGGTCACCCTGGATCGCTTCGGTGATCTGGCGCCACAGGTTTGTGAAGCTGTAGGCGACGAGTTCCAGCTTCTTGCCGTCCTTATAGCGGAAACCGTCGTCGCCGAGGGTCCAGCCAGCTTCTTCCAGAATGGCATTGGCGGCCTCGGGATCGTAGCCGAACAGGCTTTCGTCGATATCGGCGGCGGCATAATCGAGGGTGCCCGGATGGATGTAGGCGGTGGCGGGCTCTGCCTTGCCGAAGAACGGACCCTCGGCCAGTGCGGTCTGGTCAACGGCCAGATTGATCGCCTTGCGCACCGCGATGTCGTCGACCACGTCACGGGTGATCTTGAAACCCATGTAGTAGGTCCAGAAATAAAACGGCGGCGAAGTCACCGAGATTTCCGGGTTGGCCTCCAACTGGTCGATCGACCAGTACGGAAGATACTGGGTCACGTCGCCCTGGCCGGTCTGAATGCCGGCGACCCGGTTGTTGTCTTCCGGGATGATCTTCCACACGACCTTGTCGACCTTTGCGGGGCCGGTGTTGTCATAGAAATCCGGGCCCCAGGTGTAGGCCTCGTGCTTGGTCATCACGAGCTCGTTGCGCGGCTCCCAGCTCTCAAAGCAATAGGGGCCGGTGCCGTCGAACCCCTTGACGCCGAAATCCTCGCCCAGCTCGTTGACCTGGTCGATATTGATAATGGTGTGGAAATGCTGCGTCATTTGATACAGCAGCTCGGAATACGGCTGCACCAGCTCGTATTCCAAAGTGTGATCGTCGACCGCGCGGACTTCCTTCACGTCACCCGCGCGATTCTTCACGACGCCCTTGTCGAGGCCGAGCCAGCGGTCGATGGTCGCTTTCACATCGGCTGCGGTGAACTTCTTGCCGCTGCAGAAGGTGACGTCGTCGCGCAGATTGAAGGTGTAGAGCTTGCCGTCCTCGGACACGGTCCAGGACTTCGCCAACAGCGGCTTGACGGTCTTCATGTCCGTATCGAGCGACACCAGCGTATCGCCGACCATGAACATGATCTCGGCTGTCGAACGCGCGGTAGACGTGTGCGGATCGTACCTGTCGGTATCGATCGCCCGCATGATGGTGACCTCGGACTGGGCCAGTGCCGGGGTTGAGAGCGGCAGGCTTGCCGCAAGTGCGACGGCCCCCGCCGTCAGCAAGTTTCTAGATAATCCCATTGAAGACCTCCTCTGTCTTTGACCGCGCGGTCGTTGCCGCCCGGTTAGGCGTCCCACTCACACAGATGGAGCGGAATTATTGACGCAATCGGGGATCGAGCACATCACGCAATGCATCCCCGAGCACGTTGAAGGACAACACGATCAGGAAAATCACCAGGCTGGGGATCGTCGAGACGTGTGGTGCGAAGAACAGGAAGTTCCGGCCCTCGGCCGCCATGGTGCCAAGCTCGGCGGTCGGCGGTTGCGCGCCCAGGCCGATGAAACTCAAAGCCGCGCCCAGCAGGATGGTCTGGCCGAGTTGCAGGGTCAGGTAGACGAAGATGGTGGAGGCGCAGTTCGGCAGAAGATGGCGCAGCATGATCCGAAGATCGCTCATGCCGATCGCGCGGCAGGCGGTGATGTATTCCATCTGCATCTGAACCAAGGCCGCCCCGCGGGTGATCCGCGCGATGGTCGGCACCGCTGAGACGGTCAGCGCAATGGTGATCGCCACGATGCCGGAGCCCAGGACGGCGGCAATGGCTAAGCCGAACAGGATCGAGGGGAACGACAGCAGGATGTCGACAAGCCGCATGATCGGGCCTTCGAGGCGCCGGAAATAGGCTGCCAGAATGCCGAGTGTTGCGCCGATCAGGCCCCCCGCAATCACGGCCAGCATGCCCATCACCAAGGTCGTGCGGGTGCCGTACAACAACCGGGTAAGGATATCCCGGCCTTGGCCGTCGGTTCCCAGAAGATAGCCGTCAACCGCGCCCGGAGCCCAGATAGGCGGCTTGAGCATGTTGCGCAGGTTGTTGTCGTAGGGATCGTGCGGCGACAGGATCGGCGCGAAAATGGCGCAGCAAAAGATGATCGCGATGACGATCGTCGAGATCAGCGCGCCCTTGTCGCGGGAGAGCTTGCGGATGATCGTCGAGCGGGCGAGGACGGTTCCGCTGGCATCCGGGGCCGGTCCGGCGATGGATTGAGCTTCGGTCATCCTGCCCTCACGCGCGGGTCGAGTACCGCGTACAAAAGATCGACGATCAGATTCACGATAATGAAAGAGAGGGCGAGGACCAGGATGGCGCCCTGGCTCAGCGCGTAGTCGGCCGAGGTGATCGCGCCGACGGCAAGCCGACCCACGCCCGGCCACGCGAACATGGTTTCTGTGACCACCGCTCCGCCCAACAGGAAGCCGATCTGCAGGCCGATCAGGGTCACCACCGGGATCAACGAGTTCCGCAATGCATGGCTCAACACCACGCGGGTTTCGGAAACGCCCTTGGCCCGGGCGGTCCGGACAAAGTCGCTGCCGAGCACCTCCAACAGTGAGGTCCGTGTCATCCTGGCAACCGGCCCGATGAAGATCCCACCCAGGGTCATGGCGGGAAGAGCGACATGGCGGAGACCGTCCAGCGTCCACAGCGGCCCAGCACGGCCTTGAAACGGCAGCAGCTGCCAGTGAAAGCCGACATACTGGATCAGCATCAGCCCGAACCAGAAGATCGGCATCGAGACCCCGCCCACCGAGACCGCCATGATGATGCGGTCGGAGATCTTGCCCCGATGGACGGCCGCCAGCGTGCCGAATCCGATCCCAAGCGGGACCGCCCAGATCAGGCTGGCAATCATCAGCTCAACGGTCGGTCCGATGGTGCTCGCCAGTTCATTGACGACTTCGGTATTGGAGATCAGGGACCGCCCCAGATCCCCCTGAAGGACCCGGGTGAGATAGATGCCGAACTGCACGATCACCGGCTCGTTCAGCCCCATGCTTTCTCGAATGGCTGCAACATCGGCGGCGCTGGCCGTTGGGCCTGCGAGCACCGTCGCGGGATCGGTGGGCACCACTTGCATCAGCATAAAGCCGATAAACAAAACCCCGATCAGAACCGGGATCGAGATGAACAAGCGGTGGGCGATGTGTTGGAGCATGGTTTGCCCTTCAGCACATGGCTGCGTGGTGAAACCGCAGCGCAGTCCGGAACGGCTGCGTGCACGGCGTGATGTTGCTGGAATGAGTGTGCGACACGAAAGCCCAGTCCGTCGAGAGGCTTTGTGCATAAATTTAGGGCGAAATATGTGCGTACGGGGGTCTGGTGTTCGTAAATGATCAAAAATCGATCAAAAGATTAATAAGTAATCGCGGTTTGGTTCGCTTCGTATCTCTGGCGTTACTCGCGCCGCAGGATCTTGTCGACGATCATCCCCGCAACCCAGCTTTCCTTGAAGGCGGCCTTGAGCGCCGCAGGATCGTAGTCCTGCTCGACCCACTCCCTGAAGGACATGCCGGTTTCACGTTCCCGTTTTGCATAGGTCTCAAAGAGGAAATCGAGCACGCCGGTTTTCGCTTGTCGGATATGGCCGTAGCGCAGTGAGAGCTGGCCCATGGCCCGGTCCAGCGGCAGGCCGACATGCTGCCAGAGATAGAGGGTCGCCATGAAACCGGTCCGATCCGCCCCCGATTTGCAGTGCATCAGGACGGGGTATTCCAGGGTGTCCCAAAGATCGAGCGCTGCCAGCAGGGTCGGTTTTTCCATTGGGCTTCTCGACCGGATAGGAAAATCGACCAGGGTCAGGTCGAGGGCAGCGCACGCCTCCCGCTCCAGCAGGTAGCCGCCGTCGTTTTCTCGGGCCCCGCGGAGGTTCAGGATGGTTCGAAACCCCTCGTCCCGAGCTGTCGTAAGGTGGCGAGGTGCCGGTTGCGCGGCGCGCCAGAGATCGTCGGTCACCCGGTTCTTATGGAGATAGACTTCCCGCAGAAAGCCGTGATCGACCAACAGCAGATCACGCCAAGCGCGTCTGCGGGCGGAGCCGACGAGCGGCTCAAATGCGGCGGCGGGTTTCGGCAGGTCAACCATGCCGCCTCGGGTAGCATGGCCGACCGCGCCGGGGAAGCACATCTAGAAGGCGTTCATCTCGAGCATTGGAGCTATTCCGCCATGACGCCCACCGGTTGGCCCGTGTCCGTCGGGGCGCTGCCGGTGGGAGCGCCGCCGGGGCCGGGTAAGGTTTTGCCCACCCGTGCGGCGGTCGGCATCTGCTCGACCTCGTCAACCCAATAGGGGTGCGGGCCATAGACCTCCACCAGATAGTCGACGAAGGCGCGGACCTTTGGCGATAGATGTCGGTTGGAGGGATACACCGCGTAGATCGGCACGTCCTCCCGGACCGCGTCATCCAAGATCGAGATCAACCGGCCGTCCTGCAGATACTTTCCGACCATGTGGCCGGCCAACATGCACACCCCGGCGCCGGCGAGTGCCAGAGAGAGAATGCTGTCGCCGTTATTGGTCGTGATCGTACCCTGCGCCTTGACGACCTTCTGTTCGTCCTCGTGCAGGAAATGCCAATCATTGATCGGCGATCCCGGAGGCAGGGTGATCAGCGCGTGATCGTTGATGTCCTCGGGACGCTGGGGAGTGCCCCATTTGGCCAGATAGTCCGGCGAGGCAACCAGCTTGCGGTCGTTGGCCGCGAGTTTACGGGCAATCAGCGAGCTGTCCTTCAGCTGGGCAATTCGGATTGCCAGGTCGATTCCTTCCTCCACCAGATCGACCAACCGGTCGGCGACCAGCATCTGGACCTGCACCTCGGGGTATCGATCCATGAAACCCGGAAGGTGCGGCGCCACATGACGGTGCGCGAAGGTGGTCGGAGCGGTGATCCGCAAAAGACCGCGCGGCGAGGCGTGGGCCTGGCTGACGGCAGCCTCGGCCTCGTCCACATCTGCTAGGATCCGCTTTGCCCGCTCGTAATAAGCAGAGCCGACCTCGGTCAGGCTGACCCGACGGGTGGTGCGGTTGAGCAGTCGGACCCCGAGTCTGTCCTCAAGCGCCGAAAGCTGTTTCGAGACCACCGACGGTGACAGGTTCATCGACCGGGCGGCGCCGGCAAGGCTGCTGTTCTCGACCACGGCGGCAAATATCGACATGCCAGTTAATACATCCAAGGCGATTCTCCCTCGATGCCACGAATTATTCATTCCTTCAAAGAATGAATTCCGTGTGCTTTTATCGTATTCATCGTAACAAGGGAAGAGCTTAGGTTCAGTTCATCAACTGGACCCGAGCCCCTCGCTCCCCGCGTTGCCCCGGCCGGATCCGAACAATGGAGGTTGATCATGGATCGCATCAACAACATGCCTGCCGACCAGATGCATGAGTATGTCGCGTACGGCCGCTCTCTCCAAGGCAAAGCGATGCGTGAGGGAATTGTCGCGGGCGTCTCCTGGATCGTGATGACACTCCGGGCTGCTTTCGGCCGCCGCGCCGAGACCCGTTTGGGCTGCACCGAGTGCGGTGTCCACGCCTAGCACGGCCCGATCTTAGAAACGTGAGAGAGAGCGCCGGGTCTGACGTCGGGTTATCCCGGACACAGCAGATCCACTCCCCCCTGAAGCCCTCTTTCAAACCTGGCACCGCAAGATGCGGTGCCATTTTTTTGCATGGTATCCCGGGGCATGAGGTGCGACACAGTCGGTCGGGATTTATCGTCGGCAACACTGCCGGTGCCGCAACGGAGGACGTCCGATGACCACGAACCGCCCACCTCACCGTGATACGGATCTCGCGCGGATGATGGGATATGCGGATGGGGAAACAGGTGCTCTGGTGCCGCCGATCCACAACGCGACCACCTTCGAACGGGCGCCGGGCGAAATCAGCACGCCGGGCGGCTTCTCCTATAGCCGCTCGAATTCGCCCGCCTGGACCCAGGTCGAGGATCTTCTGACCCGGCTTGAGGGTGGGGCCGCATCGATGGTGCTGGCCTCCGGCATGTCGGCGGCGACCATCCCGTTTCTCGCCCTGGAACCCGGTGCCCATGTGGTTGTTCAGGACGTGATGTACTGGGGCATCCGCGCCTGGTTGAATGATTTTGCCGTGCATTGGGGCATTGATGTGGAATTCGCCGAGGCCGGCTCGCTCGCCTCGCTGCAGGCGGTGGTGCGACCGGGCAAAACCCGTCTGGTCTGGATCGAAACGCCGGCGAACCCGATGTGGAATGTGATCGACATCGAAGCCGCCGCCAAGATCGCGCACGACGCGGGGGCGTTGCTGGTGGTCGATTCGACGGTCGCGACACCGATTCTGACCCGTCCTTTGGAGTTCGGCGCCGATTTCGTCATGCATTCGGCTACCAAATATCTGAACGGTCACAGCGACGTTCTGGCCGGCGCTCTGGTCGCCGCACGTGATGATGACATGTGGCAGCGGATGCGTCGGGTTCGAAAGGATCTGGGCATGGTGCTTGGGCCGCAGGAGTCCTGGCTGCTGCTCCGGGGGATGCGCACCCTGCATCTGCGGGTCGAGCGTGCGAGCGAAAACGCGATGGCCCTGGCCGACGCCCTGTCGTCGCATCCGAACGTCGCAGAGGTTCTGTATCCCGGCCTGCCGACTCATCCCGGACATGCGGTCTCTGTCCGACAGATGACCGGTGGTTTCGGGGGCATGATGTCGGTGCGCGTTCGTGGCGGCAAAGAGGGTGCGCTGGGTGTCATGCGTCGTCTGAAGCTGTTTGCCAGCGCCACATCGCTCGGTGGGACGGAAAGCCTGGTCGAGCACCGCCGATCCACTGAGGGCATCGAGTCTCCGGTGCCGGACGATCTGATCCGTCTCTCGGTCGGGGTCGAACATGCCGATGATCTGATCGCGGACTGGCGGGCCGCCCTGGACGGCTAGGCGGGCGCACGCCTATCGCTGGACCCGGTTCCACTGCGCACCTAACATGCCCGAAAGACAAGCTGGAACCGGTCGCGGACGCGGCGGAAAGGATGACAATGGCGGGGCGCACCGCGCTCACCACCATGGTGATCGGCAAGGACTACCAGGACATGTGGGATGGCCTCTATCGCAAGAGCGTGGAGGCCTACGCCGCGAAGCACGGCTATGATCTGGTCATCATCGACGACTATATTGACCCGAGTCCGCGGGGCCGAGAGCGCACTCCCCATTGGCAGAAATGCTTGATCCTGGAGCACGAGGTCCTGAAGACCTACGACCACGTGGTCTGGATCGACGCGGATATCTTCGTGAACTTTCACAATGCGCCGTGCATCGTCGCGGATCATGGCGGCGGCGACGGCATCGGCGTTGTGACCTTCGGCTCCACCATGCCCAATGCGGAGACGTTGCAGAATCGCTGGGACAGAGCCCACCGGTATGGCAGCGGTGCCTTCAAACGCGACCGCGGTCCGACGGCCCCGGAACGCTATGCCCAGGCCGGACTGCCGGAAGATCAGGCGGAGATGGTGAATACCGGTGTGATGGTGCTGCGTCCGGACAAGCACACGGCCTTTCTCCGGGACGTGTACGAAACCGGGACCGAGAACCCCATGTCCGCGATGGAGCAGATGTGGTTGTCCTATCGGATGTTCCAGGAGGGTCTGGTCACCCCGCTCGACACCCGGTTCAACAAGATCTGGAGCGAGGAACTGGTGCAGAACTATCCGTTCCTGATGAACACCGGTATGCGGGCGCAAGTCCCGATCATCGCGCTTTGCGTTACGGCGGCGTGGTTGAACGGCTATTTTCTGCATTTCCTGGCTGACGGGTTCTCGCGCGGCGATGTCCGCTACATCATGACCCTGTTCGACGAGCCCTCGCAGATCAGCCTGGAGGCGATGATGAAGGCCGGGGGTAACCGGTGAGCGGGGATCCGGTTCTCGATGCCCTGACTGCCGCCTTGGACAGCCCGGAGCGTGCGGTCGAGATCCTGCAGACCGCACGGTCAACGATCCCGGGAGCTGGAAATGACCCGAGACTGCTGCTGTCCCTGTCGCGCGCTCACGAGGCGGAGGGCCGTCTCAAGGATGCTGTCGAGCCGGTCCAGGCACTGTTAGGGGCCCATCCAAACCTGGCCGCCGGGTGGGCGCGCCTTGGGGGCGTGTTCCTGGCCGGCGGCGCGTTCGCCCAGGCCGAACAGGCGCTTGCCCGCGCGATCGAACTCGATCCGGACGATGCCGACATCCGCGTCGTGCAGGCTGAGATGCTGACTTTCGCGGGCCGGCTCGAGGAGGCCCGGTCGGCCTTGGACGTCGTGGCCAAACTGAGGGGCGTGACGGAGGCGACTGCGCCGGAGCGCGCGATCGTCATCCCGGTGCTGCGCAACGACCCCGGCGGCAAGCATGATGTGTCGGCGCTGCTCGGGGATCTGGCCGATTTTGAGGGCGAGGTGATCGCGGTCTTCAATGATGCCGACGCCTGCGCCGCGCTGAAGGACCATCCTCGGCTGACCCGCCATGCCCTGTGCAGTCAGAATGTCGGGGTCGGGCGCGCCTGGAACATCGGGCTCAACCTAGCCGAGGGGCCGGTTGTCTTTGTTCTGAACAGTGATCTGCGGATCGATGACCTGCGATGCCTGTCCGATCTCGAAGCGGTTCTGATCGAGGAAGAGAACGTCGCCCTTGCCGGTGTGGCCGGCGAACTGATCGATCCGGAAACACTGAACCCGACCCGGACCCTGGTGCCGGGCGGCTTCGAGGGCCGGGTGACGGTCGACAGCGTCCAGGGCCATTTCTTCGGCCTCCATGCGGACCGGTTCGCCGAGGCGGGCCTGTCCTTCGACCCCCGGCTTGCGCCGTTCTTCTGCGAGGAGATCGATATCGGCCGTCAGGCCCGGCGGGCCGGACTGGCGGTGCGGGCGGTGGCGACGGACGGATGGCGTCACGCGGTCGGAATCAGCCGGACGGACTACCCGGTCCGCTATCTGGGGCGACCGGTCGACCGGGACCTGGCCTTGCTGGGAAACCGGATCCAGCTGCGGGAGAAATGGCGGCGGCAGCGAGACGCGGCGCCGCGCGGTGCTGCGGTTGCTTCAGGCAAGACCGGGCGGGCGCCGGCGCCCGAGCCCGCCGCTAAGCAAAGTGCGGCGGATCGGGCGGAAGATCACTACTATCTCTATTCCCGACCGGAGGTGCGGGCCCTGGTGCCGAAGAGCGCGCGCCGCGTTCTGGATATCGGCTGTGGGGCGGGGGCCCTGGGGGCCGAGCTCAAGAAGAATCTGGGCTGTGAGGTCTGGGGTGTGGAATTCCAGGCCGATGTGGCCGACCAGGCGCGGAGCAGACTCGATCACGTTCTGTCGGGCGATGTCTTTCGATTGGCGGACCAGCTTCCATCGCACGGCTTCGACACGGTCATCCTCGCCGATGTGCTGGAGCATGTGATCGACGGCGACGGACTGCTCGGCATCGTGAAGGACAAGCTGGCGCCGGGCGGACGGCTGGTGATGAGCCTGCCGAATATTGCGCACTGGTCGATCGTCGTCGGCCTGATGCAGGGGCAGTGGGAATATGCCGAGGAGGGGCTGCTGGACCGAACGCATCTGCGGTTTTTCACGCCCGCGAGCGCGAACGGGATGCTGGCCCGCAATGGGTTCACGCCGGAGATCGCCACCGGAAAGACGCTCCCCGATATCGCTCCGCCCGCGGGTCTGGTGGAGGCTTTGAAGGCCTTCGATCTCGACGTGCCCGGGCTTCCGGCAAGCGCATCGGTCTATCAGATGCTGTTCGTCTGCAGGGTCGCTTGAGCGGGCTGGGCCGCGTAGCCAAACGGATCGCTTGACGGTGGCCCGGCGCGCCCCGTAGAAGGAGCGTGCATACGCCGTGTCGGGCTGGGGAGTGATCCCTGCTCAGTCCAATATGCCCTCCCGGCGGAGGGGTGGCCGAGAGGCTGAAGGCGGCGGTTTGCTAAACCGTTATAGGAGTAACATCCTATCGTGGGTTCGAATCCCATCCCCTCCGCCAATTTCAACATCTTAGCCTGCATTTTCAGATCCTTTTGCCCCAGAAAACCGCCGCCTCTGTGCCCTTGTTTGTGCCCCCGATGAATCAACGTAGTCAAGGTATCCCTCGGTTGTTTTGACCGAACTGTGCCCAAGATGGCGGCTCAGATCGTAAATGTCGCGCCCCGATTCCAATTCGCGGATGGCGAATTCATGGCGCAGATCATGGCAGCGGAACTTTGTTCCTGCCCTGTTTGCGATTTCCTTGAAGCGACTGGCGTAGTTGTGGAACGGCCCACCGCGCTCAGAGGTGAAGACGAACGAGCAATCCAGCCTTGCCGGTGTGCCCCTTATTGTGCCCCAGGCTGAATCGCTGGCAACGATCACGCGCGGCCTGGTCTTGGTCGCGGTCAAGCGGATTTCATTGGTGGCCATTACCAGTTGCGCACGCTCCAAGGTGACGGCTTCCATCTGCCGCATCCCGGTTTGTAGGAGGAACAGCGCGACCCTTCCGAAACCATCCGGGGCCTTTGCGAGAAACGCGGCCATGTCGTCGTCGCTGATCCGTTGGAGCGGGTCACGTCGCTCGGGTATCACGTCGCGGTCCCATTCCTTCGCCGGGTTGGTATCTATCCAGCCTTGTGCGATCGATGCGGACAGAACACGGCTCACAGCGGTAAGGTCGCGCCGGATCGTGGCGTTCGATGCCTTTTCCTGCCCGCGCTTACGGACTAACCCGCCGATGGCCTTGCGGTTGATTTCGTCGAGATACAGATGGTCCAGGTGCGGCGCGACCATGCGAATGGATGTGAGATACCGGTCCGCGGTGCGGGGTTTCACAGCCTTTGGCAATATGTCCTCGACATAGTGCACCACTGCCTCTTTCCATGTGTGCCGGGCCTCCCCATTGAAGGCTAGATGATCCATATCCTCTCGGAACTTCGTCAGCCGCTTGCGCGCTTCCCCGAGAGAAGTTGTTCGTAGCGAGCGTCGATAGTCGCGCCCTTTAACTTTGATTCGCGCCCACCATGTCTGGCCGCGCTGATAGAGATTGTCTGGCATGGTTCTACCTCCTGCTCCCGTAACCAGCGGCGCAACCGGCGTTCGTCGAATGTCCATCGCCCAAGCACTTTCGCCGCCCCCGGAAGGCTACCCCGCGCTGCCGCGTCCTGCACAGTCCGCAAGGGTCGGCCCAGGATCTCGCAGGCACGGGCTATGTCGATTCGTTCGGCGGACACGCCCATCACAGCACCACCCATCCGACGAACCCGCCGATCGAGACCACAGTGATGGTCAACGCAGACGACACAAATGGCTTCTGCCGTGAGCCGACTTCACAGAACCAAGCAACCGAGCTCACAGAGTCCAACCCTTCGTCTTTGCGATGCCGTCCAGATCTCGCTTGAGCATTTCCATTTGACACTCCTCAGGTGTAATATGTCGGTCGGTTTCGACCCGGTTTTCAGGCCTTTTGCGGGCACCTGATTGGCGGTCGATTCCGTGCGGAGGAGCAGATGCACCCAACTTTTCACGCGCGTAGTGGCTGATCTTTTATTTTTAATCGGATTTGACATCACATCCGGATCGCGTTGCCAAAACCAAAACTCAAAACATGTAGTCTTTTCAGAGTAGTAATGCAGGTTGTGGAGGGGTTCTCTGGCGCTCTATTTGTCCGGTTAAAAAAACCGTGCCCTGCCTGGCGCGCCATCTTGCTTAAGCCTGTCGATCCTCTTGTACAATCACAGCATGCAAAGAGGAGCGACCAACATGCCAAACACCACCCCGATGTTTTTGACCGTTTCTGAGGCGGCGAGCGCCCTCAGATGCTCGCCTAAAACTGTCCGCAAAATGATTCAGTCAGGCACGATTGCGGGCCAAAAGATTGCGCGGAGGTGGGTTGTTCCGGCGGGAGAGCTCCGGCGGATCGAGCATCTTGCGCTTGCCGGTATCTGGGCTGCCGAGCGCGAGAACTTACGATGAACTTTATCCTGCCCGATGTCCCGGTCGGGTCCAGCCCTCTGGTGCGTGCCGCGGGGGGACGCCACCGACCGCCCGGGCCGCCCAAGGGTAATAACCACAACCCGGTTGACCCCCGCCTCAC
>JANSYC010000017.1 GCA_024742605.1 Alphaproteobacteria bacterium | reverse complement strand
CCTGACCCAGATCGGCGGTGAAGGTCACGACCTCGCAGCCGTAGGTGTCCTGCAGCCAGCGCAGAATGATCGAGGTGTCGAGCCCTCCGGAATAGGCGAGCACGACTTTTTTCACGTCTTTCAGCTTCTCGGCGGACATTGTCTTTCTCCACAGCCCTGATCGGATCGGCGGCGGAGTATAGGCACCGCGCGGGGCGGGGCAAGGGCCGGAATTGGAAAGCCGTGCGCCGAGGGCCTCCGGCCCGGCCTACCCTGCGTCGCGCCGTCCGAACATCTCGCGCAGGGTGGCGATGGCACCGCGGCGGCTCCTGATCGCCCAGGCCGGTCGCCAGGCGAGACGGGTCATCAGATCGCGGCGGCGGTCGTCATCGGACCGCGCGATCGCGTCCAGCAGATCGGGAACGTCCGCTTCGGGTATGTTGGGGCCACGATCTCTGGTCATGTCGCTGTCCGGCTTGCTCTATCTGATCACGCCGGCGGTGCGCAGCTTGCGCAGATGGACCGCGATCAGCCGTTTGTCGTCGTCGTCCAGGTCCTCGAATTTGCCGATGACCTCCTGCTCGGAGGCCTTGACCGCATGACAGGTGACCATAAAGGAGGATGCTGATGTGCCCTGGTCGAGGGTCAGGAGGCAGCGAAACCTCTGCCCGGTTATGATGTTGCCGTCACCCGGATTGGGAATGCAGATGCCCTTTATCTGCAGTTCCTTGATCGCAATGGCTTCGTCGCCGAAGGTCACGGTTCCGAAGGTCAGGCCGGATGTGTCCTGAGTCGCGTCTTTCTTGTCGCCTGATTTCTTCGAAAGGCCGAACATTGCGCCGCGGACCCCGATCAGCAATCGGCGCGGAAATGCGCCGTGGAATGCCGCCTTTCGTATAAGGCCGCCGGAGGGCCCGGGCAAGTCGGCGATGCGCCCGGAGGGTTCAGCCGAAGGCGACGCCCCAGAACCGCTCCGGAAGCGCGGTCATGGCCTGGAGCCCGGTCCGTTCCAGAAGCAGGGCCGCCTGCCGTTCCGCCTCCTGCAGAATTGTCGACTCGTCGATGTGACCGGCCAGTCTCCGGCCTTCCATCAGCACCTCCCCCGACACGATCGTGGTGTCCACATCCGAGCCGACGGCGAAATTCGTCAACCGGTAGAGCGGCATGTTGGCGGGCACCATATGCGGCTTGAACAGATCGACCAGAATCACATCCGCCCGCTTGCCGGTTTCAAGCGAGCCGATCTCCTGCTCCAATCCCAGGGCCTTGGCCCCGTCGATCGTGACCATTTCCAGCATCTTGCCCGGCGGCAGCACGCTTGAATTCCGGAAATGCCGACGATGGTAGTGCATGCACTGGAACATATGCCGGAACATGTCGGCGCTGCGGTCCGGCGCCGTGCCGTCCGAGCCGAGCCCGACCACGGCCCCGGCGTCGATCAGCTCCGGGACCGGACAACGGCCGGTGATCGACCGGTTGGCCGAAGGGTTGTGCGCGACCCGTGTCCCCGTCTCGGCGATCAGGCGGATCTCCTCGGCGTCGATGTCGACCGTGTGCGACATCAGAGCGTCGGGACCCAAAAGACTGAACTCCTCATGGGCGATCCGGATGCTGCCCTCGCGATGGCCGTCCTGGGTGAAGATCAGGCCCTTTCGCCGGGTCAGATCCCGGGTGGCTGCGGCCTGATTGGCCACATCCCGGTAGATCTCGGGCCGGTCCTGCTCCGAGTTGCGATGGTGGACAGGAAAGCTGACGGCGACCCGGACCCGGCCGCCGGCTCCCTCGTGCCAGGTCTCGGCCACCGCCTCGCAGACTTCCAGCTGACGCTGGAAGGTGATCGGGTGATCGGTGCCGGTGCGCAGATCTCGGTAAGTGATCGGAAATGGGGGGCGATTGATCCCGACCGCGACCACCGACCGTGTCCCGATGGCCTCAATGGCGCGGCAATGGGCGTCGGCGTAGATCGGATCGTCGGTCCGCATGACATCGTCGCCGCCGCCCAGATAGGAGACCCCGGTCGTGGTCCCGGCGCGCAGCCGTTCCAGGGCCGAGAGCGCGGCCTCAACAGCCCAGAACTCCGGGTCGGACGCGGTCGTGTAAGCGGTATGGCAGGTATCCTCCCAGCCGGTGCCGGTCGCCAACCCCAAGGTCTTGATCAGTCCGTGACCCGCATGGGCGTGTACGTCGACCAATCCGGGCAGGATCGCTTTACGGGCCGCGTCGATCACCCGGTGTGTGGGGTAGGTGGCCGCCAGGGTTTCGCTTGCGCCCACCGCCACGATTCGATCGCCGGAAATCGCCACGGCCCCGTCCTCGATCACGCGACGTTTCGGGTCCATGGTGACCAGATATCCGTTACGTATGAGCAGATCGGCCATTGCAAGCCTCGGGGCTATGAGGTGAGGTGTATGCTGAGAGCGGATATCGAAGGATACTGCACCGCGCCGAGATCTCGATACCACGACCCGTCGATCGTGTCCCTGCGGACGCTGTTGAGAAAAGGAGACGACATCATGAAGCACATCTTCCTGCCGTACGGCCGCGATGGGATCGACCGCGCCCCGGTGGAGGTCGCAGCCCATGTGGCGGAGCTTCATGATGGCAAGGTGATCGCGATGTTCTATCCCAGACCCGTGGAAAGTCCGCTGGTCGATCCAATGGGCGTCGGAATCATCGACTATAACGACAAAGGTCCCGATCTCGCGCGGGAAGCGGATGAGGCCTTGGAGGCGATGCGGAAGCGGGTTTCCGCGATCGGCGATCTGGGTGCGCGGGTGTCGCTGATCGAAGAGCCGATGCGCGCCCGGTTCGGGGTCGGTGAGGCCGCGCGGCTCTACGACGTCACCATTGTCGGCAAGAACGAGGACACTGATTGGCGGGCGGTTTTCGAGACCGCGTTGTTCGAGGGTGGACGTGCGGTGATGCTGACCCCGCCGGGCTGGACCCGAGCGTGCGGAGAGACCGTGGCCATCGCCTGGAATCACAGCACCGAGACCGCGCGTCTGGTCGGCCAGGCTTTGCCCGCTCTGAAAGCGGCGAAATCGGTCAAGGTGATCGCGATCGACGGCTGGGCGGTGCCCGGGCCCGATGGCGCGGCCCTGGTCGAATATCTCAAGATCCACGGCGTGGCCGTCGAACTGGCAATGGCGGAACGGTCGATGCGCGGTCCGGGGGCCGATATTCTCGACAAGGCGGAGGCGCTCGGCGTCGATCTTCTGTTGAAGGGGGCCTATACCCAAAGCCGATTGCGCCAGATGATCTTTGGCGGTGCGACCAGCGACATCATCTCCGACGCCACCATGCCTGTCGTGTTCGCGCATTAGGCGTCGGACTCGGTTGGGATGTCGTCGCGATCTTCCGCGGACGGTTGAGCTTCGGGAGATATCGGGTATTTTAGCGATCTCGATACGAGACGAGCTTTGGGGAGCGGGTGATGTCGGATGATTTGACCTTCGGTACGGACGGAACGGCGACCGGGCCGGTCGAACCGAAGCCGAAAAAGCCGTCTTCGAAGGCCAAGGCACCGAAGGCCGCTCCACCGCAAGCGGCGGCGCCTGCTCAGCCGGCGGCGGCCGCGGAGCCTCAGCAGGCCGCCGACGACATGTCTCGCATCCTCGGTCAAATCGTCAGCCTGTTGGGCCAGTCCCCGTCTCATAAGCACGTGTTTCTGTCGGATCTCGAGTGGCTGGTGCTGCCGGCGCTGATCGGACGTCAGGTTCGGGTCTGGCGTCGAAAGACCGAGCGTGGCACCCTGCCTGTCGCCTATGCGTCCTGGGCAATGGTGTCTGCGGAAGTCGATCAGCGTCTGAGCCAGGGGCAAATCAAACTGAAGCCGAGCGACTGGCGGTCCGGAAGCATCCCCTGGTTGATCGATCTGGTCGCTCCCTATGGCGGCAGCGATGCGGCCCTCCAGGAACTGGCGGATCAGGTCGTTCCGGGTGGAGAAATGAAGACGCTGGTGCCGAACTCCGGCGGCGGTGTGTCGGTTCGCGGTGTGAAAGGGAAAGCTGCTACCGGAAGTTGATGCAGGGCTGAAAATTCCCGGGGCGAATGCTCCGCAAGCGTCCATTCTTGAAATGGGGCGTTGACATCGATGGGCGTTCGCCAAAAGACTAAAAGAAAAAGTCCATAGGCCTATGAGGGCTGGGTTCAACCGGTCGAAACAAAAAAGGGTCATCGATCCTCGGTGATTCATTGGGAGGAATACATGCGTAAAATTCTCGCAACCGCGCTCGCGGTCGCAGCGGTGTCGGCTATCGGCATCGCCGATGTCCAAGCCAAGACGATGAAGGTTCAGGCAAGTTCCGGCTCAGGCGACTGGGCCCATCGGTTCATGACCGACGGCTGGCAGCAGAAGGTCGGTGTCATGACCGGCGGCAGCCTGGAGCTCGAAGTTCTGGCGACCAAGGCCGTGGTTCCGCATCGCGAGACCATCGACGCCGTCGCCAATGGCATTCTCGACGGTGATCTGAATGCAGTCTCCTATTTCGCCGGTCGCGATCCGGCCTTCGGGATCATCGGCGATCTGATTGCCGGCTACGATACGCCGGAGCAGGTCCGGATGTTCTGCCAGGAGGGTGGCGGTAAGGAAATCCTCCAGAAACTTTATGACAAGCACGCCAACGGCCAGGTCCACGTGGTCGGCTGCGGCCCCTACACCAAGGAAGCGCTGGTCGCCAAGGTGCCGATCCGGACCGTGGAAGACCTGAAGGGCGTCAAGATCCGGTCGCCGGAAGGTCTGGCAGCGGACGTGTTCCGCCGGGCCGGCGCCGCGCCGGTGTCGCTCCCGTTCTCGGAAGTGTTCACCTCGCTCGATAAAGGCATCGTGGATGCGGCCGACGCATCGGCTTTCGTGAACAACGAAGCCTCCGGTATGCACAAGATCGCGAAGTTCCCGATCTATCCGGGCATCCACTCGATGGCAGTCCTGCAGTTCATCGTGAACAAGGACTACTGGGAGAAGCTGAGCGAGCAGGAGCGGACGGTTCTCGAGGTCTGGTACGTGGCGGCCTACACCACCATGCTGCGGCAGGCCGATCTTCAGGATCGTGACCTCGTGGCCGAGTACAAGAAGTCCGGCGAAGTCGAGATCGTCGACTGGTCGAAGGAAGACCGCCAGAAGTTCCGCGAAATCGCGGTGGCGGCATGGGAAGACGCGGCCAGCAAGTCCGATCTCGCCCGTGAGGCGCTGGATGCGCACCTGAGCTTCATGCGTCGGGTCGGACTGCTCGACTGAACCCGCATAAACACCTGAGTTAAGGCGGAGACCGCTTCACTGCGGTCTCCGCTTCATCGTGTTTGGCCGGACCGATTGGTGCGGTACGGCATTGGTTCAGTCCTTACGGTCGACACCTCCGAGGAATTTCCTGATGAGCGCATTGATCTCACGTTTTAGCCAGTTTTCGGGTTTGGCGGTTGCTCAGCTCTATCTACTGGTCGCTGCCGTCACGATGTATGAGGTGATTGCGCGCTACGTCTTTCACGCGCCGACCCAATGGGCGTTTGAAATGGTGATGGTCCTTTGCGCCACGGCGTGGATGATCTCAGCCGGCTATGTAACGCTCAAGAACCGACATATCGGGATCACGGTCTTCTATCTGATGGCCGGCGAGCAGACGAAGTGGAAGCTGGATCTGTTCGCGATGGTCCTCGGCGTCATCGCCATCTTCCTGCTGACCAATGATTCCATGGGCCGCGCCCTTGAAGCGATCGACAATGTCGAGCGCGCCGGCAGCGCCTTCAACTCTCCGGAACCTACTTTTCTGAAGACTGCGCTCTTTTTGGGGGCGACAGTTTATCTGCTGCAGATTCTGGTCAACTTATATCGCCACTTCATCAATCCGATCGCCCGATTGGCGGTGATTGTTGTTTCGGTCGTACTCGTCTCGCGTCTGGTTCTCTATGGAATCGGTCACTACAGCGAAGGGTTCATTCTGGCCGAATGGGCCGATCAGGCGGCGGCCTGGAGCACAGGCTGGGTCGATCCGCTTCGGGAAATCATCGACATTCGGGCCTACGACATCGGTACGGTCAGCCTGTTCATTGTCGCGGCCTTGTTGGCGTTGATGATGACGGGCATGCCGCTCGGCGTGGTGACGCTTCTGATCTCGATCGTCTGCGCCGTCCTGTTCTTCGGAACCAAAGGTCTTTATCTGGTTTCGACCAATGCCTTTGGTCTGCTGGAAGCCTATCCGCTGATCGCGGTGCCGCTGTTCGTGTTGATGGCATCGATCCTGGAGAAAGCTGGAATCGCCGAGGATCTGTTCGACGCCATGTCGGTGTTCGCCGGGAACCTGCGCGGCGGTGTGGCGGTCCAAACGGTGGTCGTGGCCGTCATCATGGCGGCGATGTCCGGCATCATGGGCGGTGAGATCGTGATGCTGGGCCTGGTGGCCCTGCCTCAGATGCTCCGGTTGGGCTATGACCGCAAGCTTTCGATCGGCACGATCTGCGCCGCCGGCTCGCTGGCAACGCTGATTCCGCCGAGCATCGTGATGATCGTCTACGGACTGTCGGCCCAGGTCTCAATCGGTGACCTGTTCATGGCGGGGGCGTTTCCCGGTCTGCTGCTGGCCAGTTTTTACATTGTCTACGTTCTGGTGCGGTGCCATCTGAACCCGTCGCTGGCTCCGACCGCGGAGGAAGTGGCTGCCAGGATCGGTGAGGAAACCCGCATTCGGGGCAACCGGGCCGCCGCGGTCGCCATGTCGATCCTGGTGATTGCCGCAGTCATGGGCTCGATCTACGCCGGTATCGCATCCGTAACGGAGGCTGCCGGCGTCGGTGTGGTGGGCTCGATCGTGGTCGCCCTGATCCGTCAAAAGTTCACTTGGGCCATGCTTCAAGAGGCTTTGACTCAGACAATGGCGACGGTCGGAACGATCATCTGGCTTATCCTGGGTGCCGTCAGTTTCGTCGGAATCTACAATCTGGTCGGTGGCGGTGAGTTCATGCGGAGCCTGTTCGCGGGCCTGGATCTGCCGGCTTTCGGCGTCATTCTGATCATGATGCTGATCCTGTTGGTGTTGGGCACCTTCATGGAATGGATTGCGATCGTGTTCATCACCGTGCCGATCTTCGCGCCGGTGGTTGTCGATCTGGCTCCGGAACTCGGTCTGGATCCGGAATGGGCCGCCGTCTGGTTCGGCGTGTTGTTCGTGATGAACATCCAGATCTACTTCCTCTCCCCGCCGTTCGGGCCAGCCTGCTTCTGGCTGAAGTCCGTGGCTCCGCCGGATATCGAGCTTCAGGAGATTTTCGCGGCTGTCATCCCTTTCATCGGCCTGCAGGTGATTGGCTTGGTGATGGTGATGTTCTATCCCGAGATCGCCTTGTGGCTTCCGCAAACTCTTGGAAACTAGGAGAGCAAAATGACTCCTGAAACTAAGGATGACAGTAACGCGTTCGGGCTTTGGCCCTCCGTGGTGGGCTTCGCATTCGGCACTGCCATTTTTGTCGCCATGTTCCTGCTGGCAACCGGATTCGCGTGATCTGAACACCCGCTATTGGTTCAGATACAAGATCCGGTTCAGCATCTCAGTAGACAGATTGGCAGGGGGTTTTCCTTGCAATTTGATCTAAATGAGGGCTTAACTCCCGGACTTGGGTGGCCTGGCCCAAAATCGGATCGAGTGGGGGGCTGGGAGTCAGGTTCGGCGCAGCAGAAGCTGGTGCGTACTCGGATCTCCGCCCGCTCGGGAGACAGTAGTCCATAAGAGGAGACGCACATGTTCAGAATGATCGCTGCCTGGAAACCGGTTGCAGCCGGTGTGGCTATGTTGAGCTTGGCCGCTTGTGCAGGTACGCAACTCGATGCCGCGAAGCGCGTGTCGCCGGATGGCGCCGATGCGTTCAGCACCAACCTTTACAAAGAATATGTCGGCCTCGCGCAGATGGAATTCGACGAGGGCGACTACGAGGATTCCGACGTTTTCGCCGAGCGTGCGATGGCTGCCGCCAGCGGTTCGCCGACCATGCCGGAAGAACTGGGCGTTCGTAACATCCCGAAGAAGTACCAGGGTGAGATCGCCGAAGCCCGCCGCAACCTGATGACGGCTCTGGATGCCGGTGGCCGCACGGGCACCCCGGACCACGCTGCCCGTGCGCAGGCCATGTTCGATTGCTGGACTCAGGAAGCCGAGGAAGACATTCAGCCGGCAGACATCGAATGGTGTCGTGACCGGTTCGAGGCCGCCCTCGCACTCATGGGCCCTGCGCCTGAGCCGCAGGTATCGTTCCTGAACTACACCGTCTATTTCGGTCTCGACAGCACCGCGATCAGCAGCGAATCGAATGCGATCCTTATGGACGCCGCGACGGCTGCCAAGGGCATGCCGGCTGGTTCGGTGACCGTTTCCGGTTACGCAGACCGTTCGGGTGAGGCCGCCTACAACCTTGCTCTTTCCGAGCGTCGGGCCAGTGTGGTCGAGACCGCGCTGAAGAAGCTGATGGGGGCCACCGCAGCGATCTTCACGCTCGAGGCGTTCGGTGAGAACCAGAACAAGGTCATCACTCCGGACGGCGTCGTGAACGAGAAGAATCGTCGGGTGAAGGTCGAGATCCGCAAGTAAGCGGTCGACCGGATTTAGAATAAGGGAGGGCGGGTGCTTCGGCACCCGCCCTTTTGCGTTCCGGAGCCACGCCCGCCCGGTGCGGACAGGCCCTATTGGTTGGCCATCCAGGCGTCGACCTCGCGCTCGGCCACTTCCTTGGACTTTCCGTATTTCTGCTGCAGCAGTCCGACAAGCTCGGTCCGATTGCCCTCGACACGGTCGAGTTCGTCATCGGTCAGGTCGCCCCATTGCTGCTGGGCCTTCCCCTTCATTTCGGTCCACGTGCCTTTAACCTGATCCCAATTCATCGTTCTTCCTCCATGGATGACGTGTGACTCAGAAACGCCTTATCGGCCGGAAGGTTCCCGCATATTAATGCGTCTGGAGGCTGGCCCACGTTTCGGCAGGCCCTGAATCCAGCTTTGGAGTGCGTAGGTATGGATAAGGTCGAATGGCCGTTGGCCCGGGGCCGCCCGCCCTCCGCTTCGGTGCGGCCTGCGTCAAACAGCATTACCGAACTACTGAAGCCGGGGCGTCTCAGGCTCCGGGTCTTCGAAGACCGGCGTTACGGCCATGGGGGAGGCCTGGTGGTGCACCAGACGCCAGCTTCCCGCCTCTAGTATGAACAGATTGGCGGCCATCAGCACTCCGGCCTCTAGCACTTCGAAGCAGAGGACCTGAGCCAGAGATCCGTAATGTGCGACGCGCGGGTCTCGGCAGTGCAGATCCGGGGCCGAGGCGTGGCCGAGTATGTTGCCCCAGCTCTCCATCACCGCGTCCCGACCGCGGAGGGCTTCCCAGCCGGGATGCACGCAGGTGACCGGCGCGTCCCGCGCCCAGAGCGCGTCCATCGCCCCCACATCGCGGGTGGCGAACGCCAAATAGAACGCTTCATTCGCAAACAGAATTTCAGCGTCCTGATGCATCTTCCCCTGTGCCTTAATATGTCGCCCGACCGCCGGAGCAGTCGAACACACCACCCGTGGAGAACGAGCACTCCTCCGACGCCAGCCAGGTCACCAGATTGGCGATCTCCTCGACTTGGCCGAAGCGGCCGACCGGGATCTTCGAGAGCATGAAATTGATGTGCTCCTCGGTCATCTGATCGAAGATTGCGGTCTTCACCGCCGCCGGTGTAACGCAGTTCACCCGGATTTCGGTCTTCGCCAGCTCCTTGCCGAGCGATTTGGTCAGGCCGATCACCCCGGCCTTGGCCGCTGAATAGGCTGCTGCGTTGGGGTTGCCTTCCTTGCCGGCGACCGAGGCGATGTTGACGATCCGGCCATAGCCCTTGGCCCGCATGTGGGGCACCACAGAACGGCAGCACAGAAACACGCCGGTCAGATCGATATCAATCACCTTGCGCCAGTCGGCCACACCGTATTCCCAGACCGGCACATTCGGTCCGGTGATTCCGGCCGATGCCACCAGCACGTCGATCTTACCGAATTCCCGTTCCACGTCGGCCGCCGCGCGGTCCGTGTCGGCATCGTTGGTCACGTCGACCACGGCGGTGTGGATCCGGTCCGCCGGGAACTCGGCCGCGACCTTGTCGAGCTCCGCCTTGTCGGCGTCCCAGAGGCTGACCGATGCGCCCGACGCGCTCAGCCTCTGGGCGATCGCGAGACCGATGCCGCGGGCGCCGCCGGTGATGACCGCAGACCGTCCGCTAAAATCGTAGGTAATCATCCGATGTCTCCTAAATCAGCTTTCGAGCGGCGAGGTTGCGCATCAGCGCCCCGGTCCCGAAGGTCCAGGGCGGGATCGCATGACTACGGCCGACCCGGTTCACCAGGGCGCCCAGCTTCGGGGTTCGGATCGAGACCACATCGTCCACATGATGGGTAAAGCCGCCCCCGGGGGTGTCCCGGTCCTTGGTGGGCGCGAACAGGGTTCCGGTCATCAGGACCAGCCCGTCGGGATACTGGTGGTGCGGCCCGATCGCATGGACTGCCAGATCGGCCGGATCCCGACTGATTTTCGACATGGACGAGCGTCCTTCCATCCGGAAGCCGTCGGTCCCGGTGACCAGCAGGTCCAGTTCCGCAGCGCGCACATCGTCCAGCGAGAAGGTCTCGTCGAACAGCCGGATGAACGGCCCCACGGCGGCCGAACCGTTATTGTCCTTGGCCTTGCCGAGCAGCAGGGCGGAACGTCCCTCCACATCCCGCAGATTGACGTCGTTGCCGAGCGTCGCGCCGACGATCGTGCCCTCGGCGGTGATCACCAGAGTGATTTCCGGCTCCGGATTATTCCAATCCGAGATCGCGTGCAGACCGACCTGGGCCCCCAGACCGACCGCAGCCATTGGCGGCGCTTTGGTGAACACCTCGGCATCCGGGCCGATTCCGACCTCGAGATACTGCGACCACATGCCCCGCTCGATCAGCGAGGCTTTGAGTCGTATCGCCTCCTCGCCGCCCGGCTTGATTGCGGACAGGTCGGTGCCGATCTCCCGCGCGATGTCCGCCCGTATGGCATCGGCCGACGAGGGATCGCCCTTAGCCTTCTCCTCAATCACCCGCTCGACCATGCTTTCAGCGAAGGTGACGCCGCAGGCTTTTACCGCCTGCAGATCGATCGGGGCCAGCAGCCAGGGCTTGGAGGGGTCCCGCGCATCATGGGCGCTGTTGGCCACGAGCTCGGCGAGCGCACCGATATCCTCGCCCTCTGCCTCCCGAACCACAGCCGCGGCATCCCGGCGCGCCATCAGGTCGGCCGAAGTGGCGCAGGTGGTGGAGATGTCCACCACCCTGTCGCCCCGAACCGCGACCACCGAAGGCCCGGCCGGAGCTGTGTCCGGACGCCACGCCCGGCCCACCAGGGTGGCGGCCGAGCGGTCTTCCGGCAGACAGTCGGCGACTGTCAGCTTCAAACTGGTCATGGCGATCAGGCGTCCTGGGCGCAGCGCTGGGTCTGCTCGCCCATACCGGCGATCCCCAGGTGCATCTCGTCCCCATCCTTCAGATAGATCGGGTTCGGCTTCATCCCCAGTCCGACGCCTGGCGGGGTGCCGGTCATGATCACATCGCCCGGCAGCAGCGAGAACATCTGGCTGACGTAGTGGACAATGTGGGCCACTGAAAAGATCATGGTCTTCGTGTTTCCGGTCTGCATCCGCTTGCCGTTCACATCCAGGAACATATCCAGATTCTGCGGGTCCGGAACCTCGTCGGCGGTTACCAGATACGGTCCGATCGGCCCGAAGGTGTCGCAGGACTTGCCCTTGGTCCATTGTCCTGCCCGCTCCGCCTGGAACTCGCGCTCGGAGACGTCGTTGGCGACGCAATAGCCGGCGACATGGGACAGGGCGTCCTTCTCGTCCACGTATTTCGCGTGGGTGCCGATCACCACCCCCAGTTCGATCTCCCAATCGGTCTTGACCGATTTCCGGGGAATGCGGATCACGTCGTTCGGACCGTTCAGCGCACTGGTCGCCTTCATGAAGACGATCGGCTCCGGCGGCGGCTTGGCGCCGGTTTCGGCGGCGTGATCGGAATAATTCAAACCGATGCATACGATCTTACCCGGATTGCCGACGCAGGGGCCAAAGCGCGGTGTGCCGGAGACCAGCGGCAGGCTCGACGGGTCCAGGGAGGCGATCTTCGCCAATTGATCCTTTCCGAGCGCGGCACCGTCGAGATCGGCGACGACGCCACTCAGATCCCGGATCTTGCCGTCCGCATCCAATAGGCCCGGCTTTTCCTGCCCGTGCGGGCCATAGCGCAACAGCTTCATAGGTCGTTCCCCCTAGAGTATGACTTTTGAGACCCGGATCGCCGTCCAGGCCGTCTTGGTTTTAGAGACGTCGGCGGGCAGAGCCTGCCCGAACCTGACCTCAGCCTCGCAAGGGGTAGCCATGGCGTCAAGTTGAACCGCCGGTCCGGCCGGTTCGGCCCAAGCATTGGGTTATGTGGGGTGACGGATCGCCGGGCAACCGCTAACGTCGGCCCGCATGTCGATGTAGATCAGGGGCTGGCAATGACGGAGCTGACGGGACCGAGATTCGAACCGGAAGGGGAGACCCCTCTGCAGGGCTTGGTGATCATGCTGCACGGGGTCGGCGCCGATGGAAACGATCTGATCGGGATCGCACCGCATCTCTCTCCGGCCCTCCCCGGCGTCGCCTTCGTCGCCCCGGACGGCCCCGATCCTTGTGACATGGCACCGTTCGGCCGGCAGTGGTTCAGCCTGCAGAACCGGGATCCCGAGGTGATGGCAAAGGTGGTGGCGGAGGCCGGCCCGGTGGTCGACGCCTTCATCGACGCGGAGATGGCGCGCACCGGTCTGCCGGCCGGCAAGATCGTGCTCATGGGGTTCAGCCAGGGTACGATGATGTCGATGTACGTTGCCCCGCGACGGGCCGAGCCGCTTGCCGGTGTCCTGGGATATTCGGGCGCACTGGTCAACGGCAGCAGCCTGCGGACGGATACGGTCAGCACCCCGCCCTTCCTGCTGATTCACGGCGAGGATGACGACGTGGTCCCGTTCGAGGCGATGGAGGCGGCGAAGGCGGCGCTGGAGACCGTGGGAATTCCCTGTGGGTCCATCGCCCGACCCGGTCTGGGCCACGGAATCGACAATGAGGGGCTTGTGAACGGTCTGGCCTTCATGAAGCAGGCCCTGGAAGTCTGAGGTTGGAACCGATCAGTGTTGCTGGAAAAATAAATATGTAACAACATCTAGCTATACACTTGGCTGGAATTGGTCAAAATGTTGCGGACTTACTGCTGAATCGGATTTGGTAGACACGCACGAAAGCGCCCGGAGTCGGAACGCATGGCGAATGTCGAACGAGCTCAGGAGTTGAGGAGCGCCATACGCGCTCCGGAGATCAGTACCTGCCCGCTGGTGCGGAGGACGGCGCGGTGAGCCGGCCTGAGAACGCGCCCGCTCTCGTTCTCAACGCCGATTTCCGGCCTCTCAGCTACTTTCCGCTTTCGCTCTGGTCCTGGCAGGATTCGATCAAGGCCGTATTCCTGGATCGGGTGAACATCGTATCGGAATACGACCAGATGGTCCGCAGCCCCAGCTTTGAGATGCGGCTGCCCAGCGTGATTGCGTTGAAGGAATACGTTCCACAATCGCGCAAGCCGGCCTTCACCCGCTTCAACGTGTTTCTGCGCGACCGATTTCACTGCCAATACTGCGCGACCAAATTTCCGACCCAGGAACTGACCTTCGATCACGTGATTCCGCGGTCGCGCGGCGGCCGGACCAACTGGGAAAATGTGGTCACCGCGTGCGGGGTCTGCAATCTGCGGAAGGGGAATCAGATGCCGAAGCAAATCGGCATGATTCCGATCACCACCCCGCGTCAACCGACCGCCTATGAGCTGCAGGATTCGGGGCGGGGCTTTCCGCCCAACTTCCTGCATGAAAGCTGGCGGGATTATCTCTATTGGGATATCGAGCTCAAGCAGGACGATGATGCCAATGATGGGCCGGACAGCTTGGGCCTCTATACAGAAATCACCCCGGCCTTTTAATATCCCTGGACAGTACCAGTTCGTGTTCGAGTATTGAGACGAGGTCGCAGACGCGCCTTTTTCTCTGGAACGCTCCGTATTAACCGTGAGTCTCCCATGCCCGATCCCGTCAGTGCCAGGTTCCCAGGGGCCGATCCCCGGATACTGGACTTCTTGGAAGCCTGGAAACAGGCGAGAGGTGGCCGGTTGGTACCCTTTCGGCATGATTTCGAGCCGTTGCATGTTCCGCGACTTTTGGCGTTCGTCTGGATATACCAGTACCGGCCGGAGCGGGGCGACTATGTCTGTCAGTTGGCCGGCGAGCGGATCAACGAGAACTGGGGGCGCAGCATCAAGGGGCTGACCCTGCGGGAAATCGTCGGAGAGGTCGACCATCCGATCCTGATGGAGCGCTGGAAGCTGCTCCTCGAAACGCCGCTTGTCCAATACGGCAGCTTCTCGGAATGGCAGCCCGCCGTCCAGAGCTTCTCGGCGGAACGGTTGCTGCTGCCGATGGCGTCGCGCGACGGCGAAGTGGACACGGTGCTCGGGCTTGCGCTCTACGAGATCGCTCTGCCGGATCCCAGCCGGTCGCCCCCCTACGCAAGCAACATCATCCGGGTGCCTTGCGCCGAAATCTGACGCTAGCAGGTCAAGATCGTACCGTTCATAGAACCGCAACCGGGTCCAGGGTATCCGGTTAGGAGCGTTTTTCGAGCCTCAGAACCGCTCGCTCAGCCAGATCGCGGCGCGCGAGCCCGCGCGGATGGCTGCCCGCATCACCGGATAGCCCACGGCCTGCTCGCCGCCATGCTCCTTGCCGATGTCCCGGTGCTCTTCCTCCTCGGCTCGAAAGGTCTCGATCGTCCCGCGCAGTTCCGCCTCGTCGTCGCCGAGCTGTTCGGCCTGTTGACGGTAGTGATCGTCGATCACCTCCTCGACGGCGACCGTGCACGCCATCGCCGCCTTCTCGCCCAGCAGCGCGGTGCCGGCGCCGAGGGCGAACCCGGCGATGTTCCAGATCGGATGCAGGACGGTCGGCCGGACCCGGCGGCGGCGGATCATCTCCTCGAACGCGGCCAGGTGGACCTCTTCCTGCGCCTTCATATGCTGGATGGTCTTGGCGCTGCGCCGCTTGCCGAGGACCGCCAATTGGCCTTCGTAGATCCGCTGCGCGCCGAATTCGCCGGCATGATCCACCCGGATGATCCGGTCGACCAGTTCGTCCTTGCTGAGATCCCCCGGGAGGGCGTCCGCGGCGGTCCGGCTGGGCGCGGTTTTCGGCGAGGCCTTCGACATTCCTGATCTCCGTCTCTGTGCGGCGGCTACCCTTTGAGGATGGCGCGTAGCCCGAGGAACGCAAGCCCTGCGGCGAAAAGCCCGTTCCAGGCCGCCATCGACAACCCCAGGACCGAGATCGCCACATCGGTGCAACGGACCAGCGGCGCCGCCATGATCTGGGCCCGCAGATCGTCCAGATTCTCCGCGCCGCGCGTGGCGCCGCAGCCGGCCAGGCCCTGCCACCAGCCCTGTTCGACCCCCACGTGGAATCCGGCGATCCCCGCATCGACCATGACGGCGAGTGTGATTGCGACCAGAACGAAGGCGGTTGCGTCCGCGCGGTTCCGGACCTTCCACCCCACAATGCCGAGCACGATGGCGACCACATAGGGCCAGCGCTGCCAGATGCAGAGCTCGCAGGGGGCGTAGCCGAAGCCGAACTGGGAGACCAGGGCAGTGGCGAGCGCGAAGGCGGAGCCGGCCGCAATGAGCTGGGTTGTTCCGGCCCTCAGGGGATTTGCGATCAGATCAGCCATTTCACCACCAGAAATCCGCCCAACAGCAGCACGAAGAACACAATGGTCAGCTTACCCAGATGGGCTTCGATGAACGCTCGGATCGGCTCGCCGAAATACCAGAGCAGGCCCGCCACCAGAAAGAACCGAAGTCCCCGCGCCAGCACCGAGGAGACCATGAAGACCAGCAGGTCCAGATGGACGAAGCCGCTTGCGATGGTGATGACCTTATAGGGGAAGGGGGTGATGCCCGCGAAGAACACCGCCCACGCCCCCCATTCGGAGAACTTCAACTGAAAGGCCAGAAACTTCTCGTCCGCGCCGTAGAAATCGAGGATTGGCTGGCCGATCAGGTCGAAGAACACGGACCCTATCGCGTAGCCCAGGACCCCGCCCAGGACGCTCGCGACCGTGCAGATCAGCGCGATCCGCCAGGCCCGGGCGCGGTCGGCCAGCACCATCGGGATCAGCATCACGTCCGGTGGGATCGGGAAGACCGAGCTCTCTACGAAGGACACCGCCGCCAGCCACCGCTCGGCATGCGGATGCGCGGAGGCCCTGATGGTCCGGTCGTAAAGCGCGCGCAGCATGGGGATGGGAGCTTTCCGGGTTCGAGAATGGCGTCCGTCGGATACCAGTCGCCCGGCATTTGGGCAAGCGGGTGCAGGGTCAGTCGCGGACCTTGGCATAGAGATAGGCATCCGTGGGCGTGAGGGCGACGTTGGGGTTGATGACATATCGGCGCAGCAGGCCTTCCCGACTCATTCCCGCCTTTTCCATGACCCGGGCGGAGGCCGGATTCTCGACCGCGCAATGGGCCTGGACCCGCCAGATATCCGGCTGGTCGAGCACCAGATCCGCAAGGGCGGAGAGCGCCCGCGAGGCATGGCCGTGTCCCCAATGACTCCGCGCCAGAACATAGCCGAAGGTGCCGGTCGTGATGTCGATGCGGACGCTGATCACGCCGAAAAGACGGTCGTCGGTCTCGACCATCGCGTAGGCGTATTCCGAGCCGCTCTCCCAGGCCTCCTGCATGCGGAGGACGAAGCCGCGGGCGTTCTCAACATTCGGCAGCCGCTTGATGCCGAGCCAGCGGCACACGTCGGGATCCGCCGCGTAGGTCTCGAAGATCGCGTCCTCGTCACCGATCCGCAGCCGTCGCAGCACCAGCCCGTCCAGCGCCATCCGCTCCGGCAGATTCAGCCGGTCGGCCCGCTCGGCCCGGCGGCTCGTCTCGTTCACCACCAAGGGCATGGGCTACTCCCGGAAGGCGAAGCCCATGGTGCGGGCGTGATAGTGCCAGCCCCCGTCCTGCACGATCAGAAAGCGCGCGGGTGCCGGACCGGCATTGTGGTGACTGTGCACCTCGGCCGGCGGCGTGATCATGGTGGCGTATTGAGACCAGGTGATCCGCTCCCCGTCAATCATTGAGAAGCAGCCGTCGCCCTCGATCGCCAAAGTGATGGCGGCGGCATTGTGCACATGGGCGCGCTGACGGGTTCCCGGCTCCAGCGTGTTCATCGCCAGGGTCAGCGAGGGCATGGCGTTGCGGCTGTCGGCGGTCCGCTCGGAGGAGAAGATCAGCGCGACCCCGGCCTGGCCCTCGGCCTCCGGCAGGGAGGTCAGCACATCGACCTGCCGCTCGATCTCGGCGGCAGTGTAGTGCACCGGATCGACGGCGGCATCTCCGGGCGCGGGCGGCGCCAGATGCTCGAACGCCAGTGCCGGCTCATTGGTGACGCACCACAGGACGGCGGGGCTGTCCTCAGCAGCTTTGTGGACCGGGTTCTGCCCGCCCGGCAGGACCATCACGTCGCCGGGCCCCCAGGCCATCGTCTCCCCCGAGATCTGGGTCCGACCGGCGCCGGAGATCACGTAGAGCACCTCGCCGCTTGCGGTGAACCGGGTCGCGAGACTGTCGCCCGCCGCGATCCGCAGATAGCGGGCCAGGACCAAGGGGGTGGTGGCGGGGAACGGGCAGCCGATCGCGGCGGACTGGTCCATCGGATACAGGCCGGTCGCCGCTTGTTCCGCCGTCGCCGCATCCCGGGCCGCATCGAACCGGGCCCGAGGGACCTTGGGCATTTTCAGATTGAAGGCATTACCGGAATTGAAGAACCGTGCCCGCGCCTGGGCGGTGGTCTCGGCGACGATCGGGGCATCCCCGTCGAGGGCAGGTGCGGGAGGGGCTTCGGCGAGGGAGGACATGCGCGTGCTCCAGCTGGGTTCGATAGCCGATGGTCGCCGATCGACCGATCCGGGTCGAGGGCGTTGTGAGATGGAACCGTTCAGTGCGCGCTCGCGCCGCTTTCCGCCGGATAGATCGCACCGGTGATCCGTTTGCTCTCGTCGCTCGCCAGATACAGCGCCAGATAGGCGATGTCGTCCGGCTCCATCGGTCCCATCAGGGATTTCTTGGCGATCGGATTGGTCTCCGGATCCAGGATCGATTTCACCCGTTCGGTCAGCACCATGCCCGGGCCGATCGCGTTCACCCGAATCCCGGATGTGTGCCATTGCATGGCCAAGGCCTGGGTCAGGGCGATGATGCCGCCCTTGGCCGAGGAATAGGCATCGGCTCCGGCGGTCCCGGTCAGGGCGCGGATCGAGGTGGTGTTGATGATCGAGCCGCCGCCGGTCTTCTCCATATGCGGAATCGCGAATCGGCAGCCCAGGAAGGTGCCGAACAGATCGACCGAGATGGTGCGCCAGAATTCGTCCAGCGGCATATCCGTGACCTTTCCGTCCTTGCCGGTGGCCCCGCCGGCATTGTTGTAGAGCACATCCAGACGCCCGAAGGCCTCGACGGCGGTGTCGATCAGCCGTTTCACATCCGCTTCCTTCGAGACGTCGGTCTCGACGAACCGGACGGCATGTCCGGTACCGGTCATCTCGGCCTCGAAGGCTCTGCCGTCGGCGGCTTTCACGTCGCCGAAGACGACCTTCGCCCCTTCCTTCGCGAACAGCGCGACCGATGCCTTGCCGATCCCGGACGCTCCGCCCGTGATCACCACCACCTTGTCCTGCAACCGCGCCATACCTGCCTCCCGATCCGTTCTAATTGTTGAGGGCGAAGCATGCACAATCCCAACCGCAGGACACAAGCGGGGCAGGACGTTGGGCCTCGTGACGACTTCGCGGTTGACGGCGCCGGGGCTTCGCGGTTTAACTCGGAGCGTTATGACATACCCGATCGAAACGCTTGCGCTCCGACTTACTGGCCCGGCTCTCCGCTGAGAGACCGGGACGTTTGCGTTCGCCGCGCGTTTTTTTTGGGTACCAGGGTCACACGCCGCCATGTTCGGCCACACCAGAGACATCTCGAAAATCGATGACATTGATGCGGCCCGTGCCATGCGCAGGGCGGTCGATTGTGTCGTCGCGCGCCAGTGCGAATACCGCCACGCCATTTCGTAAAAGACGACTGATGCACCGAAGAGCCAACCGCCACGGTGCCTGTGAACGAGGAAACGACAGATGCCCGCAATGACCGCCGCCAATCAATCCGCCCGCGCCAGCGCCCGGTCGGCCCGAAAATACGCGACCTATCCGACGGTCGGTCTGACAGACCGGACCTGGCCGAACACCGTGATCGACAAAGCGCCGATCTGGTGTTCGGTGGATCTGCGCGATGGCAATCAGGCCCTGGTCGACCCGATGGACGGCCCGCGCAAGATGCGCATGTTCCGCACGCTGATCGGCATGGGCTTCAAGGAGATCGAGGTCGGCTTCCCCTCGGCCTCCGACACCGATTTCAACTTCGTCCGCGAGCTGATCGAGGGCGGCCACATCCCCGACGACGTCACCATCCAGGTGCTGACCCAATGCCGGGAGCATTTGATCCAGCGCACCTTCGAGAGTGTCGCCGGCGCCAAGAACGTGATTATCCATCTGTACAACTCGACCTCGGAACTGCAGCGCCGGGTGGTGTTCCAGGAGGACCAGGCGGGGGTGAAGCAGATCGCCGTCGATGGGGCGAACATGGTCAAGGACCGGCTGGGCATGCTGAAGGGCAGCAATGTTCAGCTGCAGTACTCTCCGGAGAGCTTCACCGGAACCGAGCTGGACTACGCGCTGGAGGTCTGCGAGGCGGTGATGGATGTCTGGATGCCGGCGATCGACACCAAGATCATCATCAACCTGCCGTCGACCGTCGAGATGTCGACGCCGAACGTCTTCGCCGACCAGATCGAATGGATGCACCGGCACTTCACCCGGCGCGACCGGATGATCCTGTCGATCCACCCGCATAACGACCGGGGCACCGGGGTCGCCGCGGCCGAGATGTCGCTGATGGCGGGTGCGGACCGGATCGAGGGCACCCTGTTCGGCAATGGCGAGCGGACCGGCAATGTGGACATCGTGACCCTCGGCCTGAATCTGATGACCCAGGGTGTTGATCCGGCCCTGGACTTCTCCGACATCAACGGACTGATGGAGACGGCGGAATACTGCAACCAGCTGCCGATCCACCCGCGCCATCCCTATGCGGGCGAACTGGTGCACACGGCCTTCTCGGGCTCGCATCAGGACGCCATCAACAAGGGCATGAAGGCGATCAAGGAGAGCAACAAGGGCATGTGGGAGGTGCCCTATCTGCCGATCGACCCGGCGGATATCGGTCGGAACTACGAGGCCATCATCCGGGTGAATTCCCAATCCGGGAAGGGCGGCATCGCCTATATCCTCGACACAGATCACCAGATCCGGCTGCCGAAGCAGTGGCAGGCCCAGTTCAGCCAGGTGATTCAACGGATCACGGACGCCTCCAGCAAGGAGATAAACTCGGCCGAGATCTGGAACGCGTTTGAAACCGAATACGTGACCCAGCCGGAGGGCGAGTTCGATCTGATCGAGTTCAAGGCCGACCGGGTGCCGGGCTCGAACAAGGTGGTCGAGATCGTGGCCCAGGTGAAGCGCAAGGGCGAGGTTCACACCCTGAAGGCGCAGGGCAACGGTCCGGTGAATGCGTTCTCGAACGCGATGCGCGATGCGTTCGGTCTGGCGTTCCGGCTGAAGGACTATTCGGAGCACACACGCTCCATGGGTTCCGATGCCGAAGCCGCCGCGTACATTGAACTGACCGCTCCGGATGAGCACGGCGAGAGCGTGTTCGGCGTCGGCATCGACACCGACATCACCATGGCGCCGGTCAAGGCCGTCGTGAGCGCCTGCAATCGGTTGCCGAAATGATCTTCTGTGATCGGGCGGCGGGCGAGAGAGCTCTCACCCGCCGTTGGAGGTCGGGTCGTATTCCGGTACCAGTTCGCTCAATATCCGGACGGTCGCCGCCGCGTCGCGGGCGCGGGCGGCTGCCTCCAGCCGGTCGAGCCCATCGATCAGGGCGGCGATATCCTGGGTGCGCGGCTGGGCATGCCGGATGGCTGGGATCGCCGTCGGGGTCAGGGCCTCGGAGTCGTGAAACAGCTCCTCGTAGAGCTTCTCGCCCGGCCGCAGCCCGGTGAACTCGATCCGGATATCGGTGTCCGGTTCCAGTCCGGCAAGCCGGATCATCTGACGCGCGAGATCGACGATCTTCACCGGCTCGCCCATGTCCAGGACCGTGATGCCGCCGCGGGCGGTCGCCTCGGATCCCTCCAGTGCGCCGGTCTCCAGCGCCGCCGCCTGCAGCACCAGTTCCACCGCCTCCCGGACCGTCATGAAATACCGGGTCATGTCCGGATGCGTCACGGTCAGCGGCCCGCCGCGGGCCAGCTGCCGCTGGAACAGCGGCACCACCGAGCCGGTCGAGCCCAGGACGTTGCCGAATCGTGTGGTCACGAACCAGGCGGCGGAATTGGCGCCGCTGCCCTGCAGATCCAAGGCCTGGCAATAGGCCTCCGCCAGACGTTTGGTCGCGCCCATAACATTGGTCGGATTCACCGCCTTGTCGGTCGAGATCAGCACCACCGCCGACGCACCGACCGCCTGCGCGGCGTCCGCCACGATCCGGGAGCCGATGGCATTTGTCAGCACCGCGTCGACCGGATTGGCCTCCATCAAGGGCACATGTTTCAGGGCGGCGGCGTGGAACACCAGGTCCGGTTGCTCCTCGGCCATGAACTCCGCGACCCGTGCCCGGTCCCGGACGTCGCCGATCAGGGCGGCCCGGTCGAGCTCCGGATACCGCTCCCGGATTTCGAGATCGATCTGGTAGAGCGCGTATTCGGACTGTTCGACCAGGGCGAGCCGGGACGGGCCCAGCCCGGCGATCTGTCGGGTCAGCTCTGAGCCGATGGTACCGCCCGCCCCGGTGATCAGAACCCGGCGCCCATGGATCAGCCGCGCCATGGACGGCCGGTTCAGTGTGGCCTGGGGGCGGCCCAGCACATCCTCGACCGCGATCGGCCGCAATTGCACCGGCTCGGCATTGGCGGCCTGCAGGGCGGACACCCGAGGCATCCGGCTGACCGGAATGCCGAGCGCCTCGCCGGCTTCGAACAGATCGGCCACGACCGCCCCGTCGATCTGCGCGCGGGTGATGACGATCCGCTGGGGCTTCAGCCCGGCGCCGGCCAGCCGGTCGACAATGCGCGGGAGATCATCGAGCCCCCCCAAAACGGACACGCCCCGAATGCGGCGTCCGGTGCGGGAGTCCCGATCGTCCAGAATGCCGACGATGCGATAGGGCGCGTCGCGGTCCCGCTCCATCTCGCGGATGAACATGTCGCTGCCGTCGCCGGCACCGACGAGCAGAACCGGAACCCGATCCTTGCTCCGCTCGAACAGGGCCGACAGCGTGCCGTCCTTGATAAACCGGTAGGCCACGCGCGGCAGAGCCAGCATCACCGTCAGCACCACGACTTCGTAGAACAGGAACGAGCGCGGGAAATCGTCCAGGCGGGTGAACACAAACTGGATGGCAAGGAACGCGGCGACGATGATCGCGACCACCCGCAGGATGCGGATCAGATCGCCGATCGACGTGTAGCGCCAGACCGAGGTGTCGAGCCGGACCACCAGCAGCACCGCGGCGGCGGTGGCGGTGAATACGGTCAGCCCGAGTTCGACCACCTGTGCGGGCCAATCGAACAGCAGATCCCCCAGCCGCAGATAGAGCGATATCAGGAACGAAGCCGCGCAAAGTACCAGATCGTGGAGATAGATCAGGGCGGAGCGGCGGAGCGCGCGGCTTTTCATGACGGGCTCTCCGGATCCTTGACCCGTTCCGGTGCCAGCAGGATCCTGAACCCGACCAGAACGAGGATCACGGCCACGGCAAGCGCCGGAACCGGCAGGAGTGGCGCGGCCAGCACCGCCAGCATCACCAGAAGAGCATTGAGAATCAGGATTCTTGCCGTGACCGCCCCGTGACTCTGTCCCGCGATCACGGCACGTTGGTACACATGCTCCCGATGCGCCTCGGTCGGTTTCTCGCCGCGCAGCAGGCGCCGGATCAGGGTGATTGAGGCATCCATCACGAAATAGAGCGGCAGAATCAGCGCAATTGCCAGACCCGCATGGGGCGCCGTGATCTCGGTCTCGGCTGTCGCGACGCGGATCAGCAGAAATCCCAAGAGATAGCCGAGCGGGACGCTGCCCACATCGCCCATGAAGATCTTTGCCGGGTGCCAGTTCCAGATCAGAAACCCCAAAGCGGCCACCGCGATGCTCCAGCTGAGCGGCAGGATGTCGGCGGGGGCAAAGCCGAGCACGGCGGCCAGTCCGAGGCCAAATCCCACCGAGACTCCTTCTCCTCCGGCGAGTCCGTCGATTCCGTCCATGAAATTGAACAGATTCAGAAACCAAAGCCACAGGAACCCGGTCAGCGCGAGATCGACCGGGCCAGGCAGCAGGTCTCGAAAGGCCCCGTGCCCCAGCGCGTAGAGCCCGATCGCCACGGCGGCAATCTGCGCGAGGAGACGCATTGAGGCCGGGCGCGGTTTCAGATCGTCAAGAAACGAGACAATCATCAGGAGGAGTGCCGCCAAGAGAGCGACTGCGGTCGCCTGCGAGGTCTCTGGATACAGCAGGATCCCGCCCGCCCATCCGACCAGGACCCCGGCCATGACGCCCAACCCACCGCCGCGTGGAGTTGGGGTTGTGTGACTTGAGCGGTCGTTTGGAACGTCCAGAACCCGTCGTGTCAGCACCGGAATCGCCAGCCGCGTCGCCGCCAGCCCGACCAGGAACGCGGCCGCCACCACCGTGAGCACCGCCAGCGGAATTTGGGAGAACGCCGTCATGGACGCGGCTTGTGGCGGATCGAGCGGGTCACGCGGAACCGCCGCGTTTGTCCTCGCGCCGCAATGCCCATTTGGCCGAGACCGACCCGGCCTCGCGGATCTCGGAAAGGGAGATGGTCAGGGTGATCTGCTTGGTGCGCTGCATCTGCCCGCCCTGGCCGAAATAGACGCTGTCCGTCAGATCGAGATCACCGCCGGACGCCCGAAACCGCCAACCTGCGCCCGTCGTCGTCCGGATCAGGACCGCCGATCCGTTCTGCACGATGGAGGCGGCGATTCGGGGATGCAGATGGAACCGGGCCACCGCGACGCTGGGCTTGTCGCCCGGCGCACCCGAATAACTCAGCAGATCCTCGCCGCGCACGTCGTCGCCGCCCGGCGCCATGTAAATCCTGCGACGATGGGACAGGCCGAACACAGCCGTATAGCCGTCATGCTCGGCTTCCAGCCAGGCGGCTCCGTCCGCGTCCCAGCGCTCGGTCCGGATCTCGCCCGGTCTGCGGCCGACGCTGCCGTCGTCCCGTATTTCGGAGGAGTTCGTGTCGTCGATGGTCAGGGTGGAGTGGGCCGCCGACGCCCGCAACGCGCCATCCCAGCGCGGCTCCGACGGGGCCGAGCCGCAATTTACGATCAGGCGTTGCTTTCCGACCGAGAGCTCGAAGCCCAGGGTTCCGGCATGTGCGAACCGGTCATGGCTGCTCGGTGCGCCGCAATCCGCGATCAGTATCATGCGTCCGGCCGCCATCCGCTCGAAGCCGAATTGCGGCGTACTGGTCAGGGCTTTGGATTTGCTCTCCGTGCGCGCCAGCAGCGCGTCGGTGCCCCAGATCCCGTCTTCGATCGCGCCGTTGAACAGGGCCAGACCCCCGTCGCCGTGCCGCAGCATGCGAAGTACCCCTGTCATGCGCTGGATCGTGTCGTCCAGATTTGGTGTGTCGGGGAGGCCGCCGGCGCGCAGGGCCGACCGAATATCCACCAGAGCGGCCAGGACCCGAACCTGAAGCTGCGGGGCGCGCGAGACATGGCCGCCATCGGGCAGAATCTGCACCCGTATTGTCGAGTCCAACCGGCTCATCAGGCTGTCCAGCCGGTCGCGGGGCTCGCCCAGCGCGACGGTCGCGATGACACCGCCTTTCAGCGCCTCGATCCGCCCCGCCCCCTCCGGCCCGCTGCCGAGCGCGTGCAGCAGGTGCCGCAGCTGTTTGGCCACGCTGCCCAGCAGCGCCGCGCGAAAGGCGTCGTCGGCCGAATCGGCGAAGAACGCATAGGTGCCGATCCAGGCTGCCAGACGGGTGCCCAGGATATCGGCCCGCCAGGCGTGTCGGCTCCAGTGCTGCTGAGTCTGAAGCCAGGAGGTGACCAGGTCGCGCGCCCGCAGCCGGGCGGCATCCCCGCCCAGGTCCCGCAGGTCCCGCAGCCAGTCGAAACGGTGCAGCCCGAGGGTGATGGCTGGTGGCAGATGGTCTGCGGTCCAGGGGTTGGCGCCGGCCTGGATCGACTGGCCGTTGACCGGGAACATCCCCTCCAGAATACCGCGCCCGGCATCGGAATCCCCCGGCCAGGCATCGCCGACCGGGACCGCAAGGGTGTCCGGCGCGTGTCCGGAAATGCGCCAGGAATGGAGGGGTGAGCCATACCAGGCTTCTCGAAGTCGGCGTCCGAGACCGCCTTCCGATCCGCTCATCCCGCCGCTCCGATCAGGGTCCCGTCCTCAGCCGGCGGATGTTCTCGGCATAGCGATCCGGTCCGCCGGTGAAGGTGGCCGTACCGGCCACAAGAACGTCGGCACCGGCCGCGATCGCCTGCTGCGCCGTCTCCACGTTGACGCCGCCATCGACCTCCAGCCGGATGTCCCGTCCGGAGGCGTCGATCCGCGTGCGGAGGGCCTCGATCTTGGGAAGCTGGCTGGCGATGAAGGCCTGTCCGCCGAAGCCCGGATTGACCGTCATGACGAGAATCAGATCGACCAGATCGATCACCTGGTCGACCACGTCGATCGGTGTTCCGGGGTTGAGGGATATCCCGGCCTTGGCGCCCAGGGCCTTGATCAGCTGCAGCGTCCGGTGCACATGGGCGCCGGCTTCAGGATGAATCGTGACGATGTCCGCGCCCGCGGTCACGAAATCCTCAATGAACAGGTCCACCGGTGAAATCATCAGGTGAACGTCGAACACTTTCTCGGTGTGCGGCCGCAGGGCCTTCACCACGCCCGGTCCGATCGTGATGTTCGGCACGAAATGGCCGTCCATCACGTCGACATGGATATAGTCGGCGCCGGCGGCATCGATCGCCCGCACCTCTGCGCCGAGCGCTGCGAAGTCGGCCGACAGAATCGACGGTGCGATGAGGATGTCACGGGTCATAGCAGGGTCGTTATCAGGTTGCGGTAAACCCTTCAAGCACGCCTTGTCCCTGCGGCCCCTCACAAGCTCCAGACTAGCCGGACTTAACCACCCGGGTCGCGAAGAAACCGTCGAGTCCGCCATGAGCCGCCAGCAGGTCGGGCCGGCTGCGGAGGTCGCCGTCCGGCGTGATCAGGTCCGCGAAGCCACCGATCTCGGCTGCCGTGACCGGTTTCCGGGTGAGATCCTTGTGCCGGTCCAGCAGAGCAGCGGCACGAGCCTCACCCTCTTCCGGCTCCAGCGAGCAGACGCAGTACACCAGGATGCCACCCGGCTTCAGCAGCTTCACCGCCGCGTCAAGCAGCCGGTCCTGAAGTTTGGCGAGCGAGTCGATATCCACGGTCGCCTTCAGCCACGGGACGTCCGGATGCCGACGGATGGTTCCGGTCGAGCTGCAGGGGGCATCAAGCAGAATCGCGTCCGCCTGACCCGGCGCCCTCCAGGTGGTGACATCGGCTTCGACCGTCGAGGCGGCCAAGCCCAGGCGGGTCAGATTGCGCTCGGTCCGACGCAGACGGGCGGCCAGACGGTCAACCGCAATCACTTCGCCTCCACCTGCCACCAGCTGCGCGGTCTTGCCGCCGGGCGCACAGCACAGATCGAACACGATTTTGCCGGAGACATCTCCAAGCAGTTTGACCGGCAGTGCCGCCGCCAGATCCTGCACCCACCATGCCCCCTCGGCGAACCCGGCCAGACGCTCGATCGGCCCGTCGAAGCCGCGCCGCAGGGTCCCGGTCGACAGGAGCTTGGCCTCCAGTTTTTTGGCCCAGCCCTCGGGATCGGTTTTGACCGAGAGATCCAAGGTTGGCTCGAGTTGACACGCCTCGGCCATCGCATTGGCGGTGTCCGCCCCATAGGCCGCGACCCAGCGCGCGGCCAGCCAATCCGGCAGCGCGTCGCGGGCGTCCATGTTCTGCAGCCAGCCGGTGCCTTCCCGCGCGATCTTGTGCAGAACCGCGTTCGCGAGCCCGGTGATGCCTTCGTAGCCGCGCGATCGGATCAGGGTCACAGCACTGTCGACCGCCGCGTGCGGGGCGACGCCCAGAAACACCAGTTCCGCCACCGCCATCCGCAGCACCTCGCGCATGGACTCGGCTTTGCGCGGCAGCGGCTTGCTCATGCAGCGGTCCAGCATCTTGTCGATCTGGCCGAGGCGCCGCAGGGTCGTGCCCACCAGCATGCGGGTGAAGCCGCGGTCGCGCTCCGGAAGTTTTGCCAGTCCGTCATGGGCCGCCAGTGCCTCGTCCAAAGGCGTGCGTTTCGACAGAACCGCGCGCAGCAGATCGTAGGCCACGCTGCGGGAGGCGGACACGGCCTTGGAGGCGGCGGCCTTGGTTCCGGCCGGCTTGGCGGAGGGCGATGTCTTTGAGGTGTTCATAACGCGGGTTTCACCATGCCGGGCCCGTGCCCGTAAAGGCCATTCGGTGCCGGCGTTAACGATTTCTCTGTTGCGATCAGCCCCAGGGCCCGCGCGATGCGGGTCCGGAGCCCTGTCCTGCCATGGCCCGAAGTGCTGCCACGCGGTTCGCGGTGGCCGGATGGGTGGAAAACAGTCCATCCACCGCGTGGACGTGCAACGGGTTGATAATGAACATATGGGCGGTGGCGGGATTCTTTTCAGCGAAATTGTTGTCGATCGCCCGCGAATTGCGCTCGAGGCTCTCGAGGGCGGAGGCCAGCCACAGCGGTCGGCCGCAGATCTCGGCCCCCATCCGGTCGGCCTCGTATTCCCGCGCCCGGCTGATCGCCATCTGCACCAGGGCGGCCGCCAACGGGGCGAGGATCATCATCGCGATGGCACCGATCGCGCCCATCGGGTTGTTCCGATTGCCGCCGAACATCGAGCTGAACATCGCGAAATTCGCCAGCATCGAAATCGCGCCGGCCAGGGTGGCGGTAATGGTCGAGATCAAGGTGTCGCGATTTTTCACATGGGCCAGCTCATGCGCCATCACGCCCGCGATCTCCTCATGGCTCAGACGCTTGAGCAGACCGGTGGTGGCAGCGACGGCGGCGTTCTCCGGATTTCGGCCGGTCGCGAATGCGTTCGGCTGCTCCTGATCGATGACATAGACCTTGGGCATCGGCAGATCCGCCCGTCGGGCCAACTGCTCGACCATCTGGTGGAACCAGGGCAGGTCGGTCGGACCGACCTCGCGGGCCTTGTACATCGACAGGATGATCCTGTCGGAATTCCAGTAGGCGATCCCGTTCATGCCCAAGGCAACGATGAGCGCGATCAAGAGACCGCCTTCGCCGCCCATCGCATAGCCGGCGGCCAGGAACAGCCCGGTCATGGCCGCCAAAAGGATCCCGGTCTTGAACGCGTTCACCGCACGCCACCTCGCACATCATGAAATTGTAGTGCGCAATTTGGCGACGGCCCGGCGCGGTTCAAGTGTCCGGGCCACCGCATCACGACGGCGGCGACCAGCCCGGATCTATGGACCTGAAATCGACATCGGGATATCGGCGGTACAGCCGACGGACAAAGTCGTGAACGTCTCCGCTCAGCGCGTCGGTCTGGTTCGATCGGCCGGAGCGGAACCTGGCTGAGAACGGATTCGTCAGCCGCTCTTCTTCGGCCTTGACGACTGCCGCGTGAATGGCGTCCGCGCTGACATTCAAGCGGAGGTGCGCGCAAATCCTTTCGATTGCCGCCACCCAGTCCTGCTTGTTGGTCTCGTAGTCCAGGATGAGCACGCTGTCCGAAGTACGGGCGGCCGCAGTCCAACTGGCGAAGAAGTCGACATATCGTGGAGCCGCTCGATACACCGTCAGCCAGAAGGCGTCCTCCGCCGAAAGCCCGGTGACCGTCTCGGGAAGCTGGTCGTCTCTGGAGTGATGGTGCAGGCTGATCAGGCTATCGAAGATGTTCCGGACCAAGACCACCGGACGCAGGCGAAATAGATTGACTATCGCATGAAGGCGGACCGAGCGTTGGTCGTGGGTTTTCAGAATATCGTTGTTTTTCAACCCTTCCAGCATATCGTGGAGCTCGAAGGTCCATTGGTCTCCGGTCCGGGGCGATACTGAGGTCCGACCGAGACCGAGCAGGCGGCCCAGAATGAGTTCGACAAAGGTCGAACCCGACTTCGGCGCTGTCGCCAGCAGGATTGTCCTACGGGTCTCGTCGCCCCCCCGGTAACCGAGCATTTGGCGGGCAAACGCCAAACAGACCTTCGGTTCTGGCGTAAACCGGGTGAGAACTTTTTCGTAGTCCTCAAGGTCCGCTCCCAGCCACGCCTGATGGGCCAGCCTCGCTTGGCCTCTGCGGTGGTTCAGGCAGCCTCGAAGAAAGCCCGCGACAACGCGGTCGGACCTCTTCTCCATGGACACGCGGCCGAGATAACCCAGAAGATCGTTGTCGCGTCCCTCAGAATAAAGGGCGATGGCCTCACGCCAATCGGGCTGCTGGGAGGTGCTTGGTCCGGTCATCTGGGGCCTTTGCTCCCTTCGGCTGGGTGTTCGGTCAGGTCGACTTCGCCAAGGTGACCACTACGTCGGTCTCGTCGATCTGCACGATTTCGCGCGTGAGGGCGTCTGGGACCTCGTCGGTCTGGATGGTGGGTGCCAGCAGGGCTTCGGACAGCCGAGCGCGGACAGTGTCGTTCAGGTCGAACAGATCGCCGATGCCGATGCCGAGGGTGATCCGGTCGGTGATGGCGAGACCGGCCTTCTTCCGCAGCTCCTGCACATGGCGGATCAATTCGCGCACTCGACCCTCCTCGATCAGGGCCGGTGTCAGCTCCAGATCGAGGGCCACGAAATAATCGGCGTCGTTGGTGGCCGCGAAGTCGCCGCCGCTTTCCACGTCCAGCAGGAAGTCGTCCGCGGTGAAGGTCTCCTCGACCCCGTCCAGCTCGATCATCACCGGCTGCTCGGCGAGGATCGCGGCGACCGCCTTCTGAACCACGGCGGGATCCGCCAACTGCTGGCGGATCAGCGGGATCCGCTTGCCCAGCCGCTTGCCCACGACCGGAAGGTTGGGACGCAGGCTGTACGAGAAGTAGGCGCTCTCGTCCTCGCGGGCGATGAACTCGATTGCGTTGATGTTGAGCTCTTCCTGGATGATCGCCTTGTACTTCTCGATCACCGCCCGTTCCGACGGCTGTGCCACCCGGACCAGCAGACGGGCGAGCGGTTGCCGGATCTTCACCCCGGCCTTTGTGCGCGCGGTCCGGCCGAGCGAGGAGATGCGCAGGACCACCTCCATCGCGTCGATCAGATCCTGCTCGACAACCCCGCCGCGGGCGGTCGGCCAATCGGCCATATGGACCGAAGCCGCCGCGTCGGTCTGGTCCTTGGTCAGATTCCCGTACAGCGATTCGGAGAAGAACGGTGCGATCGGCGCGATCAGCTTCGCCATGGTGACCAGCACGTCGTAGAGGGTCAGGTAGGCGCAGGCGGCATCCTCGGCTCCGGTTCGGCCCCAGAATCGCTCCCGGCAGCGCCGGACATACCAGTTCGACAATTCCCGATCGACGAACTGATCCATCGCCTTGATGGCGGTGGAAACTTCGTAGCGGTCCATCGCGTCGGTCACGGTTGTGATCAGCTTCTGGCATTTGGCATCGAGCCAGCGGTCGATTTCCGGGCGGGAGGCCATCGGACGCGCGGCGGCGGCGGCAGCGCTCAGATCCGGCTTGTCGATGTTCGCGTAGGTGACGAAGAAGCTGTACACGTTCCAGAGCGGCAGGAAGGTGCTGCGCAGCACCAGGCTCAGGTCGGCCTCGCTGAAGGGCGTGTTGGCGCCGTGCGGCGTGGTCAGGAAGTACCAGCGCAGCGGATCGACGCCGTATTTCGCGATCATCGCCCAGGGGTCGACGATATTGCCGCGCGACTTCGACATCTTCTTGTTTTCGGCATCGTTCACCAGGCCCAGTGACACGACGTTCTTGAACGCGCCCTGATCGCCTCCGAGATGGGCCAGCGGGCCGGCCGGGACCTCGTCATTGCCCTCGAATGTCAGCAGCGTGCCGATCGCGTGCAGCGAGTAGAACCAGCCGCGGGTCTGATCCATGCCCTCGCAGATATAGTCGGCCGGGAACTGTCCCTCGAACGCGGCCTGATTCTCGAACGGATAGTGCCATTGGGCATAGGGCATCGCCCCGCTGTCGAACCAGACATCGACGGTCTCCGGCGTGCGGTGCCAGGTCTTGCCGTCCTTCTCGAAGGTGATGTCGTCCACATAGGGCCGGTGCAGATCCAGATCGGTCAGGTCGCGGCCGACCAGTTCCGAGAGTTCCGCGACCGAACCGATGCACAGGCTGTCGCCGTCCTCGGTCTGCCAGATCGGCAACGGGGTGCCCCAATACCGCTCCCGGCTGAGCGCCCAGTCGATATTGCCCTCGAGCCAACGGCCGAACCGGCCGTCCCGCACGTGCTGCGGATGCCAGTTGATCTTCTTGTTGTTCGAGACCAGTCGGTCCTTCAGCGCCGATGTCCTGACATACCAGGCCGATTTCGCGAGGAAAAGCAAAGGGCTGTCGTCGCGCCAGCAATGGGGATAGGCGTGGCTGACCCGACCGGAGCGGAGCATCAGGCCGCGCTGTTTCAGGTGTTTGATGATCTGTTTGTCGGCGGTCTTGAAGAACATGCTGACGAACTCGGCAGGCTCGGCGCTGCCCGGAACCCGAACTTCGGGGACCACGGTGCCGTCCGGATCGACCGAATGGTTCAGGGCCAGGCCGTGGCGCTGGCCGATCTCCAGGTCGCCATAGGCCGGGGCGATGTGGACGAGGCCTGTGCCGTCGCTGATCTCCACGATCTCGTCGATCAGGACGATGTTGGATGTGCCTTCGCTTTCGACCCGGCCTTCGAGACAGGGCTGATAGGTCGCGCCCGTCAGCTCTTGCGCGGAAGCTTTCCTGACCACCCGCCAGCGGTCTTCGCCGAAGACGGAGTCGAGCAGAGCTTCGGCCACGATCAGCAACTCGTCGGGGTCGACCGGGCTGCCGTCTTCGTCCAGTTGCTGGGCCAGCACGTAGGTGGCGTCGCCCGCCAGCGCGATCGCCACGTTGGCGGCGATGGTCCAGGGTGTGGTGGTCCAGATCACGAAGAATACCGGGCGGGTCTCGGTGGCGTCGATCACCCCTTTGCCGACCAGACTTTCGGTATCGGCCCGGAACTTCACGTAGATCGACGGGTCGTCCACATCCTCCTTCATGCCCTGGCTGACCTCATGGTCCGAGAGCGAGGTGTTGCAGCGCGGGCAGTGCATGGTGGTCTTGAAGTTCTGGGTCAGCAGGCCGCGCTCCCAGAAGTTCTTCAGAATCCACCATTCCGTCTCGATGTACTCGTTCTTGTAGGTGATGTAGGCCCGGTCGAAATCGACCCAGAATCCCATCCGCTCGGTCAGCTGCTTCCAGTCGCCGATATGGGTGAACACCGACTCCCGGCACAGTTTGTTGAATTCTGCGACCCCATAGGCCTCGATGTCCTTCTTGCCGGTGGAGCCGATCTGCTTCTCCACCTGCACCTCGACCGGCAGGCCGTGGGTGTCCCACCCGGCCCGGCGGTCGACCGCGTAGCCTTTCATGAAATTATAGCGGCAGTAGAGATCCTTCACCGCCCGCGCCGAGACGTGATGGATGCCCGGCTTCCCGTTAGCGGTCGGGGGACCCTCGTAGAACACGAAGGACTCGGCGCGCTGAGCGTTTTCGGCGAAGGCCTGCTCGACCGTGTGCGCGCTCTTCCAATCCTCCAGAATGCCGTCTTCCAGGCCCGCCATGTCGAGGCTGGAGGAAACGGGTTCGAAGAGGACGTCCTGATCGGTGCTCATGGAATGTCTCGGCGTGGGCTGGAGGGTCGGAGAGGGCTTGAAATCCCCGGTTTCAGGGCGGCGGATCATAGCCATCGCCCCCTGTCGAGGCAACTCAAAGGGAGCGCGGGCCGAATCGGGGGGTCACCAGCGCTCGGGGCCGTCTCGCCGCCGCCTCCGGCTCCACCGGAGAAGCCCCGCCACGACCAGCACGAGGGCCAGCGCGACAACGGTCATGAAATTGGTCACGAACAGGAAGCCGAGCACCGCCGCGCCACCCAGAACAAGCGCCAGCGCGAGCACCAGAAACAGCAGGGTCGTGATCACCCCGCTCGCGTGATGTCCGGGCCCAGTCATGGATCGAGGGCTAGCACAACGCTGCTGCGGCTGTCACACTTCGGCCATGACCCCGCTCGACACCAGATCGGCCCGTGCCGACAGCACAGTCAACCCGGATCTGCCCCAGGTGCGGTTCGACGCCGGGCGCCACCCGCGCGGAAAGATCGGCTACGTGCTGCTGGCGACCGAGCAGACCGTGCAGGACGATGTCATTCGTCTGACCCCACCGGGAATCGGGCTGCATTTCACACGGGTGCGGAACGCGGATTCCATCACCGTCGAAAGCCTGACCGATGTGGCCGAGGATCTTGCGCGGGCGGCCTCGGTGGTGCTGCCGGACGGCTCGCTCGACGTGATCAGCTACGCCTGCACCTCCGGCAGTCTGGTGTTGGGCGAGGAACGGGTGTTCGAGCTGCTGTCCCAGGGCGCGCCGAACGCCAAGACCAGCTCGCTGATCACCGGTGTCATCCGGGCCTTGCGGGCGTTCGAGGCGAAGCGGGTGGTGGTCTGCACGCCCTATGTGGACGCGGTCAACCAGATGGAGGTCGAATATCTGGAGGCGCGGGGCATCGAGGTCGCGGGGATCTATGGCCTCGGCCTCGAGTTCGACAGCCAGATGGTGCGGGTGCCGCCGGATTTCCTGACCGAGTACGCGATGGCGGCGGCCGCCAGACATCCCGACGCGGACGCGCTGTTCTTCAGTTGCGGGGCCATGCGGTCGGTCGAAATTGTCGACGATCTGGAACGTCGCCTTGGAAAGCCGGTCGTGGTCTCCAACCAGGCGATGATCTGGGACTGTCTGCGGCTGGTCGGTGTCGACGATCGGACCGACGGGTTCGGTCGGCTGTTCCGGGAATTTTGATCCGGGGGGGTCGTCAGAACAGCGGGTGCGCCGGGGTCGAAACCGCGGCCCAGGTCAGGCTCGCTCCCAGAACGGCAATCGCCACGCCGCCGATCAGCATAGGCAGCCGCGCCAGCATCGGAAGATGGCGTCCCAGACCGGAGCGGCGCGCGGAAGTGCTTTGCATCAAGCGCATCGCCAGGCTGCGTGCGTGCACGGTCAGCGCCGCCATCGCCGAGACGGTGAGTGCGGTCCCGATCGCCATCGACAGGGCCGACCCGATCCCGGCCCATCGCAGATCCAGGGCCTCGGCGATCAGCAAAACCAGGATCGCGCCGGTGCAGGGGCGCAACCCGATCGAGGTGACAACCCCGGCCATCGCCGCCCAGCCGCCGTCGCGCTCCAGATCCGCCCGGTTGGGACCGTGGGCATGTCCACAGGTCTCGCAGGCCTCTTCGGTTCCGTGGTGATGATGGTGGTGTTCGGGGTGCGGGTGTCCGACGCTCAGACCGCCGGCGCGGACCACCGACAGCAGGGAGCGGATCGCGCGGACCGTCAGCCAGAGCCCGAGGAGCGTCACCGTGGCATAGCTGGCAATCTCGAAGCCGAGGGCGGAGCCCTGGGTGTCGCGGAATCCCATCTCGAGCATCGAAGTGGCGACGATCACGAGCGCGATGGCGGTCAGCCCCTGGGCCAGGGCCGCTGCGCAGGACAGTGCGACACCCCGCCGGAGCGAGGCGGTTCCGGCTCCGAGATAGGTCGCGATCACCACTTTGCCATGGCCGGGCCCGGCCGCGTGCAGGACGCCGTACGCGAAACTGATCGCCATCAACCAGAGGCCTGCCCCGGGATCCCCCTGAACCGCCTGGACCGCCGCCGTGAGCTGCTCGTGCACCGCCAGCTGCGCCTCGCGCAGGCCGTCGATCAGCCCGCTGGTCTCCGGCAACAGGATCGCTCCCAGACCCAGCAGTGTCGCCAGCAGGACCAGTCCCGTCAGCCAGGGTGTCACGCCGGAAGGCCGGCTGATTTCGGGGGCGCTCATCGACAGGCGACCTCAATGAACTGTGCGAAATGACGGCCGAGGGTGGGGATCGGTTCAGCCTCCTTGTCGAGGGCGGCCGCCAGATTTGCGATATCCTGGCTCGGCTCGGACTGGTGCATTTCAAGCGCGCAGCCGTTCCCGCCTTCGAGCCGGGCATCACTCGGAACCTTGTGGCGCATATCGATATAGAAGCTCGGGTCGAAGACCGCGTAGACCAGGGCGGCGTCGGACAGGTCCAGCGGCTTCTCGAACGGTAAGGTGAAGGCCATCTGTAGCCGTGCGCCATTGGGACTCTCCACCAATGCGGTCGTCAAGTCCGTCGCAGGTTCCGTGACGATCTGCGCGCCGCCCAGACGGATCTCGGTGAAATAGGCATACTCCCCGAGATTCCGAAGATTTTCCTCCGCCACCTCACGCACCACCTGCGCCGCGAGCGCCGGCGTTTCCGCCACGCCCTCCAGCACGAAGGCCGTGTAGAGCGCATCGAAGGTCCAAACCTGGTGCAACCGGCTGGCCTTGCCGTCCGCGTCAACCTGCAGGCTGGTTTCCAGTGTTATGGACGCATGGGGATGAGCAAGGGGCGGCGGCCCTGAGGGCAGACCAACCCCGAACAGAACTATCGCCATCATGAGAGGACGGATCATCGGAATCGCACCTCAGACACCTGGTACAGGTCACCAATGCGACTTGTAACATGTCTTGGCGGCGGTCGAAATCGGCTTCGCGCGGCGGTGGGAGCGACTATTGGTCCAGGGTCAGCGCCGTAATCGCGTCGATGAGGCGCCGGGTCTCGGGCTCGGTGACCCGGTAGGCGTCGTTGCGGTAGGCGAGAATCATCTCGAGCGACGGGTGAGAGCGGTTGCGCGTGTATCGCTGGCCGATGGTGTCCGGCGTTTTCTCGAGCCGCATCTGCACAGTTCCCCTACTTGTCTCGGAAATCCCCGAAGCACTGAGGGTGCCAGACGTTCGTAAAGGAAGCGTTACCGCACGCAGCGCAGTCTAGACGATCACCCGCTCGAGGATGTAGAGCAGTTTTTGGAGGTCGTCGGCAGGCAGCTTTTCCCCTCTTGACCGCTTGGTTCTCTGCTTCCAGGCCGAAACCCCGTGATTGATCGCCGAGATCGACGCCGAAATATCCCAGAACATGGTGTTGGACTGCTTGAGAAAGTCGATGAACGGCTTCGGATCCCCGCCGCGCACGAACAGATCCTCGTACCCGTCGTTATAGATTTTCAGGATTCCCGAGGCGTTCTTCAGGTGTTTCGCGAAGGCGGTCGCCACGTCGCGCGCCATGGTATCCAACTCCTCGCGCACCTCGGGCTTCACGTAATGCGAGGGCACCGCGCTGGTGTGGAGCCATTCGGCGAATTCCAGCAACGGCTTCTGGCCGCGTTTATACTGATATTCGTAGTAAGTGATGCCCTTCCAAGAGTAGTAGATCTCGCCCGCGCCTGCGCTGGGAAGCCGAAACACCGAGGTGATCGGCTTCAGATATTCCAGATCCCGACCTTCCCAAAGCTTCATGATGAACTGTTCGGTGGTCTGCTCGAAGTTTTTTGAGTTCGAGTCGATCACGCGTTCGGTGATGGGGCGAAACTTCTTGAGAATATAAGATTTTATGTCGGCAAACTCGTCCTCGGTGATATCGAAATATAGGTCCGAGACATCGGATCCGAGATTGAGCACCCGCTCCTTGAGCAGGAACGGATCCAACGATGGCAGATCGAGAAGTGTATCGAGCAGTTTTCTGTCCCGCTCGACCTTCTCGCCTTCCTGTTGGGAATCGAATCCCAGTTGATTCAGAAGGGCTTGAACGTGGTTTTTCCCGTCCAACTCAAAGCTGTTGCCGCCGCTCGCGATCGCTTTGGTATCGAACGGGATATAGCAGGTCGTGTCGATATCGCCTTTCTCCACCCGGGTTTGCCGGGTGATGGTGATGGTCTTCATCTCGCCGTTTTCCAGCACTTCGGCGGTCTGCGGGGCGACCATGGCGCTGGCGGTCGTCGGGCCGCCCTTGGGCCGTTTGATGAAGATCGTGCCGTTCAGGGCGCGATGATGGAACAGCAGTTTCGGGTCCTCACCGGACTCTTCCGCCGCCGCTTCAACCTCTTGGGTTTTCTCCAGCACATTTAGGATCCGGCTGGCGCCCGAACTCAATGTTTCCCTAAGAGAAGAATCGACATCTGACATGAAATCGGTCCATTGAAGAAGCCGAAAGCGGGGTCATCGGACGGCCGTACCGTAGGAAAGAATATTTCATAGGACCGGTGTGAACACAAACCACTCCTTAAGGCGGTAAGGCCGGGTAGTTCCCAAACGGTATAGGCTGTCCATTCCCCTGATTCTATCTTCAAGTGATGTCTGAGGAACAATCAAAATATCTCGTCAGCTCAGACTAATAACGCTATGCTTTGAGAAATTGGATACGCAACTTATTTGGTGGTTATGGCCCAAGCCCGCTCCTCCGGTGCCGCCGCGTCCGGCGCCGCAAAACGCAAAGCCGCCCCCCGCGCCTCAGCCAGGCCCGGCAAATCCGGAGCGGCGAAGCCGTCCGCAAAGAAACCGGCTGCCCTCAAGGCCGACCGGAAATCCGCCAAGTCGGCGGCGCCCAGGAAACGACGCGCGCCCGGCGGCGGCGCCCGGCGTCGAGGGGCCAGGGCCGGACGTCGCGGGTGGCTCGGACGGGCGGCGGGGTTCACGTTGAAATGGGGCGTGGTGCTCGGGCTTTGGGCGATGATCGCGGTGGGCGGGGTGCTGGCCTATCACGCCTATCAGCTTCCCGATGTCTCAGATCTGGCGATTCAAAGCCGGGACGGGGCGCTGGCGCTGGAAAACCGGGACGGGCGCCTGATGGCCTCGTTCGGCCCGCTGCACGGCCGGCCCATTCAGGTTGCCGATATGTCGCCGCATCTGCCCGCCGCCTTGATCGCGACCGAGGATCGTCGGTTCCGGTCCCATTTCGGGGTCGACCCGATCGGGATCGCACGGGCGACGGTCACCAACATCCGGGCCGGGCGGGTGGTGCAAGGCGGCAGTACGATCACCCAGCAGCTCGCCAAGAACGTGTTTCTGACCGCGGACCGCAGTTTCGGCCGGAAAATCCAGGAACTGCTGCTGTCGTTCTGGCTCGAGCACAAATTCACCAAGGACCAGATCCTGACGATCTACCTCAACAGGGTCTATTTCGGAGCCGGCGCCTATGGTGTGGAGGCGGCGGCGCAGAAGTATTTCGGCACGTCCGCGTCCCGGGTGTCGCTCTCGGAAGCGGCCTTGCTGGTCGGGTTGCTGAAGGCACCGTCCCGCTACAACCCGGCGGTCAACCCGGATCTGGCGGGTCGGCGCACGGCCGAGGTGCTGGGCAATCTGGTCGAGATCGGCGATCTGACCCAGGCGCAGGCCCGGGCGGCGGCCCTCGCACCGATCACATTGGCGGGGGCTGCGGGAACCGGATTCGGCAAGCGCTATTTCGCCGATTGGGTCCATGAGCAGGTGCCCGACTATGTCGGGCGGCGGGCCGAAGACCTGTCGGTCCGCACCACCTTCGATCCGGGTCTTCAGGCCCTGGCGGAGGCCGCGGTGGCGAAGGGGCTGGCAGGCGGACGGGCCAAGGGCGCGCATCAGGCCGCCCTGGTGGCGCTGGACCCGGCGACCGGCGCGGTGCGCGCGATGGTCGGGGGGGTCAGTTACGGCGGCAGCCAGTTCAACCGGGCGGTTCAGGCCCGCCGCCAACCCGGATCGACCTTCAAACCGGTGGTCTTTCTGGCGGCTCTGGAGGCCGGCTGGTCTCCCTCCGACAGGATCAGCGACGCCCCGATCCGGATCGCCGGCTGGGCGCCGGAGAACTACGACCGCCTCAACCAGGGCGACATCACCTTGCTGCAGGCGCTCGCCCGCAGCCGAAACGCCGCGACGGTCCGCCTGCAGGAGCAGGTGGGCCGGGGCCGGGTGCGGGACCTGGCCCGCGATCTTGGCATCGTCTCCAATCTGACCGATGGGCCGAGCCTGGCCCTGGGGGTCAGCGAGGTCAGCCCGCTGGAGCTCGCCGGGCTCTACGCTGCCTTCGCGAATGGCGGACACGCGGTGGTTCCGCACGGCATCACCGCGATCCGTGACGCCGCCGGCCGGGTGATCTATCAGCGCCAGGGGTCGGGTTTCGGCGCCGGTGCTTCGGCCCGGGCAACCGCGATGCTGAACCAGATGCTGTCCGAAACCGTCAGCCACGGCACCGGCCAGGCCGCCCGACTGGACCGTCCGACAGCCGGGAAGACCGGAACCACCCAGAACTTCCGCGACGCGTGGTTCGCCGGTTACACGGCCGATCTGGTGGCGGTTGTGTGGGTCGGCGACGACCGGGGACGATCGATGGACGAGATCACCGGCGGCGGTCTGCCCGCCGATATCTGGCAGGACTTCATGCAGGCCGCCCACGAGGGTCTGCCGAAGCGGTCCTTCCCGGGGGTGGACGGAGACCGGCTGGCGCGGGTCGAGTGACGTAGGACCTGCGCGCCGGATTACCCCCGGCCGCGCACCAGTCCGAGAAACGCGCTCAGCGCCAGAACCCCCGCGATCGCCACGCCGGTGGCCATCGGACGGGCGGTGCCGTCGAAGGCGACGGCGATGCCGAGCCCGACCAGGGCGGCGAGACCCATCTGGGTGAATCCCATCAGGGCGGAGGCGGCACCCGCCATGGTCGGAAACGGGCCGATGGCGCCCGCCTGGGCGTTCGGCATGATGAAGCCGACGCCGATCATCGCGAAGGCCTGCGGGCCGACCACATTCCAGACGGTCGGCGCGCCGGTCCAGGCGAATCCGGCCATCACCAATCCGCCGATCGCCGTCAGACAGCCGCCCATGAGAATCATCTGCGCGCCGCCCAGCCGGCTGCTGATGCGGGCGGCGGTGAAGCTGCCGGTCATGAACCCGATCACCACACCGGCGAAGCTCAGCCCGTAGAGATCCGGTGTCAGCCCGACCACGTCGATCAGGACGAAGGACGATCCCGAGATGAAGCAGAAGATCACGCTGTAGCTGGCCGAAACCGTCAGCACATATCCGAGATAGACCGGATGGCGCAGCAGGGCCCCGTAGCTTTTCGCGAGGCCACCGAACGAGGTTGCATCCGGGTTGCGGTGCGCGTTCGTTTCCCCCAACAGCAGCACCACCATCGCCAGCGCCAGCCCGGAGAACCCCGCCAGCGCCCAGAAGGTCGAGGCCCAGCCGAACGCCACGTCCAGCCAGCCGCCCAGGATCGGCCCGATCGCCGGAGCCAGCGCCATGGCGGTCGCGATATAGGCCAGCACCGTGGCCGCCTTGTCCCGGCCCCAAACGTCCCGCACCACCGCCCGGCCGATCACAGGCCCGGCGCAGGCGCCGAAGGCCTGAAGAACCCGCGCGCCGATCAGGACCTCGATGGTGGGCGCCAGGGCACAGGCGACACTTGCCAGTACGTAGATCAGGGTGCCGCCGATCAGCACCGGACGCCTGCCGAACCGATCGGACAGCGGTCCGTAGACCAGCATCGACAACGCAAAGGCGACCATGAAGGCCGAGAGCGTGAGCTGCACCGTCGGCACATCGGTCTCGAACACCCGGACCAGCGAGGGCAGAGACGGGAGGTACATGTCGGTCGAGAGCGGTCCGAAGGCGACCAGCGCGATCAGTAGAACCGTGATGAGAGGGGATCGGGCGTCGGGTCGGATCATTTCGGGGCTCGGGTCTCGGTGAGGGGCGTCAGACTTATGTCGCCCGGCTCACCCCAGCAAGCCCTCGTTGAAATCGTCCAGCAGGGCGGCGATCCGGCCCTCGTCGGTCTGATCCATGATGGCCCGCGCCCGGTGGGTGGCGGCCCCGAGCGAAAGACGCTTGATCCGCTGCTTGACCCGGGGGAGTGCCCGCGCCGCCATCGACAGTTCCTTCACGCCGAGACCGAGCAGCAACGGGGCGTAACGCGGATCGCCGGCGATCTCGCCGCAGATGCTGACCGGGATGCCCTGGCGCAGCGCGGCCTCTACGGTGAACTGGACCAGACGGAGAACCGCCGGATGCAGCGGGTTGTACAGATCGGCCACCTGCTCGTCGCCGCGGTCGATGGCGATCGTGTACATGGTCAGGTCATTGGTGCCGATCGCGAAGAAATCGCATTCGACGGCGAGTGCGTCGGCGGTCAGGGCCGCCCCCGGCACCTCGATCATCACCCCGAGCGGCGGCAGGGGGTGGGCGATCTTGACCTTGCGGCGCTTCAGCCGGGCGGCGACCTTCTTGATGGCGTTCCGGACCTGGCGCACCTGGCCGACCGAGGTGATCATCGGCAGCAGGATCCGGACCGGACCGTGCGCGCCGGCGCGCAGGATCGCCGCCAGCTGCGCCTCCATCAGGCGCGGTTCCTTCAGCATCAGCCGGATGGCACGCAGCCCCAGGGCGGGATTGGGCGAGTCGCCGATCCGGTCGCCCAAGGCCGTCGCCAGCTTCTCGCCGCCCACATCGATGGTGCGGATGGTCACGGGGCGGCCCTTCATGGCGTGCACGATGCCGCTCAGGATGGCATATTGCTCATCCTCATCCGGCAGGTCGGGCCGGTTCATGAACAGGAACTCGGTGCGCAGAAGCCCGATCCCCTCGGCGCCGAACTGATCCGCGGCCTCGGCATCGCGCGGCAGTTCCATATTGGCCATCAGCGAGATCCGGGTGCCGTCCGCGGTCTCCGCCAGGATCGACTTGAGGCGGGCCAGCTGCCGGTCCAGCCGCTTGCGGGCTTCCGCCCGGCGACGGTATTCGGCGATCGTCTGTGCGTCCGGATCGACCAGGACCAGTCCGGCCTCGCCGTCGACAATCAGCATGTCGCCGGTCTTGATGCCCGCCGATGCCTCGGTCGCCCCCAGAACCGCCGGCAGACCCATCGAGCGGGCCATGATCGCGGTGTGGCTGTCGGAGCCGCCGAGTGCTGTCACGAAGCCGTCGACCCGATCGGGCGACATCAGGGCGGTATCCGCCGGGCTCAACTCCTCGGCCACGACGATGCTGCCCGGATGAAGGCGCGAGAAAGCCTGGTAGGGCGTGTCGGTCAACAGACGCAGAATCCGGTCTCCGACCTCGCGCACGTCCTGGGCGCGGGAGGCGAGGTAGCGGTCCTTGACGGCGGACAGCCCGCGGGCGATCTCGCTGACCGTGGCTTGCAGGGCGGATTCCGCATTGATCAGGCGGTCGGCGATCAGCGCCTCGACCCCAGCGGTCAGACGGCTCGATTCCATCATCGCGAGATGGGCTTCCAGCACCCCGCCCAGTTCTTCCTGAACACCCCCCGGAAGGTCTTCGACCTTGCGGCGCAGCTTGCGGACCTGCTTGCGGGCCTTGGTCATGCCCTCGCGGAATCGCTCGACCTCGGCTTCGACCTGCTTGGTCTCGATGGGATATTCGGGAACCTGGCCGATTCCGCCCTCGACCACATGCGCCGGCCCGATCGCTATTCCGGCGGAAACACCGATGCCTTGGATTCTGGGGCGGGTTCCGAAGGCTTTGGTCCGGCTAGTCTTCATGGAACTTGGCCTCGACCAGTTCGGTCAGTGCCGTCAATGCAGCCTCAGCGTCGGCGCCCGTTGCCGTCACATCGATCGAGCATCCGGGGGCCGCGGCCAGCATCATCAGCCCCATTATCGAGCGGCCGGGAACGGTCTGTCCGTCCTTCGAGACCTCGATACTGGCATCGAATCGGCCGGCGCATTGGACGAACTTGTTGGCCGCCCGGGCATGGAGTCCGCGCTTGTTGGTGATCAGGAGGGTTCGGGAGGTGAGGTTGCTGTTGGATGCGAGCGTCACGTGCCGCTCCCTCCGAGCACCTCGGAGGCGACGGAGATGTATTTGCGGCCCGCTTCCTTGGCGGCGGCGGTCGCGGCCCCGAGGGCTTCGGATTTCCGAACCGACGCGAGTTTGATCAGCATCGGCAGGTTCACCCCGGCGATCACTTCGACATTGGATTTGTCCAGAATCGAGATCGCCAGATTTGACGGCGTGCCCCCGAACATGTCGGTCAGCACCACGACCCCGCGTCCCGCATCGGTGGCCTGGACCTGGTCCAGGATCTCCTGGCGTCGCCGTTCCATGTCGTCGTCGGGGCCGATGCAGACGGTCGCCATGGCGGTCTGAGGGCCGACCACGTGTTCCATGACCGATTTCAGTTCTTCGGCGAGACGGCCGTGGGTCACAAGGACAAGACCCAAGGGGTGAAGGTTGTCGTTATCGTTCGGCATTGGGCGTTGCGACCACCAGATCAGAATGTCATCCGGCCCCACCTGCGGGCGCTGGGATATCTCGGTGACGGAGCGTGACAGGTGTTCCCTGGCTCTTCAACCACGTGGCAAAGAGTTCGGCGGTGTGAACCGAGCGGTGCTTGCCGCCCGTGCAGCCGATGGCGATGGTGAGATAGCTTTTCCCCTCGGCCTCGTAGCGCGGCAGAAGGGGCGCGATCAAAGCCGTCAGTCGCGCGACGAAACCGGGGAACTCCGGGTCCGACGAGACATAGGCCGCCACTTCGGGGTCCAAACCGGTTTTCGGTCTGAGCTCGGCCACATAGTGAGGATTCTTCAGGAACCGGACGTCGAAGACCAGGTCCGCCTCGCGCGGCAGACCTTTCCGGAACCCGAACGAAACCACGGTGACGGTCATGCGGTTCCGTTGGTCGAAGGCCAGTTCGTCGAGCAGAATCTGCCGGAAGCTTCCAAGCGTGAGCTCGGAGGTGTCGATCACCACATCGGCGCGGGCCCGGATCGGCGACATGTAGTCCCGTTCAAGCCGGATCCCGTCGGCCACCGGCCGATCGGTTGCCAGCGGATGACGGCGCCGGGTCTCGGTGAAACGCCGGATCAGCACATCGGTGTCACAGTCCAGAAACACCACCCGCAGAGTCAGGTCGGGATCCCGGCTCAACTGGTCGAGCTGGGTGAAGAAATAGGTGCTGTCGAAATCCCGTGTCCGCAGATCGACCCCGACCGCGATCCGGTCCGGCCGCTCCGCCGGATCCAGCGCCATCAAGGCGGGAAGCAGAGACAGCGGAAGATTGTCGACGGCCTCGAACCCCTCGTCCTCAAGGATCGCCAGCGCCGAACTGCGCCCGGCCCCGCTCAGGCCGGTCACCAGGACCAGGGTCGTAGGATCTGGGATCGGAGCATCTTGGGCTTTGGACCCGTCGGACGCTGTCATGGAGCTCTCGCTGGTCGAAGCGGTGATGAGGACTGGGCGCGGTCTGAGTACGGGCCGGATGCGATGTGCGGCGGCCGGATTATTCGCTCACCACGCGGCGGACCGCAAGGCGAAGCTTGGCAACGGCCGAGGCCTCGAACGGGGAGAGTACGATCAGCGGGATCTCGACCCCGTCCTGACGCCACCTGCCGGGATTCGGCATCCGGCTGACCTGTTCCGGCGGTACCAGATCCACCACCAGCACCAGCGGCGCGCGGGCGGCCGCCGGCACCATGACGATGCCGATGCCTCGCACCTCGAGCCGACCGCGGATGGTGTCTGGAGCCCGGGCCACCAGGCGATTGCCCTCGCGCGCCAGTTCGGTCTGGTCGTCGGAAATCAGCATGGCGCCGCCGTCGATCAACCGCAGCGCCAGATCGGATTTGCCCGCACCGGACGGCCCCCGGATCAGGATCCCAAGGCCATCGATTGCAACGGAGGTTCCCCAGATCGTATCCATGGCCGATAGATTGCGGTGAATGGCAGGCTTTCAACAATGCCCGGAGCGATTTTTCTGCGGGAACCCCGTCGGAATTTTAATATCGACGAGAATCGGGTCATAAAGCCTGCAGATCACCCGACGGGACCGGCCCACAGATGAACGCCTCCATGCCCAACACAGCCTCTGAGATTGGCCAGATCGGTGCCCTTGCCGCGTCCGTATTGGCGGCCCTGGTCCTCGGCGCGGCGCTCGGACTCGGCGTGATTTGGCTGAGCCCGCCGTCGCCGCCGGCCCATCATGCCGGTTTCGTGGCCGGCGAGCTTACCTTTCTGGGCCTGGGCAAGGCCGTTGAGATGCGGTTCGTCTGGACCGTTCTGGTGAGCGCCGGGATCGGATTTGCCGTGCTGGAGTTATTGCGCCGCCGCTGTCCGTCCTTGGATCGGCTGCTATGGGTGGCTCTGCTCCCCGCGGTCTTCTGGCTCGCAACCCGGGTGATCTCGCCGCCGACGTCGCCGGACATTGCTTTGGCGGAGACAGGGTGGCTGGTGGTCTCTGCGGCGCTGATCGGCCTGTCCGTCCTGCTCGGATTGATCGGCAGTTTCACGAGGCCGGATGCCGAGGTCTGGGTGACGCAGGCGCGCTGGGCGCTGCTCGTTCCCGTGTTGGCGTGCCTGTCCGGGGTTTCGGTGCTGACCGGGTTGGGCCGGCTGGATCTGGACCTGTTTCCGGTGGTGGCCGGATTCGGGCGGGAGGCGACGGGTATTCTGGTTGTGGGATCGTCGGTCCTGATGCTTCTGGTGATGATTTTGCCGGACAGAAATCGGACGCTCTGGCTGGCCCGGCTGCTGCTTTTGGCTCAGATCTGTCTGGCCGCGGGATTCCTGTGCCTGCTGTTGCCGCCGGCAGAGGTCGATGGCGTGCTGCTGCGCCAGGGCGGCCTGGAGGGCCCGGCGCTGCCGGTTGTCCTGTTGGCCCTGTCCGGTGTCGCCGTGCTCGGCATGCTCCGCACCCCGGGGATTTTCACCGTCCCGACCCTGTCGCCCTGGGCGGTTGCGGGGGCGGCCCTTACGGTCAAGCTCGCCGCGGGCGGCGCGATTGCCTACGCGATGGACAATCCGCTGGATTTCTACCATCACGGCGAATGGCTGCTGCCCTGGGATCAGCTCTGGCATCACGGGGTGATCCCCTATCTGGACGCCAGTCCGTCGCACGGATGGATCAACCTGTTGGGCGGCGGGTTCGCGTCGCTGTTCGGCGACGGCTCGATGCAGGCGCTGCAGCAGGGCCAACTGCTGGTGCGCGGCGGTGCTTTGGCTGTGGCGGCTCTGGTGCTCAGCCCTCTGCTGGGAGGTCCGTTGGCTCTGCTGGCCCTGGTGGTACTGCCGTTCAGCGGACGCACGCCGATCCTGCTGCTTGTCGCGGCCTTTTTCGCGGGTTTCCTGACCCGGTTGGATACCGGGAGGCCGGTCGTCTGGCTGACCGGCGCGGCGGTCTGCGCCGTGGCGCTGGTCGCCTTGGCTCCCGGTCAGGGGGCGATCGCCGCGGTTGCTTTGCTGCCGGCGATCCTCATGGTCTTCTGGCGCGCCTGGCAGGTCGAGCGGCACCTGTCGCTGAAGGCCCTCGGGGTGCTCGGCGTGATCTGCCTGGCGTTCGGCGGGCTCGCGATGTTCGGGCTCGGACCGGGTGCCGTGCTGGCCGCTCAGATCCGGTTCATCCTGGAGAACCGGGCGATCTACGAAGCGGTTCACGGCCTGCCCTGGGCCGCCGCAATCTCCGCCGACATGCCGCTCGGCCCGGTCGCCTGGGAGGGTCTGCGCAATCTGTGGATGGCGGTCGTGGCGGGGCTCATCGGCGCCCTGATCCTGAGCGCGGTCGACCGCCGGGCACGGGGGCCCTGGCTTTTCATGGGGCTGGCCGTGCTGATCTATCTGATCGGCACCCTGTCCCACACCCTGGGCCGGATCGACCTGGGGGGACCGTCACGCAGTGGCGCGCAGACCGTGTTCGCGCTCGCCATTCTGCTGCCGATGGTGCTGGCGTTGAGGGCGCCGCGTTGGACCGGACCCGTGCTCTGCGCCGCGCTCATCCCGATCGCCCTGCTGGCGCCGGGCTTCGGCGACCCGCCCGACGCGCGGGCCTTGTCCCAGCTCTATCGATCCGTTGACCGGGAAGACGGTGCGCGGGTCTGGGTCGATGGGGCTGCGGAAGGCGTGGCCCCCATTGGTGCCGGGCTGCTCTCCCCTGCGCTCATCCCCATGGTCAAGCCGAGCCTGGATCTGGTGAACACGGTGCTGCGGCCCGAGGAAACCTATCTGGATCTGACCAACCGCAACGCCAACTACTTCTATCTGCGTCGTCCGGTGCCGGTGGAAAGCGGTGCCGTTCTGACCCTGTCGACGGAGGGTATGCAGAACCGGTCGCTCGCCAAGCTGCGCGCCGCCCCGCCGCCTCTGGTCCTGGTCGACGCCGGCGGGGGGGCTGCCCAGATGTTCCCGCCGCCGCTGCGGGTTCCGCTGATTTACCGCTATCTGATCGACCGGATCTCCGACGGGTCCTACGTGGTCTGGAGCAACGGTACTTTGACCGCGCTGATCGCTCCGAACCGGGTGCCGTCGCCGGCCCTGTCTCCGCAGGAGGGTTTGGCCAAGCTGGATGCGATCTGGGGACGGCAGGATCTCGGCAGACTCCCGATCGCGTGGGGCTTGTCCGACGAGACCGTGCGCGCCGATCTGATATCGGTAGCGGGCACCGTCACTCTGACCGACCGGTCGGACGGTGCCGCCGACCTTTCCGCGACGCCGGCGGATGCGGATCGGGTCGATTTCCTAGGTGTGCATCTGGATTGTGGATCTGACGGCGAAGCCGGTCTGACCTGGCAGGTCGGAGGGCGTGCGCTCGGCTTCGTCTTCTCGGCGACCTCCGGGCTGAACCTTCTGCCGCTGGATATCTGGCCCTCCCATGCGGCTTCACCCGCGACCTCTTACCTCAACTTCACGCTCTCGCTTCCCGATACCTGTATGGTATCGAGCGCTGGTGGCGCCCCAACGGGGTTCGCCTTGTGGGCGCGAGAGGGAGCGTGATGTCCGAAACCGGGCCAAAAGGCCGTGGCGCCGCAGGCCGGCACGCGATCACCGCGCTCAAGCTCGGGGTCACCGGTGCCCTGCTGGTCTGGGTGTTCTCCCTGGCCGACCTGGATGCGGTGCTGGCGCAACTTGGTCGGCTCAATCCCGTGTACGGTCTAGCGGCGGTTCTGGCCCATTGTCTCCAGTTTCCGATCGGCGCCTACCGCTGGCGGATGATCCTGGCGGATGATGGTGTCAGCATGAGTTTTCGCGACAGCTTCTCCTATCTGATGATCGGGATTCTGTTCAATCAGGTGCTGCCGTCCACCATCGGCGGTGACGGGGCGCGGGTCTGGCTTTCGGCCCGCACCGGGATCGGGTGGAGCCGAGCCTTCGGAGCCGTCGCGGTGGACCGGGCGGCGGCCATCTTCATGGTGCTTGTATTGTCCGTCCCGCTTTTGCCGGTGCTGTTGCCGATCCTGCCTGAAGGCGCTGCGCGCTCCAGTCTTGCCGGCTTGATCCTGATCGGTGTCGCCGCTGTTGCGGTGATCCTGCCGACCGCCCCCTGGATCGTGCGGCTGGTGATGGCACGTCTCCCGGATCGCCGGATTCTCCGGCCCTTCGAAGCCGCCGCGCGCTCGAGCGCCGTGCTCTGGCGGCGGGGTGCCACCACGTCCAAGATCTCGATTGCGAGCGTGGCGATTCTGTCCAGCCATGTGACGACCGTCTGGCTGATCGCCCATGCGATCGGGATCCCGCTCGATCTGCTGCAGGTTTTCGCCCTGGTGCTTCCGGTGATGCTGCTGCTGGCGGTGCCGATCTCGATCGCGGGATGGGGATTGCGGGAAGGCCTGATGGTCACCGCCCTGGGCTTTCTCGGTGTCGCGCCGAGCGCGGCCGTCACGATCTCACTCCTGTGGGGCGTGATCACCCTGTTTGGTGGCGCGCTGGGTGGCGTTGCGTTGGCAATGGACCGGACCAACGTCTCGGGGTTGTTCGGACGGGCGGGCGCGCAGCGTCCGGAGGAAGAGGGGTCATCTTGAAAAGCCTCCGCGCCAAGCAATGGATCGATGACAAGCTCGGCAGCCTGCTGATCGGTATTCTCAAGCCGATGGCCATGCTGCTGGGCCTGATTCTCCGCCGGGACCACGTCCTCGACCTCCGCGGCGATATCGTGGTGATCAAACTTTTGGGCGGGGGCAGCCTGATTCTGGCGCTTCCGGCGCTCTCGGCGCTGAAGGCCGCCCATCCGGACCGGCAGCTGACCTTGGTCTGCACGCCGGGGACCCGCGCCTTTGCCGAGACGCTTGAGGTGTTCGACTCGCTGATCGTGATCGACGACAGCGGCGCCACAACCCTGCTGTGCAGCGGACTGCGGGCGCTGCGGCGGTGCTGGCGGGTCGACACCGTGATCGATCTCGAGGTGCACAGCCGGCTCACCACCGTTTTCGGGTGCCTGACCTGCGCCCGCAACCGGATCGGCTTCTATCTGGACACCGCCTTCTGGCGTCTGGGGGTGGCGACCCATCTGTTTTTCTATAACCGGGCCAGCGCAAGTCATGTCCACTACGAGCAGATTGCCCGGGCCCTGGGCGCCAGCATCCCCTCCATCGATCGGGTTCAGGCCGGATACCGCACCGCCAACGGCTTGCCGGAGCGCCGCGAGGCAAGGCCGGCCCGACGGGAGGTGCGGGAGATCGGGCTCGGCTGCTTCTGTTCGGATCTCAGCCTGGAGCGGATGCTGAGCGCGGAGGAGTGGGGACGGGTGCTGGCCAAGCGTTTCGGAAAGACACCGGTGACCCTGCATCTGTTCGGCGGACATCAGGACCGTCGACCCGCCGACCGGTTCATCGAGAGCCTGTCAAAGGCGCTGCCGCAGGCGACCTTCGTCAACGCCTGTGGGGCGCATGATCTGGTCGGCAGCATCCGGCTTCTGGATCGGATGGACGCGTTCTATTCGATCGACAGCGGGCTGCTGCACATCGCGCGGCTGATCGGGGTCGATACGGTCTCGTTCTGGGGACCCACCGACCCTGCCACGCTCCTGCTGCCGCCGGTGAACGGCGCGACGGAGGATGTGATCTACGGTCGCATCGCCTGCTCTCCCTGCGTTCACCTGACGGAGATTCCGCCCTGCCGTGGCAACAACATCTGCATGCGGGCCCATCTCGATCCCGGTCTGGCCGAGGAGCCCCCGATCTGGGTGATCCGGTAGCCGCTATCCGGTTTGCTCCGGCAGCATGATGACGAACCGGGCGCCGATCACGTTCGCCGCCGCATCCCGCCGGTTCTCCGCGTGAAGCGTGCCGCCATGGCCCTCGATGATCTGTTTCGAGATCGAGAGGCCGAGTCCCGAATGGGTTCCGAACTTCTCGCCTTCGGGCCGCTCGGTGTAGAACCGGTCGAAGATCGCTGTCAGTTTTCCGCTCGGAATGCCAGGTCCGTCGTCCTCAACCGAGATCCGGACCTGATCGAGATCCCGCCGCACTTTGAGCCGCACGGTCCCGCCCGGCGGCGAGAACGTCAGCGCGTTCTCGATCAGATTCCGCAGCACCTGAACCAACCGTCCGCCGTTTCCGAATACGATGAGCGGCGGCTCCGCCTCGATCTCACAGATCACCCGGGCGCGCGGCGGCTTGTCCGGATCGGCTTCGTCCGCGACCGCGTCATAGACTTCCGCCAAGGTGGACAGCAGACCGGTCAGATCGACCGGGTCGTTCTCCTCGCGGGACATTTCGGCATCGACCCGGGAGGCATCCGAGATATCCGTGATCAAGCGGTTCAGCCGCTCCACATCGTCCAGGATCACCGCCATCAGGCGGCGCTGACGGTCCGGGTCGTCGAGCCGGGCGGCGGTTTCGACCGCACTGCGCAGCGATGTCAGGGGGTTCTTGATCTCATGGGCGACGTCGGCGGCGAACCGTTCGATCGCGTCGACCCGTCGGCGCAGCTCCTCGGTCATCTCGCCGATGGCGCGGGACAGATCGCCGATCTCGTCGCCGCGATGACTCATATCCGGGATGTCGTGCTTGCGATCCCGGCTGGACCGGACAAGTTCGACCGCCGCCGCCAGCCGCTGAACCGGCCGGGTGATCGTGCCGGCGAGGTAGAGGGACAGGAGAACGGTGATCGCGAACACGACCCCGAAAATGCCGAGAATTTCCAGCCTGACATCCCGAACGGCGGCATCGATCTCGTCGCCTTCCACCGACAGCATCAGGCTGCCGAGCACCTTCTTGTAGCGCTGGACCGGGACCGCGACCGACAGCAGGAGGCCTCCATCGTCCTTGGCCCGCACCTGGCGCCCCACCTGACCGGCGGCGGCCATCTCGACTTCCGGGAACCGCTGCTCCAGATCGTCATGCTCGTGATAGCGCGGGATTCCCGCCCGGCTGGGCAGCCAATTGACCACGTGGATGTAGAACTCCAGCAGGAAAGCTGTGATCGGATCGCGGATCTCCGGCGGCGGCAGCGGCGCGATGCGGACCGTGCCGCCCGGGCCCGTCAAGACGCGGCTGTCGGCGATCAGCCCGCCTTCCGCATCGAAAACCCGGATCCTGGAGGCCAGGACGCCGGACAGCCGACGGGTGATCCGCTGGACCAGATCGTGGGACAGCCTGCCTTCCAGCACCAGGTCCGTCTCGACCGCCAGTTCAGCGACCGCGCGGGCGACCACTTCGGCCTGCCGTTCCAGCGCGTCCAATTCTCCGCGGATCAGGCTGTTCTGATAGCGGTCCAGGTACAGCACCCCAACGAACAGTATGATCACCGACAGCAGATTGATCGCCAGAATGCGGGCCGTCAGGCGAGACACCGGAAACCAGCCACGCCGGGCCCGGCGGGGTGCCGCAATGCCGGGAGTCTGTTCCGTCGAGTCGGGCACGGGTGCAGAACCCTGATCAGATTGAGAAGAGGTCAGCGTCGGCGGCACATCCATCCCTCAGGGCCTGGTCATGGGGGACGGAGATGGAGTGGCGCCGTGGATGGCGACCTCACACGGGTTCGCGATAGCGGTATCCGATGCCGTACAGGGTCTCGATCTCATTGAAGTTATCGTCGGCCTGTTTGAACTTCTTGCGCAAGCGTTTGATGTGGCTGTCGATGGTCCGATCGTCCACGTACACATTGTCGCCATAGGCCGCGTCCATCAACTGGTCCCGGTTCTTTACATGGCCCGGTCGGCTGGCCAACACCCGCAAAATCAGGAATTCGGTCACCGTCAGAGGCACGGGCCTGTTCTTCCAGGTGCACAGGTGGCGAGCGCCGTCCAGTGTCAGATCCCCGCGCGTCACGGTCGCCTCGGAGGTCGGGCTGGCCTCGTCCTGCGCCAGTTCCTGGCGCCGCAGCAAGGCGCGGATCCGTTCGATCAGAAGACGCTGCGAGAAGGGTTTCCGGATATAGTCGTCGGCGCCCATCCGAAGGCCCAGCACCTCGTCAACCTCATCGTCCTTGGAGGTCAGGAAGATGACCGGAACGGCCGAGGACTTGCGCAGCTTCTGCAGCAGCTCCATGCCGTCCATGCGGGGCATCTTGATGTCCAGAACCGCCAGATCGACCGGCTTCTGGGTCATGCCTCGCAGGGCGTCCTCACCGTCCTTGAAGGTCCGGACGTCGAAGCCCTCGGCCTCCAGGGCCATGGTCACCGAGGTCAGGATGTTCTGGTCGTCGTCAACAAGCGCTATCGAATTCGTCATTGGCCCGCCCCTTGTCACTCACAGTGTCGCACAGTTCCCATATGAGTGGCCAATCGGGCCAGTACAGGGCCGGAATGGGGCGAATCCCGGACGCGGCGCCGTGTCCGTGCCACAATTGGTCGCGGCCGGCGCCGTCGGCTCACGGTTTCGACAGGCATCGGGCCCGACTATGCTGGTTGCGCCCCATCCGGATGCGGACATCAGCATGACAGAGACCCCCACTTCGGCCAACCGGCCGGACCTTGCACCCGCCGATCTGGTCCGCCGGCTCATCCGGGCCACCGATCGGGCGGTGCTGTCGACGATTCAGCGCCCGCCCCGGACGGCTCCGGAGGGGAGCGGGCCGGCCGGTGCCGCCGGGTGGCCCTACGGATCCCTGGTGCTGATCGGCTGTACGCCGGACGCGCGTCCGATCACCCTGATCTCGACCCTGGCGGAGCACACCCGAAATCTCATGGCCGATCCCAGGGCCAGCCTGTTGATCGACGGCACCGCCGGGTTGGACGATCCGCTGACCGGAGCGCGCGTGACCGTGATGGGGCGGCTTGAGCGATTGGGCCCCGAAGACCCCTCTTTCGAGCCGTGCCGCGCCCGGTTCCTGCGCCGCCATCCCGGCGCCAAGGTTTATGCCGGGTTCGGGGATTTCGGACTCTGGCGCCTCAATGTGGAACGCGCCCACTTGGTCGCCGGTTTCGGACGAATCCATTGGGTCGAGGCGGCCGCCTTTCTGGGTGAGCCGGCACTGCCCCTGGAGGCACGGGAGTCCGAGGTGGTCGAGCATATGAACGCGGATCATCCGGATGCGGTCGCGCTTTATGCGACCAGCCTGCTTGGTCTGGACCCGAGTGACGCGCAGGAGGGGTGGGTGATCACCGGCTGCGATGCCGAGGGAGTCGATCTGCGGCGCGGCGGTCAGGTTGCGCGATTGCCCTTCGTGAAACCGGTTCAGGACGCGGAAGAAGCCCGGGTCGAGCTGGTGCGTCTGGTGAAGCGAGCGCGCGCCTCTCGACAACCTGACGTGGATCTGGGCTGACAGATTGCGCCACATGAGTCGATTTCCTTGATTCTTCCGCTCCGAAGGACTATGTTGGAGATGAAGTAGGAGGAAGAAGATGCTCCAGCCAATTGCTACACCGACGCAAACAGTGCAGCCGAATTCGGCTTTTGTGCAGCCGCGCAGCGAAGCGCAGTCGCCGTCAAATGGCGGGGTCGCGAACCTGACCACGTCCGCCGTATCTCAGGACGAAGAGACCGGCGCGGCAAATCAGGACAGCGAGCAGGGTCGCGAACAGCGCACCGAGGGCGAGCGGAATGTCATTCCGTTTGGCAATTCGGACGCGCAAGCACAGGGCCGTGGCGGAAATCTGGATATCGTCGTCTGATTGACGGCGGTTTTCTGAGGCAGTTGAAAGCGTCCCTGATCGGGGCGCTTTTTTCGTTTGCGGGGCTTTTGTCTATGGAACGCGTTCATGCTCTAATCGGGCAATGAGCACACAGGATTTTCCGCATTTCGATCCCGATGAGCATCGTAAGCCCGACCATGATGGGCCGGTCGCCCGCCGTATCCCGGTGGATGATGATCGTGAGCGTCTGGTCTGCACCGATTGCGGCTTTATCAACTATGTGAACCCGAAGATCGTGGTGGGCGCGGTTGCCCTGTGGGACGACAAGATCCTGCTATGCCGTCGCGCGATCGAGCCACGGATCGGGTGGTGGACATTGCCTGCCGGATACATGGAAGAGCGCGAGACGATCATCGAAGGCGCCATGCGGGAGGCCTGGGAAGAGGCCCGCGCGCGGATCGAGATCGATCGGTTGCTCGGGATCTACAATATCCCCCGGATCAGCCAGGTTCAGATGATCCACCGAGCGAAACTGCTGTCGCCGGACGTCTCTGCCGGGCCGGAAAGCCGCGAGGTCGGCCTGTTCGCGTGGGACGACATTCCCTGGGACGAACTGGCGTTCCCAACGGTGACCTGGGCGTTGCAGCACTGGCGGGAAACCCGTCATCTGGAGACGTTTCCGCCGTTCTACGAGCCCGAACAGGGACTGTAGATCACTCGTCTCTGAGGAGCGCGAAGACCCCGGCCGGATCGAGTCCGGCCGGGGGATGCCCGTCGCGGGGGGCTTGGGGGCTTGGGGTGCGACGAGCGCTCCTCGGTCGGCATCACGATGCGGAGGCGGGCTCCTAATGCAACGTGGCGCCTTGAGCCAGATTGACGGCGTGTCCGAGAACCTTGCGTCTGACTTGGCCGTCCAGATCGTCGAACGAAGCCTGGGCCATCATAAGGTCGAGCGGACTTCCGCTTATGACCGCACGTGACAGCGCGGTCGCAATTTTGGTTTCATCGCCGACGATGTCGGAGACAGACTGCTTTAAAAGGGCATATGCCCGATCCGTTACCATTCTGGTCATTCCTAATTCCCTCTTTCTGAAGGACGACACACTAAAATTATTTATCTAAAATTTTACAGAAAAACAATACAAATCGCCCTCGCCGGGAGATTATTCTATACTGGTTTGATAATAGGGTGTTTTTCGGGGCGCACGAACCTGCGCTATGGCCAAATGGACCGGAGCCCCTGGTTGATCGCGAGGTAGTCCGGATGCTCCGGCCCCAAGCGTCCGGTGCGGATCAGCCAGTCGATCACGATCAGATTGCAGTTGTACTTGAAAGCCTCAAGCTCGGTGCGAACGATCCGAGCCACCTCGTGCGCCGGGTACAACTCGAAGCCGTGGACCTCCCCGTCGACCGGAACCGGCGTGAAGCCGGTGTCGAGATCAATATCGTAGGCCAGCATGGCATGGCGTCGCAGACCGTCGGGCACTTCCATCGTATAGGACAGGACGGAGACCGGACGCGCGGTCCGCGCCAGCGCTTCCGGCATGCCGGCTTCCTCAGCACATTCCTTGAGGACGTTTTCCTGGGGGGTCAGGCCGCTCGGGTGACCGCCTGCGACCAAATTGTCGAGCTTGCCCGGAAACGTCGATTTGTCGAAGGCCCGTTGCGCCACCCACATCCCGTCGTCCCCCTGTACGCCATCCCGGACCACCCCGTTCAGGTGAAAGCCGCTGTTCACGATGCCGAAGGAGGTTGTCGCGGCGCGGTCGATGTCGAAAACGGGGGGGGACCCCAGTGTCTCGATCCCGGCGTAGAACTCCCCCCGAAGTTTGGGGATCAGCCCGTCGGCTGCCAACTGCGCGACGACCGCGCCGATCTGCTCGGTCCGAGCGGTGGCGTCGGCACGAGGCGGCGCGAGCGCCGTGGCCAGACCGATCTGTTCCGCCTCCACGCGAAAGATCTCCGGAAATCGCCGCAGCTCCTCTGCAAGGCCGTGCCGGACCCATCCGAAGACCCGGCCATCGATCAAAAAAGGCCGAAATCCCGAAAGATCGTAGCGGTTGCAGTGACGGATGTGGTCTAGGAAATCCATGGGGTCTGATAGCCCATGCGCCGAGCGCGCGCCAGCACCGCCCTGTCAGAAACAGCGGATCGCACCGTGCAGGCTGGGACTTCCGGAAATTCAGGCTGACATAATAAGTGTCCGTTTAAATTGACACTTGCTCGGAACCCTGGGAAAATCCGCTTGTTAAATCTGCTGAGATCGCAGTTCCAAGGAGCCCTGCGTCTGTCCAAATGCTCCGGATGCCTGCTGTTGAGTGGATAGTTCGGCCGCGCCGGAGGTGGTTCACCCAGAGCCGTCTCCCTCTTCGGCCCAGTTCGCTGAGAGGCGTTGTCGATGCCGAAGCCCGCGTTGCTCCAAGGCTCCCCCGTGAGAATTGCGATCCTCACGCTCGACGGTCATCTGACGGCCTCGGTGGCGCGTGCGGAGAAAGCCATTCGGGCCGATCTTCCCGGCGTGTCGGTCAGTGTCCACCCCGCCGCCGGTTGGGCGACCGAACCGGCCGGTTTGGAAGCCGCAAAGGCCGCCGTGGCGGAGGCGGATATTGTCGTCGGCTGCATGTTGTTCATCGATGATCAGGTTCAGGCGATCCTGCCGGCGCTGAAGGCCCGCCGCGATCACTGCAAGGCGATGCTGTGCTGCGTGTCGTCGGCCGAGATCGTGAATCTGACCCGTATGGGGCGGCTCGACATGAGCGCCGAGCCGTCCGGCCCGATGGCGATGCTGAAGCGTCTGCGCGGCAAGACCAAGCCGGGCGAGTCGAAAAGCACCTCCGGCGCCGGTCAGATGGCGATGCTGAAACGGCTTCCGAAGATCCTGAAGTACATTCCCGGAACGGCTCAGGATCTGCGAATCTATTTTCTGATCATGCAGTACTGGCTGTCCGGGTCCGACCAGAACGTCGAGAACATGCTGCGGCTGCTGGTCGGGCGGTACGTGACGGGATCGAAGTCGATCGCGGTCCCGGAACCCGTCGAATACCCGGAGGTCGGTGTCTATCACCCGCGCATGTCGGCAGCCTTGCCCAACCGGATGTCGGAGTCCGCAGCGGACCTGCCCCAGGACCGCAAGCCGGCGGGCCATGCCGGGACGGTCGGTCTGCTGCTGCTGAGATCCTACGTGCTGGCGAATGACGCCCGTCACTACGACGGTGCGATCGCGGCGCTTGAGTCGCGCGGGCTTCGGGTCGTTCCGGCCTATGCCAGCGGCCTGGATTGCCGGCCCGCGATCGAGAGGTTCTTCATGAAGGACGGCAGGGCGACGGTGGATGCCGTCCTATCCCTGACCGGATTTTCCCTGGTCGGTGGACCGGCCTATAACAACGCGGCCGCGGCCGAGGAGATTCTGGCCACCCTAGACGTGCCCTACATTGCCGCCCATGCGCTGGAGTTCCAGTCGATCGAGGAATGGCGGGGCGACGGGCGCGGCCTGTCGGCGATCGAGGCGACCATCATGGTGGCGATTCCGGAGATCGACGGCGCGACCGGTCCCATGGTGTTCGGCGGTCGCTCCAGCAGTGCGACCGGACGCTGTGGAGGCTGCGAGCGGACCTGCGATTTCACCGGCGGCGCGTCCAACCGCGACATGAACGCCTGCGCCGAGCGGGTGGAGAAGCTGGCGGCGCGGGTGGAGAAGAAGGTGCGGATGCGGCGGGCGGAGCGGGCCGAGCGCCGGGTGGCGATCACCCTGTTCAACTTTCCGCCGAACGCCGGCGCCACGGGCACAGCCGCCTACATGTCGGTGTTCGAATCCCTGTTCGAGACCCTGGTCGTGATGAAGGCCGAGGGCTATGAGGTCGAGGTGCCCGAGACCGTCGAGAACCTGCGCGAGCGCGTTCTGGGGGGCAATTCCCGGAGCCTCGGGCAGGACGCCAATGTCCACGCGCGAATTACGGTCGACGACCATGTGCGGCGGGAGCCCTATCTGAAGGAGATCGAAAGCCAGTGGGGGCCTGCGCCCGGCCGCCAGCTCAGCATGGGCCGCGATATCCTGATTCTGGGCGAGCGGTTCGGAAACGTCTTCGTCGGGATCCAGCCGAGCTTCGGTTACGAAGGCGATCCGATGCGGCTGCTGTTCGAGAAGGGCTTCACCCCGACCCATGCGTTCAGCGCCTTCTATCGCTGGCTGCGTGAGGATTTCGACGCCCATGCCGTCCTGCATTTCGGCACCCACGGTGCGCTCGAGTTCATGCCGGGCAAACAGACCGGGTTGAGCGGCGAGGACTGGCCGGACCGGCTGATCGGCGACCTGCCCAACGTCTATCTGTACGCCGCGAACAATCCGTCGGAAGGGGCTTTGGCCAAGCGCCGCGCGAACGCGACCCTGGTCAGCTACATGACCCCGCCGCTGGCCGCCGCCGGTCTCTACAAGGGCCTGCTCGATCTGAAGGCGACGCTGGAGCGCTGGCGCTCGGCTGGGCCGGACGCACAGCGCGAGCGGGCCGAGCTCGCCGAACTGCTGCAGGCGCAGGCGGCCGAGGTCGATCTCGCACCGGACGCCCCGGCCTGGGACGATCCCGAGGCCGAGGCCGCCAAGCTGGCGGCGCAGATTCTGCAACTGGAATACGAACTGATCCCGCACGGCCTGCACATTGTCGGAAAGGTGCCGAGCGTGGAGGGCCGGATCGATATTCTCGCCTCCATGGCGGAAGCGGCCCATGGCGTGATTGTCCCCACAGAGGTGTTGGCGTCCCTGATCGACGGGGCCGCGCCTAAGAAGCTGGCGTTCACCCACAATCTGGATGTCGAGATTCTTGCCAAGCTGGCCGAGACCGACCGGTTTGTTACGTCGAAGCCTGAGCTTCCCGGTGTGATCGCCGCACTCGACGGCCGGTTCATCCGGCCCGCGCCCGGTGGCGATATCGTGCGCACCCCCGAGGTTCTGCCGACCGGACGGAACGTGCACGGCTTCGATCCGTTCCGGATTCCTTCGGCCTTCGCCATGGCGGACGGCGCCCGCCAGGCCCGGCGTCTGCTCGACACGCATCTGGCAAGTGGACAGAAGCTGCCCCGCACGGTGGCGCTGGTGCTCTGGGGGGCGGACAATCTGAAATCCGAAGGCGGGCCGATCGCACAGGCGCTGACCCTGATCGGCGCGAAACCGCGATTCGACAATTACGGCCGGATCTGCGGCGCCACCCTGGTCCCGCTCGAGGAATTGGGTCGGCCGCGGATCGATGTGATGGCGACCCTGTCCGGCATCTTCCGGGATCTGCTGCCCCTGCAGACCCGGCTGCTCGCCGAGGCCGCCTGGCTGGCCGCGACTGCCGAGGAGCCGGAGGACTTGAACTATGTCCGGGCCAATGCCCTGACCCATATGGCGGAGACCGGATGCTCGATGGAGACCGCCGCCCTCCGGGTGTTCTCGAACGCCGAAGGGGCCTATGGCGCCAATGTGAACCTGCTGGTCGACAGCGGGGCCTGGGAGGATGAGGACGAGCTGGCGGACGCCTTCACCAAGCGGAAATGTTTCGCCTTCGGCCGTGACGGCAAGGGCAATGCCGAGCCGGCGTTGCTGCAAAGCCTTTTGGGCGGCGTCGACCTCGCCTACCAGAACCTGGAATCCGTGGAACTGGGCGTCACCACGATCGACCATTATTTCGACACCCTGGGCGGGATCGGCCGGGCGGTGAAAACCGCCAGGGGCGTCTCGGCGCCCACCTATATCGGCGATCAGACCCGCGGCGAGGGAAAGGTGAGGACCCTCTCCGAACAGGTGGCGCTCGAGACCCGGACCCGCACCCTCAATCCGAAATGGTACGAGGGCATGCTGAACCACGGCCATGAGGGGGTCCGCCAGATCGAGGCCCAGTTCACCAACACGGTCGGCTGGTCGGCCACCACCGGCGAGGTGGATCCCTGGGTCTACCAGCGCATGACCGAGACCTTCGTGCTGGACGAGGCGATGCGGCGGCGGCTCGCGGATCTCAACCCGAAAGCCTCGGCCCGCATGGCGAACCGGCTTCTGGAAGCCCATGAGCGGAACTACTGGCAGCCCGACGCCGCCACGCTGGAGGCGCTGCGTCAGGCCGGAGACGAACTCGAGGACCGCCTGGAAGGGGTTGTCATCGCCGCGGAATAGGCCGATGCGCGCGCCTTCTCAGTCGCCGGTCAAGCCGCACCTGCGGGCTCCACCCCGCACCAGTCCGCGACGAACAGGGCGATGGTCTTGGTCGCCTCCCGGATGCTGGAGATCCTGACCCGCTCATCGAAGCCGTGGACGTTCTCGGCTTCCGGTCCGTAGACCAGGGTCGGCATGTTCCCGTAGAGCACGAAGACCCGGCTGTCGACATAGGCGGTGGTGGGCTGATCGCCCAGGGCCTCTCTGGTGACAGCATGGTGCTGGGCCGCCAGGGTCTGCTCGGCATCGGAGCCCGGCTCCAGATCGTAGCCCTCGGTGAAGAAGCCGTTGAACTCGACCTCCGGCGGATTGTTCGACAGGAACGGATGCGCCGAGGAGGCGGTGCGGATCGCGTCCTCGATCTCCCGGGCCATCGCCTGCGGCTTGTGTCCGGGATAGATCGAGATCCGGCAGTCCATCTCGCACCAGGCCGGCACCGACGAGGCCCAGTCGCCGCCCTGGATCTTGCCGATGTTCAGGTTCACCGGGTGACCGAGCGCGCCGTAATGCTTGGTCTCGCCCTTGATCCCGTTCCAGCGGGCCTCGATCTCCCGCAGCGAGGCCACCAGATCATAGGCCGCCATGATCGCGTTCGAGCCGGTGCCCGCCCGCGACACGTGGACCGGATAACCCCGCACCTTCACCTTGAACCACAGCACGCCCATCACCGCGCGGGTCAGGTGCAGGCCGGTCGGCTCGCTGATCAGCGCCGCATCGGCGGTGTAGCCGCGCAGCAGGGTGGCGAGCGCGCCGTTGCCGGTGCTTTCCTCCTCGCAGACGGATTCCAGGTGCACGGTTCCGGCCGGCTGCACCCCGGCGGCGCGCAAGGCGTCGAGCGCGAACATGTTGGCGACCACCCCGGCCTTCATGTCGCCGGCGCCACGCCCGTACATCCAGTCACCGTCGATTCTCGGATCGAACGGCGGGCTGTTCCACATGTCGAGCGGGCCGGCCGGAACCACGTCCACATGGCCGTTCAGGATCACCGACCGACCGGTCTCGGCGTTCGGGCGATGGGTGCCCACCACGTTCCAGGCGTTGGCGTAATCGACCGCAATCGGCGAGAAGCCTTCATGGTGTTTGATGTCGTCCGCGTTCACCCGCCAGCGGTCCATCGCCAGGCCGCGCGAGCGCATGGCCTGAAACATCAGATCCTGCGCTAGGTGTTCCTGCCCCCGGATCGACGGTCGCGCGACCAGGTCCCGGGTGAAAGCAATCTGCGTGTCGAAGCCGGCATCGACCGCATCGAGGATGCGCTGGCGCACCTGTTCACCAAGACCGCTCATGACGTCGTCTCCCGTGTCGAAGGATGCCGCAGAGGAAAATGGCCGGATGACGGCCGCTTCCGCATGTCTGCGCTCGAGGAAGCATCCGTGATCGCCGGGTGCGGTTCAAGTGACACTCCGTGTCTGCAGTGGTGCCCCAGGGTCCGGGACGCCGCCGTTGAACGCGGGCCCCCAGGCGTGACACAGTTTGCAGGTCATGGCCTGCCGCGTCCCCCCTCTCGAGCCTCCGAGGACATATGAACGTCGCTCTCTCCACCGATCTTGAGACGGGGTTCCGTCTTGAGGACCAGCGTTTTCTGACCGGCAGGGGGCGCTTCACCGACGATGACCGCAGGGTGGGGCAGGTGTATGCCCAAATCGTCCGCTCCGACCATGCCCATGCGGAGATCAAGGGGGTCGAGACCGAAGCGGCGATGGGCGTCCCGGGCGTCCTCGGTGTTTGGACGGGTGCGGATCTGGTTGCCGACGGGTTGGGTCCGATGCCGTGCAGCGTGGCAGCCGCGACCGAGGGGCCGATCCGGATTCCCGCCCACTACGCCCTCGCCGTGGATCGGGTCCGCTATGTGGGCGAACCGGTGGCGCTGGTCGTCGCCAAAACCCTCGAAGGCGCTGTCGAGGCGGCCGAACAGGTCAGCGTCGACTACGCGGGGCTGCCGGTCGTGGCAGACCCCATTTCCGCAGAACAGGAGGGCGGGCCGGTGATCTGGCCGGAGGCCCCGGACAATTGCGCCTTCCGGTTCTCGAAAGGCGATGCCGACGCGGTCGGGTCCGCGATGGCGGACGCGGCGCATGTGGTCGAGCTGGAGCTCGACAACAACCGGGTCTCGGCGTTTCCGATGGAGCCCAGAGCGGCCATCGCCGCATTCGATTCCGCCACTGGCGATTTCACCCTCGACCTCACCGGACAGGGCCTGCACGGCATTCTCGGCGATCTGGCTGAGCCCGTGTTCGGGCTTCCGAAGGAACGGTTTCACCTGCGGGCAGCCGATGTGGGCGGTGGCTTCGGGCTCAAGAACTTTCTCTTCGCTGAATGGGTGCTGCTGCTCTGGGCGGCCCGCAGCACGGGGCGGCCCGTCAGGTGGTCGGCGCGAACCGGAGAGGATCTGTCCGCCTCGGTCCATGGGCGTGCCGTGGGCTCGGCCGCCCGGCTGGCGCTCGACGCCGATGGCGGGTTCCTGGCGCTCGAGGTCGACATGGTCGCGGACATGGGCGCGTACCTGTCGAGCGGCGGGCCGAACGCGGTCACCAATGCGGCGTCGACCGCCATGGGAGGCATCTACGAGATTCCGGCCATCCACATGCGCAGCCGGGGCGTGTTCACCAACACCTGCCCGGTGGATGCCTATCGGGGCGCTGGCAAGCCGGAGGCGAACTTCGTCATCGAGCGGCTGATCGATGCGGCCGCCCGGCGCTGCGGCTTCGATCCGGTGGAGCTTCGGCTGCGCAATGTGGTGACCCGGTTCCCCTACCCGAAGGCTCTGGGCGCGGTGCTCGATTGCGGACGCTTCAAGGAGAATCTCGAGACCGCCGTCAGCTTGGCCGACCGTTCGGGGTTCGAGGGCCGGCGGGCGTCGTCGAAAGAGACCGGCAAACTCCGGGGGTTTGGGATCGCGTGTTTTCTTGAGAGTTCGCGCGGCGCGCCTCAGGAAGAGGTGCGGATCCGCTTCACCGAAGACGGAAAGGTCGAGATCGCGACCGGGACCGAATCCAACGGCCAGGGCCACGAGACCACCTTCACCCGGATCGCCGCCGACCGGCTCGGGCTGCCGGTGGTCCCGTCGGGTCTGGTGGGGGAGGCGGGCGGTGTGGATCATGACGGGCACGGGCTGCTCATTGGCCATGAAAGCAGTTGGGTCATCGACAACCGCAATCCGGGCCTTTCCCGCGATGAGATCGAGGCGCGCCTGTTGGCGG
>JANSYC010000001.1 GCA_024742605.1 Alphaproteobacteria bacterium | reverse complement strand
GGACACGAAGGCGACCCGGACGGGGTCCGGCCATGGCGGCGCGCGGTCGATGCATATGGGGGCCGGAACGATGGTGATGGCCATCGACGCCCTTCTGGAGACGGCGAAACCTCTGGCGGCCCGACTGCTGCAGGCGAACCCGGACCAGGTGGTGTTCTCCGACGGCCGGTTCTCGGCGGATGGCGCACGAACGGTCACCCTGCAGGAGGTCGCCGTTGCGGCGCGCAGTTCGGACGCGGCTCCGGAACTGTCCGAGACGGGGCTGGATGCGACCGTGTTCCGCCGGGATGTGCCCTTCACCTTTCCGGGGGGCTGTCATATCGCCGAGGTGGAAATCGATCCCGAAACGGGCGCCGTCGAGCTCCTCAGGTATACGGCCGTGGATGACTACGGGCGCGTCGTCGATCCCCAGCTCACCGAAGGTCAGCTTCATGGCGGCGTCACCCAGGGGATCGGTCAGGCCCTGTGCGAGCAGATCGTCTATGGGCCCCGGGACGGCCAGCTGCTCACCGGCTCGCTCATGGATTATGCGCTGCCCCGGGCCGACGCTCTGCCGATGTTCCAGGTGGAGTTCAACGGCGACGCGACAGCGGCCAACCCGCTCGGCGTGAAGGGAGTGGGACAGGCCGGCTGCATCGCAGCACCGCCGGCGGTGATCAACGCCGTCGTCGATGCCCTGTCGCCGCTCGGGATCGACCATATTCAGATGCCGGCGACCCCGGAGCGGGTGTGGCAGGCCATCGCGGAGGCGTGACGCCGATATTTGTCGTGAGATTGGAGGCAACCGATGACGGGACCCGAAGCCATGAGTGTGACCCTGGATTTGGACGAGGTACGGGCGCTGACCATCCGGTGCCTGGAGGCCAATGGCTGTGATGCGGCCAACGCCGCCGCCGTCGCGGATGTGATTCACGCTGCCGAGCGCGACGGCGCCAAGAGCCACGGGCTGTTTCGTCTGCCGGGCTATGTGAAATCCCTGCGCAGCAGAAAGGTGAACGGTCATGCCGTCCCGCGGGTCGAGGATCTGGCACCTGGGGCACTGCGGGTGGTGGGGGATGGAGGGTTCGCGCCGCTGTCCCAACAGCTCGGCCTGCAGCCGCTGATCGAGCGGACCCGCGCTCAGGGTCTGGCCGCCCTGGCGATCAACGACGTCTATCATTTCCAGGCGCTCTGGTACGAGGTCGAACCGCTGGCCGAAGCCGGGCTGTGCGCGTTCGCGTTCACCGCCGCCTTTCCCTATGTCACGGCGGCGGGCGGACGGCGACCGATCTACGGCACCAATCCGATGGCGTTCGGATGGCCGCGTCCGGGCAAAACCCCGATGGTGTTCGATCAGGCCTCCTCGGCGCTCGCGCGGGGCGAGATCATGATCGCGGCACGGGACGGCCACGATGTGCCGCCGGGAACCGGGATCGATTCGGAGGGTCGCGAGACGACCGACCCCAAGGCGATCCTGGACGGGGGCGCGCAGCTTCCGTTCGGCGGCTACAAGGGCGCGTCGATCGCGATGATGGTGGAACTGCTGGCCGGGGCCCTGATCGGCGACAAGTTCAGTTTCGAGGCGCTGGCGGCCGATCCCGGAGACGGCGGGCCTCCGGGTGGCGGCGAGCTTATCCTGGCGATCGATCCGAGCCGGATGGGCGATGCCCAAGGCTGGGCTGCCCATGCCGAGTTGCTGTTCGACCAGATCCTCTCGGAGGAGGGGGTACGTCTGCCGGCGGGACGCCGCCACGCCAACCGGGTGAAAACCGCGACCGAGGGGGCGGCGATCCCGCCGGCCCTGCACGACGAGATCCTCGCGCTCTGCCGATAGCGGCTCGGCGGGATCGGTTTTGATCCTGCGCCGATGGTTGGCGCGCGCGTTGGACCCGGTTCCTGATGCCTGTATGGTCTCGACGTGTTCCGATTCATCCACACCTCCGACCTGCATCTCGACAGCCCGCTCAAGGCGCTGCGGAAGCGCAATGCCGACATGGCGGACTCGGTCGGAATCGCCACCCGCGCCGCGTTCGAGCGGATCGTGGAGAAGGCGATCGAGGCACGGGTCGACGCGCTTCTGATCTCGGGCGATCTCTATGACGGGACGACCCGGGATATCAGCACCGGCATCTTTCTGGCGGATTGCGTGCGGCGGCTCTCCCAGGCCGATGTGCACACGGTGATCATCCTGGGAAATCACGATGCCCAAAGCGTCGTCAAGCCGCCGTTCCCGACGACAGACCTGCTGACCGTGTTTCCCGCCAAACCGGCGACGCTCCGGTTCGACGACGCCGAGGTGGCGATCCACGGGGCTTCGTTCCGGGACAGACAGGTTCCGGACGATATGACGGACCGCTATCCCGCGCCGGCGGAGGGGTGGACCAATATCGGGATGCTGCACACCTCGCTCGGCGGATTTTCCGGACACGATGCCTACGCCCCGACCACACCGGACCGGCTGGCCGGTCGCGGCTACGATTATTGGGCGCTGGGCCATGTGCACAAGCACCAGATCGTCACGGAGCAGGCCGCGGGTCGGCCGTGGATCATCTATCCGGGCATTCCCCAGGGACGCGACATGGGCGAGACCGGGATGGGCCGGGCGATCCTGGGCACCGTGACCGAGCCGAACAGGATCGAGATCGAGGCGTTCGAGGTGTCTCCGATCCTGTTGGAGCGGGTGCCCGTGGACCTGTCGGAGGCCCGTTCATTCTCCGACATCGAGGAGGCGGTGCCGTCCATGGCCGCAGCCATCGTTGATGCGGCGGCTAGCGACCATGCGATCATCCGGCCGGTTCTTTCGGTCCCATCCCATCTGATCCCAGCGGTTCAAAGCCGGCAGGACGCGCTTTGGGACCTGCTGCAGACCAATGTGCAGGCCCTTGCCGGAGGCACCGCCGTCGAGAAGATCGACTGTGTTCCGGCGGAGGGCCCGGTCGTGGCGGGCCCCACGATTGATGCCGGGACCCTCACGGAACTGCTTGCTCTGGTGCAGGCGGATGCGGCGTCGGATCCGGATCTCCTGGCCGGTTTGAAGAAGGATTTCGACGGCCTGTTTTCCAAACTGCCGCGGGATCTGCGGGATGACGAGCGGATCCGGACACCGGTGACAGGCGAGACGGCTGCCGACCTTCCGGCCTGGCTGGACAGCGTGACGGCGGGGGCGGCAGCGGCGCTCGGCGCCGATGCACCCGAGCCCTCCGATCGGGATATGTGATGCGGATCGACGCTCTGGACCTTATCCGCTACGGCCACTTCACGGACCGGCGCCTTGATTTCCGGAAGTCTGGAGACTCCGATCTGCAGATCGTGTTCGGACCGAACGAGGCCGGGAAATCCACTCTGCGCGAAGGCATCGGCGATCTGCTGTTCAAGGTTCCTTTGCGCTCGAAGATGACCTTTGCCGCCGGGACCGCCCTGCGCATCGGCGGTCGGTTCACGGCCGAGATCGGGTCTTTCCAGGCCTATCGTCTGAAAAAGAACAAGGACGATCTGGTCGATGCGGACGATGCCCCGGTCCGGGGAAACCCGTTCGCATCGGTGACGGACGGGTTCGCGCGCGAGTTCTTCGACCAGACCTTTTCCGTCGACCGGGAACAGTTGGAGAAGGGCGGGGACCAGATCCTCGAGGGGAAGGGGGATCTCGGGCAGTTGCTGTTCGCCGGGTCGACCGGGCTCGAAAACCTGCCGGACCGTCTGGCGGGACTGGATAGGCAGGCCACGCAGCTCTGGAGATCGCGGGGCGACAGCAAGATTCGCGGGCTGATCGAGCAGATCAAGACCATCGACGACCGGATCGACGGCATCAAGATCACCCAGCGCGACTACGATGCGGCAGTTCGGGAGGCGACCCGTCTGCAGACCGCTTATGACGAGATTCTCGCCAGGCGCGGCTTGCGGAGCAAGGCGATCCGCGAGAGCGAGATCTGGCTCCGCGCCTTCACGCCCTATCGGGAGTATCAGCGCGCAAGCGCCAAACTTGACGCCCTGGGCTCGGGCGAAGCCGCACGGCCCGAGGACCTGGACCGGGTTCACCGCGCGCTTCAGGAATTCGCGCGACTGGACGCGGTCCTGAGTGCCGCAAGCTCGGCCTATTGTGAGATCGAGACCCGGCTTGACGCCCTGCCGCCGGCCGATCCGATCCTGAATCATGCGCTGACCATTGAGGATCTGAGAAATCGCGCGGTCGAGGCACGTAAGGAGCGGGCGGATCAACCGAACCGGGAACGCGAGGCCGCCGAATCGCGGGCGACGATCGAGCGGATCGGTCGGGAGCTGGGTCTGGACTCAGGCGCCGCCTCCCGCGATCTGACGATCGCGACCCGGGAGACGACGCGTTTGAATGCTCTCTTGACCGAGGAGGCGCGCTCCAGGTCTGCCCTTCATCAGGCCGAACGGGAGGTCGCCAGGGCGGAGGCTCTGGTCACGGAAACGACCCGGTCCGTGCAGGCCTTTGGCGCGTCGGTCGATCCGGCCGGGTTGAGAGCGGTCCTCAAATCCGCGGATCAGGTTGATTTGAGTGCCGAGTTTCGCCGTCTTTCCGGCGAGCGGGCCCAGAAAGTTCAGGAGCACAGCGACGTGCTCGTCGCACACACCGTGATTGGCACGGATGCGGAGGCCCGGTTTCTGTCCCTGGATCTTCCGGAAGAGGCCGAGATCGAGCGTCTGAGTCTCAATCTAGGGGCCGCTGAGCAGGCGCTTGCGGAGATCTCCGCGGATCTCAGAGCGGCGCGGCACGCCGTGGACGCAGCGGAGCAGGATCTTGCGACGCTTTCGGACGTACAGGCGATTTCCGACGAGGTGCTGCGGAACGCGAAAGCCGAACGTGACGCCGTGGTCGGCACTCTCGTCTGGCCGATGCAGGAGTCCGACCTGGCGGCGCGCCGGACAGAGCTCGTGGACCGCATACGGACGACCGATGAGATCTATGACGAGCGCATTGATCTGGCGGACGCGCTCAGCGATTTGAGGACCAAGACCGTGGCCCGTGATCGCGAATCCCTCAAATTGGGGCATGCCGAGACAGGCAGGGCAGCGGCCGAACAGGCGCTGTCGGCCGCCCGCGATGCGGTGCGGTCGGTTTCTCCGAACGGGTTCGCGTTTCGGGATATCGCCCATATTCGGGCTGTCGCGGCCGATCAACAGAAGCTGCGCCGGCTTCGCGCGGAAATCAGCGGAGTCGATGAGCAATTGCAGCTCATCGCGGAACAGCAAACCTCCCAGGACGCGGCGGTGCATCGGTCGCTTGACGCGCTGGGGTTTCCTGCGGATCCGGCGCAGAGCGGTGGTGCGCTTCGATCCTTCGCCCAGGATCGGCTCGACGAGGTCGAGGAGCGCAATAGGCAGCGGCGCGCGGCGGACGCAACGCTCCGCTCCGCCGAACAGGATTTGGACCGCCGGCGCCGCGATCTGACGTCAAACACCGATGCCCGCCGGGAGGTCCTGCGAAACCTCCACGACGCCCTCGCGGAAACCTGGATTGATCGGACGGCGGATCCGGAAACCGTGCGGGATATTGTGAATCGGCTCCCGGAGCTTCTCACAGCGCAAAGGGATCTCCAGACTGCGACGAGACGGCTTGCGGCCATGGACGAGAACCGTCGTAACGGTCTCGAAATACTCAACCAGTTGCGGTCTCAGATCGACCGGTCCGAGGCCGCGCTGTCGGCAGCGGACGATTTTGCTCCGGTGGCCGAGGATCTGGTCGCGCGTCTGGGTGCTGCGCGGAAGCGGGCCGAGACCGAAGCCGATCTGAGAACGCGACTGGCAAAAGAGGAAATGGCGATCGCAGAGGCACGGGCCAAGATCACCGACACCACGGCCAGCCTCGCGGATCTGCAGGAAAGATTTGGAACGGCCGAGCCCGACCATCTGCGGGTCTCGGTCCAGGAGGGGATAGCGCGCGGCGAGGTCCGGGCCGAGATCGACCGTCAGACGCGCGCTCTTTTGACGGCTTTGAACGTGACCGCCCTGGAGGATGCGGAGGGGATCATGTCGGGCCTCGACGAAGCCGAATTGAGCGTCCGGAAGGACGCGCTGGAGGCCGAACAGAAGACCATCGATGCCGAGCGGGACGAGGTGTCGAAGGATCTCGTGCTGGCGAAAAGGGATCTCGAGAGAATGACCGGGTCCGATGAGATCGCACGGCTGCTTCAGGATCGGGAAAGCGTGAAGTCGGAGCTTGCCGATCTGGTCCATGACTACACCCGTCACCGGGCGGGTGAGACGATCCTGAACTGGGCCCTGACCCGGTTCCGACAGACCAACAAGGCGCCCATGCTGGCGTCAGCCGGTCGGTTCTTCGCGCGCATGACCCGCGAGGAGTACACCGATCTGATCACCCAGCCCGGCGACAAGGGAGACATTCTCGCTGCCAGACACCGGGACGGGTCTCTCAAGACCGCCGACGTGCTTTCGGAGGGCACCCGTCACCAGCTGTTCCTGGCGTTGCGGATGGCGGGCTATCTGGAATTGTCCAGAAAGCGGGAGGTCCCACCGCTGATTCTGGACGATATTCTGAGCTCGTCCGATAACGAACGGGCGGCTGCGATGCTTGAGGCTCTGGCCGACCTTGCGCAATCGGCGCAGGTGATGGTGCTGACTCATCACGCCCATGTTCCGGAAATTGCAGACGAGGTTCTTCCGGGCCGTTTCACGCTTCAAAATCTGACCGATCGGGGTGGATCGGGCGCCGGCTAGCCCACAGCTTCGGCCCGTCCTATCCCGATGCCGTCGTGTCCGAGAGAAATATATCGTCGAGCAACTTCAGCACGCGGACCGCATTTTGGTCCTTCAGGCTGTAATAGATGGTTTGTCCCTGACGCCGGTGCTTTACCAACCCCTCCATGCGCAGCCGGGCCAATTGCTGGGAGACGGCGGCCTGGCGTGACGACAAAAGCGCCTCGAGCTCGGTCACCGATTTTTCCCCGGTGGCCAATCGACTTAAGATCGTCAACCGGCCTTCGTGCGCCAGCGCCTTCAAGAAGGCGGTTGCCCGCTTCGGGTTCGCCATCAAAGGGTCGCTGTCTTGAGAATTCGCCGCTTCGCTTGGGCACGGCAGGGACATGCGCAACTGCTCCAGTGAAATACCGCCCGGTTCATCCGATAACCAACTAGACCGTCCTGAAACTTCTCAAGTCCATGTCATGACAATCATGAGCGGGCACGTGAGCTCGAAGGTGACCAGGTTGTCCTAGGTATTTCCGAGCAGATCTCGGCCGAAAGGGTTTTCAGTCATTTCGGGCGGTTCCGGGCACTCTTGCAGGATGCGCCCGCAGAGCCGGTGATCGTGAAGCGACGCAGGATCTCAGTGTGCGAACAGGCTTCCGTAGCCGGGGATCTGTGCCCGAACCCCGGACAGGCGCAGGCAGTTCCAAAGGCTGACCTGATTGGCGGTCAGCACCGGCTGCCCCAGATCCCGCTCAAGCGCGTCGATGATGCCCACACAGCGGAACCCGGTACCGGCGATCAGCACGCCGTCGGACTGCTCCGGACAGGCGGCGCGGATCTGGCGATACAGCGGCTCGATCTCCTGTGCGAATCCCAGGCCGCTCGGGTACATCTCCCCCGGCGGCACCTCACGCCAGCCCGGCCCCGGATCGTATTGCAGGTGGCCGGACAGAGTGATTCCGTTGTCCCGGTAATAGGCGAGGCCTTTCTCCACCGTGGCCGCGTTGAACCAGGGCGGCAGCACCAGGAACGGTCGTTCGATGCCCGCGGTCTTAAGGGCGGTGAAACTGTCGAACCCGTTGGTGGTGACGGCGATATCGGGCCCCAGGATCTCGGACAGCGCCCGCACCGTGGCCGCGTCCCATCCCGTGCCGCCCACAAACCCGCTGGAACTGTGCCCCAGGACAACGGCGGAGAGCTGCATGGATGCGAACTGTTCCGCCCCGTGCGCCATGTCAGCCGCCAGATCGACCCCGGAGCGATCCACCCGCCAGGTGGCCCAAGGCGTCGAGGCGGTGACGCGTGCCGCGTGGACCGAACAGCCCTCCGGCATCATCGCCCACCACTCCGCTTCCGGGACCGCCTCGCTGGAGACGATGAACATCCCGATCCGGGCCTGCCAGCCCCAATTGTCCCTGCGTTTCATCATGGCCCCCGCTGGTTTGATCGAGCGCCAGCCTAGACCGGATCGGGGGTGCTGGACGATGGGCAATTCCGTCTTTCCAGCTTTCGGCGCATTGGCCGGGATCTGGAGTGACTTACCCGACCCGGCGGCGAAGATACTGCATTCTGATGCTCACCGCCGTTGTGGACGCGGCGGCACCGCCTCTGCGGTGAGCCCGGACGAAGCCGCCGATCTCCTGATCGAAAACCAGCTCGAAGCTCTGATTGAACGGCGCCTGATCGAGATCGATTTCGCCGCCGTGAAGGGCTTTGTCCCGGTTCATGTGAAACAGGGCGCCCACGTTCCGGCGATCCAGGATCTCACTGTAGTATCCGAGGTTGGCGGCCGACATGTGCTGGAAGGACAGGAAGTTACAGCAGATCTCGACATTCTCCGGCAGGTCGCCCAACCGCCAGGGCGCGATCAGGGTGATGCGGGCCTCCGGCTTGAACCGGTCCTCCTGAGTCCAGACCAGGTTGACCTGGCCGGGAAACTTGCGGGCGAGATAACCGGCCGCGATCAGCAGATTGAACGGCAGATCACAGTAGTAGAGTGAGGCGTCGGGCGCGCAGATCGCCACATCGCGCAGGAAGCGACCATGGCCGCCACCGATCTCCAGCAACGACTTCGGCCAGACCCGGTGGCTGGCCCGCATCTCATAGGCCCGCCCCGCCACCCGCAGGGTGTGGTGGCTGACTCGGACGGGGCCGGTCTCCAATTGGACCGACACGCTGCGTCCTCCGCCGATTCCGTCCCAGCGCACCAGTTCGGCGATCTGCATCGGGTCGGCAAACGCGAACCGGGACAGGTGTCGGAGCGATCGCGGCAGGACCTCGCGGATCCGCGCACCGTAGCCGGCGTCGAAATCCGGATCGGCGACCACTGGGCGTGGCGCCCCGTCGGGAATCGTCTTCCGGTCCGGGAAGTCGTTTCCGAACTCGAAGCCCAGACCGCCCATCTCGAAGGCGGCGAAATTCGCGACCAGTTCGGGCGTGATATCCAGTTTGGATTTCCTGTTGTGATCGTGATTATTGCCCCAGAGGTCGGCCAGAGCCGGATCGATCTCCTCAAGCATCTCGGCATATTTTGACAGAAGCCCATCGATCTTCATGACTACGGGCGTCCCCGATACACCGGTACGTCTTGGGGTGGAATCCAGAGCCCGGCCGGCGGTTCGCCCGTCTGGTAGAAGACGTCGATCGGCATGCCGCCGCGGGGGAACCAGTAGCCGCCGATCCGCAGCCATTTCGGCGACAGCATGTCGATCAGGCGCTTCGCGATGTCCAGGGTACAGGCCTCGTGAAAGGCGCCGTGGTTTCGGAACGCACCGAGATAAAGCTTCAGCGATTTGCTTTCGACCAGCCAATCGGCCGGGACGTAGTCGATGATCAGAAAGGCAAAATCCGGCTGCCCCGTCACCGGGCAGAGCGAGGTGAACTCCGGCTGGGTAAACCGGACTGTGTAGTCAGTGTCCGGGTGCGGGTTGTGGACCCGATCCAGCACGGCTTCCGACGGGGACTCCGGCAGTTTCACGAAGCTTCCAAGCTGGTTCGGTCCGTCGGGCAAGGTTCGGTCTGTCATGCGATATGCCTCAAGGTTGGGCCGGTTCCTGTCGACCGCGTGCGACCACTTCCCTAGACTTAACGGGTGACGAACGCCAGTGGAGACCGCAGATGCTTCCCGACAACATCAGCTATGTGACAGATGCCGAGGCTTTGCGCGAGATGCACCTCAAGCCCATGAGCCGGGCGACCGATAAGGTGCTTACCGCGCTGGACGAGCACTGTCGGGCGATCATCGGGTTGGCGCCGTTCTGCGTGATCTCGACTCAAGGCCGGGACGGGGCCGATGTCTCGCCGCGCGGCGATCCTCCGGGCTTCATCCGGATCCTGGACGACACCCATCTGCTGCTGCCGGACCGGATCGGCAACAACCGCTTGGACAATTTCCTCAATCTCATCGAGAATCCGAAGATCGGAATGCTGATCCTGGTGCCCGGCATGGATGAGACCCTGCGGCTCAACGGCACCGCCCGGATCACCGATGATGCGCGGCTGCTGGACGGGAGCGCGATCCGGGATCGGGCTCCGAAGATCGGCCTGGTGATCGCGATCGAAGAGGTGTTCCTGCACTGCTCCAAGGCGCTGGTCCGCTCCAAGCTGTGGGGTGAGGAGAACCGGATCGAGCGGCGGACCTTGCCGACCTATACCGAGATCCTGACCGATCACGTTGCAGGGCTGACGCTGGAGGAATCCGAACGCCAGGCGAAGATCATGGCCGAGCGCGGGCTGTACTGATGACCGTGTTCGCGATTCTGGCCTATCCGGGGATCGAGCCGATCGACATCGGCGCCACCCATGGTGTGCTGTCGATGGCGACCCGGGTGACCGGCGGACTGGCCTTCCACGTGCTCTCGAAACAGGGCGGGGAAGTGGCGATGGCGAACGGGCTGTCCATCCTGGCGAACCATGGCTTCGCCGATGCGCCGGCGGCGGACATTCTGATGGTGCTCGGCGGCCCCGGCTGGCCGGACGCGGCGGCGGATCCGGAGATCCTGGCCCATATCCGCGCCTTCCATGCTGGTGGAGGAACCGTCGCGGCGGTCTGCACCGGCGGGATGATCCTGGCGGCGAGCGGCCTTCTGGACGGCGGCGCGGCCACAACCAAGCGGGAGATCGTCACCGGGGAGGCCCGTCCGCTGGATCTGCTCCGCGACCGGCATGGGGCGGTCGAGGCCGTCGAAGCCCGGTTCGTAGATCGGGGGCGGGTTCTGACCGGCGGTGGCGTCTCGCTTGGCATCGACATGACCCTGCACCTGATCGAACGGGTCGCCGGTGAGCGGGCCGCCCGGGAAACCGCCCGGATTCTGGAATACAGCACCGCGTGGGAGGCGAACCGGGCCGCTTTCCCCGGTCGCGTCCTCTAACGGTTCGGGTCGCTGCCCGGCCAGACCGGGGCGCCCGCCAAATCCGGCCAGGCGATCGGGGCTTCGCTGGCGGCGCGTGCGGCCGCAATGTCGCCTGAAGGGTCCCAGTTCGCCGCCACGTAGCGGTTCCCGGTGACCTGATCACCCTCCGGCCCGCACAGCCAGACGATCGGCGGGGCCATGACCGACGGCTGGATCAGGTCGTCCCGGTTGAAGCCGGAACTGTCCGGCACGAAGGGGGTATCGGTGGGCCCGCCCGGCACCACCACATTGACCGTGATCCCGGTGCCCTCGAACTCGGCGGCATGGCCGGCGGCCATCGCTTCGAGCCCGGCCTTGCAGGGGCCATAGGGATGGAATTTACCGCGCAGCATGGTGAAGAAACTGGTGGTGATGGTGATGATCCGGCCCCATCCGGCCCGTTTCATGCCGGGCACCGCCGCCCTGGTCAGATACCAGGCGCCGGAGAAATTGGTGCGCACGAACCGGTCCCAGATCTCCGGCTCGATCTCCTCGATCCTGACCAGATCGGTCATATGGTCATCGCGGATCAGCCCCATGCCGACGGCGGCGTTGTTGACCAGGATGTCGAGGCTACCCCGGCGTTGCTCGATGGCCGCGACAATGGCCGAACAATCGGCCTCGCTGGAGATATCGAGCCGGTCGGTCGTCAGCTGCCCCTCGGGAGCCGCCATGTCCTGCGCCAGCGTCGCCAGGCCGGGTCCCGAGACATCGGCCGCCACCACATGGGCGCCGGCCCCCAGCAGGCCCCGAACAATCTCGCGGCCGATGCCGCCCGCCGCTCCGGTGACCAAGGCTGTCCGTCCCGTCAGATCAACTGTCATTGCGTTTCCCCATTTGCGCTGCCGTCGTGTTTCCTGCGGTGATCTCGTTGATTGGAGGGATAGTTCCGATGGTGGCCCCGCATGATGCACGCCGAGGAGTCTCTTGGCCAACCAGCCTTTGGGTGAGATCGGCTCGATCATCCGCTTTGGGCCAATGCGATCCATTTACCCTGCCTCCGCCCACTCCATGCCGTCGTCTCCGCCCGAAACCCACGGGCTAGAGAGCCGCTGTCGGTCCCCCTCTAGGCAGCCCAGCCGAGTTTTCGCCGGATCGCCTCCGGCGTCGCTCCGCCGTCCCGCAGGGACCGCAGGCTCGGAGAGTTGTGACTTTTGGCGAGACGCGTCCCGGTTCCGTCGACCAGCAGGTCGTGATGGCGGTACCGCGGCGTCGGCAGGCCGAGCAGCGCCTGGAGCAGGCGATGGACGTCGGTCGACTCGAACAGATCCATCCCGCGCGTGACCAGAGTGATTCCCTGAAGTGCGTCGTCGACCGTGACCGAGAGGTGATAGCTGGTGGGGGTTTCCTTTCGGGCCAGCACCACGTCCCCGTGCCGCTCCGGCCGGGCCGTCCGGACACCGTGCCGGTCATCGGTCCAGGTGAGGGGGCCGGTGCGCGCGATCGCCCGCGCCATCCGGAGCCGCAAGGCCCTCGGTTGGCCTGAGGCGAGGCGCTCGGCGTAGAGTTCAGGGTCGAGCACCCGGTCGGTGTCCGTCACCACGGTGAGATCGTCGCTGTCGGGTCCGAAGGCCGCAGCCAACTCCTTGCGGGAGAGGACACAGGGGTAGAGCAGACCCATGGCGTCCAGGTCCGACAGGGCGGTCTGGTAGTCGGCGAGATGTTCGGATTGGCGACGGACCGGCCGCTCCCAGTCCAATCCCAGCCAGGCCAGATCCTGTTCGATTGCAGCGGCGAATTCCGGTTTGCAGCGGGTGCGGTCGATATCTTCGATTCGCAGCAGAAAACGTCCGCCGGCGGCGGCATCGGCGGCGTCGAAAGCCGAATAGGCATGACCGAGATGAAGCAGGCCGGTTGGGCTGGGCGCGAACCGGGTGACCTCTCCGGGCATGGACTCGGGTTTACTCCGCCGCGTCGACCGTGGAGAAGAACCGATTGGGCCGCAGAAAGGTGCCCAGCAGGACTGCACCGTTCCGGGACCGCGCCACATGCCGGGAACCGGTCGGGCGCCAGACGAAATTACCGGCGGTCACTTCGCCTTCCTCGTCCTCGATCGAGCCCTCGATCACGAAGGTCTGCTCGATATCGGTGTGTTCGTGGAGCGGCAGTTCCGAGCCGGGCTCCCACTTGAACAGTGCGGTCAACAAGCCGCTCTCCTCGTCCTTCAGCAGGATCTTCCATTCGATGCCGGCATAGGGTGTCGGCTCCCAAGGAATCTCACCCACATCCACATACCGTGACGCCAAGGGACCGAGCCCATCATGGTTCGAGGCTTTTGGAGTTACAGCGGTCATCGGTCTCGCCTCCCATTCGCTTTTTATTGGGGACGATTATCCTGCGGCAGAACAGCGATCACGTCGATCTCCATCAACCATTCCGGTTTTGCCAGGCCTGCCACCATCAGTCCGGTGGAGACCGGGTGGACTCCCTTCAGCCAGCGCCCGACCGTGCGGTAAACCGGTTCCCGATGGCTGCGGTCGGTGATGAAGATGGTGATCTTGCAGATGTCGGACAGCGAGGCGCCGCACTCCTCCAGCAATTGCTGGACATTGCGCATGGCCTGGTCCGTCTGGGCAGCGGGGTCGCCGGCGCCGACCAGGTTGCCGTCGAAGTCCGTGCCGACCTGGCCGCGCAGATAGATCGTGCCGTTGTCCGCCACCACCGCCTGGGCGAGATCGTTGTCCAGAGACTGATCGGGATAGGTGTCCCGTGTGTTGAAGGGACGGATCCGCGTGTGTGCCATCTGGTTCTCCGGTCTCGGATGCGTCGGGTCAGCCCATGCCAAGCGCGCGCTTGTAGAGCTCCAGTAGGGTCTCGACCTCGTCTCGGTCGTCCTTGTCCATTTTCCGCAGCTTGAGCACCTGACGCATGATCTTCACGTCGAATCCGTTGGCCTTCGCCTCGGCGAACACCTCCTTGATGTCGGCCGCGAGCGCCGCTTTCTCTTCCTCGAGTCGTTCAATCCGCTCGATATAGGACCGAAGCTGATCGCCTGCGATCCCGCCGACATTCTCCGTTTCGCCCGAGGAGTCATCCGCCATTCTCAATCTCCTGCAGTTCCGAGCCCGTTCGAGCTTCACCCGTCCAGGGTGGAAAGGCGCGGAAGATAGACCGCTCCTCACCGCCCATCAAGCGCCAATCCCCCTGAACGCCGGTAATGCTCCGCGGTGACGATGTTGCTTGACAGGACGTGAACATTACAGGAACATTCTCGCCCGATTGAGGAGAAAACCGATGATGCTTGCGACCATGATCTCGGATCCCACCGAACCCGCCCGCGCCCTGTGGGAGCGGTTGAACGCCCGTGACTGGGACGGTGTCGCCCGGTTGCTGGATGGTGGGTTCCGCGCCGTCTGGCCGCAGACAGGGGAGGTGATCCCGACGCCGGCCGCCTATGTCGGACTGAATCAGGCCTATCCGGGGAACTGGAAGATCAAGGTCCAATCGGTCGACCCGTCACCGGAAGGCGCGGTCGTGCGCGCTCGGATCACGAACGGAGACGAGGTGGTGCACGCCATCGGCTTCTACAGGATTATGGGGGGCCGTATCCTGTCGGCGGAGGAGTTCTTCGCAGACGCCGGCACCCCGCCCTATGACAGGTCCGAGTTCACCGAACGGATGTAGCCGGGTTAGTGCTTGGCGGCCGCATCGAACGCGGCTTTCTGCTCCGGGCTCGCCTCGGCCTGATGCTGGGCCTTCCAGCTGGAATAGGGCTCTCCGTAGACGATCTCGCGGGCCCCTTCGTAGTCCAGATCCAGACCCTTCTCCTCGGCGGCCGCCCGGTACCATTTCGACAGGCAGTTCCGGCAGAATCCGGCCAGATTCATCAGATCGATATTCTGCACATCGGTCCGCTGCCGCAGGTGATCGACCAGCGTTCGGAAGGCAGCGGCCTCCAATTCGGTACGGGTCTGCGGGTCGATCTCCGGCTTGCTGCTCATGTCAGGCTCCTGATTGTCTCGGTGGGCTTACGGGTCTATTTGGTGCCGGGTCCGGCAAGCGCCAATGGTCCGCGCGGGTCTATTCTGGAGACCCGGGAAACGGTCTATCCGCTGAGTCGTCGCTCCAGTTCTCTCAGCATCCGGCTGCGGCGGTCCGGCAGATCGCCCATCCGGCCGATTTCGATCAGCTCCTGCAGCAGCTCGATGCATGTGGCCTGTCGGATCGGCTTGATCAGGTAGTCGTCACCGCCTGCCCGAATAGCGTCCATAACGGTTCTGCTGTCGTCCAAGCCGGTGGTGAACAGGATCGGGATGTAAGGGGGCAGGCGTGCCCGGATCTGCCGGGTCAGGGAGATGCCATCCACTTCGGGCATGCTGACATCCACCGTGACGGCGACCGGTGCTATTTTGGCGTTCAGATGGGCCAGCGCCTGTTGAGCGTTCTGGGCGGTGATTGCGGTGAAGCCGGCTCTGGAAACGTAGCGAGCCAGAAGTTCCAGGCTGTCGGGCTCGTCGTCGATCACCAGCACGTTTCCTGCGCTCCCTCCGGACGGGCCTCCAGTCTCTTCGGTGTCGATATCCGGCATCATGCTCACATGGTCGACATTGCCGCGTTGAGAGCGACCAGTTCGGGATCGTTGGCCACGGTCTCCGGATTCACCACCCTGACCCGGAACCCGTCGGCCGTAGGGGCGTAGGCATCCACCAGATCGGCAAGCTCCGCGACCGGATCGTCGGCTTTGTCGATCCGCAGATCCATCCAGGGAAACGGGTCTTTGTCCACGATCAGGATCGCCGCGGATCTGACCGGTTTCAGTTCTCCGCCTGCCCGCAGGCCGGCCTGCAGTGCCGCCATCAAGCGCATCTCGAACGGCCGGTTTGGCGCGTCCAGATAGCCGTCCAGCATGGCTTGTGGCACCCGGTCGGAGGCCAAAATGTTCCCGAGAGCAATCGCACCCTCTGCGGCGGCGTGTCCGTGGATCGAGTAGATTTCCGATCCGTGGTAGGCAGCGGTACGTCCCTGGGCATCGATCACCGCGACCTGACGCCATTTGGAATCGTCGCGCCCGTCGGTCAGGATCGCAAGGGTCTCTTCCGCCGACTGGCCCCGTGAGAGCAGGTCGAGTCCCATCGGTCCGAGACGCGGATCGGTCCGGTGCTGGGTCAGAACCGCCCCCGCATGGGCACGGGCAAACGGACACCGGGACCCCACGCACAGGCTGGAGGTGGTGATGGCGAGACCGAAACGGCCGGTCGACGCTTCGCGGGCGGCGATGGAGAATGTCATGAGACTTCCGTGTTTCCTGCGTTCGATGCTGGCCTTTGCGGACGAGTGTGGGATACCACGATCCCACAATCGAAACACGTTTCCGATGGGCACGACAGCATGCGTCTGATGTTTGGTTGGGAATTCGGTGCCGGGCTCGGGCATCTGACCCGTTTCAAGCCGATCGGCGACCGGCTGGTGGCCGAAGGTGCGAAGATCACACTGGCCCTGCAGGATATCGACAAGGCCCGGCCGTTTCTGGACGGAACCACCGGTCGGCCGTTGCCGGGGTATTCGGTGGTCCAGGCTCCGCGCTGGAATATCCCGGGTGATCCGGCCATCCGGAGGATTCCGACCCATAGTTTCGCGGATGTCCTGAACCTGATTGGCATCGGCGAACGGGGTGCCATGATCCATCGGCTCAATGCCTGGCAAGGTCTGATCGGACTGGCCAAGCCGGACCTGGTGATCGGGGATTTTGCGCCTACCCTGGCCCTGGCGGCGCGGGGCCGCATCCCGTCGATCATGGTCGGCAACGGCTACACCATTCCGCCGCGAGACCGCCCGATGCCGCCGATCCGGCCGTGGCGGGAGCAGACCGAGCCGACCAGCGCGGAACACGAGGCGAAACTCCTGGAGAGTACGAACGCGGTGCTCGCCGCGCGGGGGGATACGCCGCTCGTGCACCTGGCCGACATGTTCCATGGCGACCGGACCTTCGTGTTCACGCTGCCGATGGTCGATCCCTATGCCCGGTACCGAAGGGCTCCGACGTTGCCGCCCTTCAACCTGCCAAGGGATGTCCATCAGAAATCCTGGAACGATCGCCCGGAACGAAGCGTATTCCTGTACATGCCGCGCACCCATCCCCGCGCGCAGGAGGCGATCGAGACCCTAGGCTCGCTCGACGTGGTTGCCGATGGCTATATCTCGGATCTGCCTGCCTCCGCAGTCACCCAGTATTCCACTGCGACACTCAGACTGCACGCCACGCCACGGAATTTCGCGGAGGTGATTCCGAACGCCCGGCTGGTGATCCATCACGGCGGGTTGTCGACGGCGGTCGCCTGCATTCTGGCAGGCACGCCGCAGCTTATTCTGCCGTGGAACCTCGAGCATCTGGTCACAGCACGCGGCGTCGCGGCGGCCGGTTGCGCCATGGTCCTCCCGAATGATGCGTTTGAGCACCAGATCTACAGCGACGGCGTCAACAGGCTGGTCGAGGACGGCGCCATGGCGGATACCGCGAAAGCGGTGGCGGCCCGGTTGGATCTCGGACCGCCGGGCGCAGGGGTGGAGGCTGTCCTGGCGGCGGTCCGGGAGCTGATCTGACCTCCCGAACCGGCTTCGTCTTAGGCTCGACGCCGACCTTCGCCCGCGCTGAGCGGCTGGGGCAGGCGGTTCACCATCTCCTTCGGCACGACCTGCTGGAAGTTCGGCAGTTCGCGCACCCAGTCGATCAGCAGGCGTTCGGCGAACCGGGACTGGGTCTCGCGCACGTGCTCGGTGATCAGGCGCTTCAGCACCATTTCCCAGTACTCGGTCGAGACCGGCTGCCAGACAAGGCTGTCGGGATTGACCTGCTTTTCGAAGGTCTTCTCCGGGTCGTAGATGAACGCCATGCCCCCGGTCATCCCGGCGCCGAAATTCGCGCCGACCGACCCGAGAATGGCGACCGTGCCGCCGGTCATGTACTCGCAGCCGTTTGAGCCGCAGCCCTCGACCACCGCCTCGGCGCCGGAGTTCCGAACGGCGAAGCGTTCCCCGGCCTGACCGGCCGCGAACAGCTTTCCGGCCGTTGCCCCGTAGAGCACCGTGTTGCCGATGATCGTGTTCTCATTCGGCAGGAACTGGGCCGCCGCCATCGGGCGCACCGAGATGAAGCCACCGGACAGCCCCTTGCCGACATAGTCGTTGGCATCGCCGAAGACTTCGAGCTTCAGGCCCTGGACCGCGAACGCCCCAAGGCTTTGGCCAGCCGAGCCGCGCAGACGCACGGTGATGTGTCCCGGCTGCAACCCCTCCATTCCGTAACGTCGGACCAGCATGGACGACAGCTTGGTGCCGATCGCCCGATGCGTGTTCTGAATGTTGTAGGTGAGCTGGAGTTTCTCGCCCTTCTCGAAGGCGGGCTTCGCGTCCTTGATCATGGTCGCATCCAGGGTCTCCGGAACTTCGTTCCGGCCCTCGACCGTATTGTACATCGGGTGATCGCCGGAATCGGCGCGCACCAGGATCGGGTTCAGGTCCAGATCGTCAAGCGACGGATCCCCCCGGCTGACCTGGGCCAAAAGATCGGTCCGGCCGATCACGTCGGTCAGCGACCGGGCCCCCAGCGAGGCCAGGATCTCTCGGACCTCCTCGGCGACGAAGGAGAAAAGATTGACCACCTTCTCCGGCGTCCCCTCGAACTTGGCCCGCAGAGCTTCGTCCTGTGTGCAGACCCCGACCGGGCAGGTGTTCGAGTGGCACTGGCGGACCATGATGCAGCCCATCGCCACCAGCGAGGCGGTGCCGAGCCCGTATTCCTCGGCGCCCAGCATGGCGGCGATCACTACGTCACGGCCGGTCTTGATGCCGCCATCAGTCCGCAGGGTGACCCGGTGCCGCAGGCGGTTGAGGGTGAGGACCTGATGGACCTCGCTCAGCCCCATCTCCCAGGGAATGCCCGCGTATTTGATCGAGCTTTGCGGGCTGGCGCCGGTGCCGCCCCCATGGCCAGAGATCAGAATGGTGTCGGCCTTCGCCTTCGCCACGCCCGCCGCGATCGTGCCGATGCCGGAGCTGGCGACCAGTTTCACGCAGACCCGGGCTTCCGGGTTGATCTGCTTCAGATCGTAGATCAGCTGCGCCAGATCCTCGATCGAGTAGATGTCGTGATGCGGCGGCGGCGAGATCAGGGTCACCCCCGGGGTCGCGTGGCGCAGTTTGGCGATCAGGCTGTCGACCTTGATGCCCGGCAGCTGCCCGCCTTCACCCGGCTTCGCACCCTGGGCGATCTTGATCTCGATCTCGCGGCAGTTGTTGAGGTATTCCGCCGTCACTCCGAACCGGCCGGAGGCCACCTGCTTGATGGCGGAGGACGGATTGTCGCCGTTTGCCCGTGGGGTGAAGCGTGCGGGATCCTCTCCGCCCTCTCCGCTGTCGGATTTCGCCCCGATGCGGTTCATGGCGATCGACAGGGTTTCGTGGGCCTCCGGAGACAGTGCCCCGAGCGAAATCCCCGGCGCGATCAGGCGTTTGCGGATGTCAGTGATCGACTGGACCTCGTCCAGCGGCACCGGTGCGTCCTTGTTCTTGAAGGCCAGCAGGTCGCGCAGATTGATCGGGGCCTCTTTGTAGATCGCCTCGGCATAGTGTTTGTAAAGGTGGTAGCTGTCGGTCTCGACCGCGTGCTGGAGCGCGTGAATCATCGCACCGTCGAAGGCATGCCGCTCGCCGGTCCGGCGATAGCGGTACAGACCTCCGACCGGAAGCGGGACCGCCGCCTCGTCGAAGGCCTTCTTGTGCATGGACAGGGTTTTCGACTGGATGCCGTTGAGCCCCAGCCCGGAAATCCGCGACGGCATGCCCGGGAAGAACCGCGCGACCAGAGACCGGCTCAGGCCGACCGCCTCGAAATTGTAGCCACCGCGATAGCTGGACAGAACCGAGATGCCCATCTTGGACATGATCTTCAGCAGCCCCTCCTGGATCGCGCGCTTGTAGTTCGCCAGACAGTCCTCGAGGGTGAGCCCCTCGAACAGGCCCCGGGCGTGGCGGTCGGCGATCGCTTCCTGGGTCAGATAGGCGTTGATGGTGGTGGCGCCGACCCCGATCAGCACCGCAAAATACTGAACGTCCAGACACTCGCCGGAACGCACGTTGATCGAGGTGAAGGTGCGCAACTGCTGACGCACCAGATGGCTGTGGACGGCGCCGGTGGCCAGGATCATCGGGATCGCCGCCCGATCGGAATCGGTCGCTCCGTCCGACAGGATCACATGAGTGCAGCCGCCCCGGACCGCGTCCTCAGCCTGTTGCTGGATCCGGTCGATCGCGTGTTCCAGGGCGTTGGAATCGCCATCGAGCGCGAAGGTGCAATCGATCTCGGCGGCGGTCTCCGCCATATGATCGCGCATCGCCTGGAATTCGGCATTGGTGAGCACCGGGCTCTCCAACAGCAGGTGGGCGCACTGATCGGAGTCCTCGTCCAGAATGTTTCCCAGGTTCCCGAGCCGGGTGCGCAGGGTCATGACCTGGCGCTCGCGCAGGCTGTCGATCGGCGGGTTGGTCACCTGGCTGAAGTTCTGGCGGAAGAAATGATGCAGACCCCGGTACCTGTCGGACAGCACCGCGATCGGTGTATCGTCGCCCATCGAGCCGACCGATTCCTTGCCGCCCTCGGCCATCGGCTGCAGCAGCAGCTCCATGTCCTCCAGCGTCCAGCCGGCCACCACCTGACGTCGCCGCAGCTCTTCCTTGGTGAAGCATGGCTTCTCCTCGTGCTCGGCCCGGATCAGTTTGTCGATCTTGGTGCTGGTGGTGATCCAGTCGCCATAGGGCTTGCGGCCGGCCAGCAGATCCTTGAGCTCGTGGTCGTGATAGAGCTTGCCTTCGCGCAGATCGACCGCGATCATCTGCCCCGGATCCAATCGCCCCTTCTCGGTCACCCGGGCCTCGTCGATCCGAACCATCCCGGTCTCGGAGCCTGCCAGCAGAAGGCCATCATCGGTCACGCTGTAGCGCATCGGCCGCAGACCGTTTCTGTCGATCCCGCCAAGGACCCATTGTCCGCCATAGGCCGCGATCGCGGCCGGGCCGTCCCACGGCTCCATCACCGCGTTGGCATAGGCGTAAAGATCCTTCCATTTGGCCGGAATCTGGCTGTCCTCGGACCAGGCTTCGGGGATGCACATGGTCTTGACCATGGGCAATTCGCGGCCGGCCCGCACCATCAGCTCGAACACGGCGTCGAGGGCCGCGCTGTCCGACGAGCCGGATTGCACCACCGGTTTGAGGTCTTCGATCAGATCGCCGAACGCGTCGGTCGACATGCGGGTCTCGTGACTGGCCATCCAGTTCACGTTGCCCTTGACCGTGTTGATCTCGCCGTTGTGGGCCAGAACACGGAACGGCTGGGCCAGACGCCATGTCGGGAAGGTGTTGGTCGAATACCGCTGATGATAGATCGCAAAATTCGAGACGAACCGCTCGTCCCGCAGATCGGGATAGAAAAGGTCGACCTGCTCGGCCAGGAACATGCCCTTGTAGATCAGCGAGCGCGAGGACAGGGAGCACAGATAGAACTCTGTGATATGCGCCGCCAGAACGGCTTTCTCGATGCGGCGCCGGATCACGTAAAGATCCCGTTCGAATTCGCCCTCGGAGCGGTTCTCCGGGGCCGAGAACATGATCTGTTCGATTTCAGGGCGGGTCGCATTCGCCTTCTCGCCGATCACCGAGATGTCGACGGGCACCTGGCGCCACCCGAAGATGAAGCAGCCGAATTTCAGAATTTCGGATTCCACGATCACCCGGCACCGCTCCTGGGCCCCCAGGTCCGTGCGGGGCAGGAACACCATCCCGACCGCCACCGTCTCGTCCCCGACCGCGTGGCCGGTGTGTTCAATATGCTCGCGGAAGAAGTCGCGTGGGATTTCAAGATGGATGCCGGCGCCGTCGCCGGTCTTGCCGTCCGCATCGACCGCACCGCGGTGCCAGACCGCTTTCAGTGCCTGGATCGCGGAGGTCACCACGTCGCGGCGCGCGGAGCCGTCGATCGAGGCGACGAAGCCGACCCCGCAACTGGCGTGCTCGTCGGCCGGATTGTAGGCGTGTGCGGCCTCGAGGCGCTTGGATTCGCGCTGCCAATGGGCAACGAACTGCTCACCAGTCTCAGTCATCTTGTTCTCCATCACGCGGCGCTCCGGGCCCGGCCGGACTTGTCGGCGGTCTTGCCGAGCGGCGCGGCGGCCGCCTTCCGCTCGAGATAGCTGTGCATCCGTTCGGCCGCGTCGCGGCCATCGCGGACCGCCCACACCACCAGAGAGGCGCCCCGCACGATGTCGCCGGCCGCGAACACGCCGTCCAGGCTGGTCATCATGGTGCGGAAATCGATCCGGACGGTGCCCCACTGACTGACGTCCAGGCCGTCGGCGCCGAACAGTTTCGGGAGATCTTCCGGGTCGAAGCCGAGCGCCTTGATTGCCATGTCGCACTCGATCGTGAAGCTTGAGCCGTCGATCACCTGTGGCGACTGCCGGCCGGTTGCGTCGGGCACGCCGAGGTGAATCTGCTGGCAGCGGACCCCGGTCACGCTGTCATCGCCCAGGAAGGCCTCGGGCGCGGACAGCCACTTGAAGTCGACGCCTTCTTCCTCGGCATTCGCGACCTCGCGTTGGGAGCCGGGCATGTTGGCCCGGTCTCGCCGATAAACGCAGCTGACGCTCTTCGCACCCTGCCGGACGGCGGTCCGCACGCAGTCCATCGCAGTGTCGCCGCCGCCGATCACCACCACCCGCTTGCCGGTCGCGTTCAGCGCGCCGTCGTCAAAGCTCGGCACCTCGTCGCCGAGACCCTTCCTGTTGGATGCGGTCAGATAATCCAGCGCCGGCACGATTCCGGGCAGTCCGATACCAGGCGCCTTGAAATCGCGCGCCTTGTACACGCCGGTCGCGATCAGGATCGCGTCGTGTTTCTGACGCAGCGCGTCCAGGGTGACGGTGCTGCCGATCTCGACATTGTGGTGCATATGAATTCCGCCATCGGCCAGCAGCCTGGAGCGGCGCTCCACCACGTCCTTCTCGAGTTTGAAGTTCGGGATGCCGTAGATCATCAGGCCGCCCATCCGATCGTACCGATCGTAGACGTGCACCTGATATCCCTTCTTGCGCAGTTGCTCGGCTGCCGCCAACCCACCGGGACCGCCGCCGATGATGCCGACCGACTGCTCGCGCTCGCGCGGCGGCTTGACCGGCTTGACCCAGCCGTTGTCGAACGCGGTCTCGGTGATGTATTTCTCGACCGATCCGATGGTGACGCTTTCGAAGCCCTTTTCGATCACGCAATTGCCTTCGCACAGGCGGTCCTGGGGGCAGATGCGGCCGCAGATCTCCGGGAAATTGTTGGTCGCGCTCGAGACCTCATAGGCCTCTTCCAGACGCCCCTCGGCCGTCAGCTTCAGCCAATCGGGGATGTTGTTGTGCAACGGGCAGTGGATCTGGCAAAACGGCACGCCGCATTGGGAACAGCGGCCGGCCTGTTCGGCCGCGCCCGCGGTTTCGAATTCCCGGTAGATTTCGCCGAAATCCGCGCGACGTTCCTCGGCAGCGCGCTTGGTCGGCATTTTTTTTGCCGTGCCGACGAACTTGAGCATGCGGTCTTCAGCCATCTGATCCTCCTTTCCCGGACAGCGAAAGCGGAAGCGACGCAAGATCGTTCCCAAATCCGGGCCGGCCTCTATATACCTTTGTCGCGCGGAGGGCAATGCGCGGACTGGAAAATAGGACAACAAAATTGACTAATTAGGGTTTACCACATGCTAACCCAGGAAAATGTTTGTTGTCACACAGCAGTGTCCGACAAAAATAGTCCTGAATCGGATCTTTTTGTAAAAAATGCTGGAATCCCACAGAATTTCTAGGTTTACCCCAAACGTCTAGAGTATGACTCGCTTGGGATTTCATTGAGGGATCGGGTCCGGGGGGAGCGCGGCGGTGCGACTGGAACATCTTTTGCTGATCGCGGTGGTGCAGGGGATCACCGAGTTTCTGCCGATCAGCTCATCGGGACATCTGATCCTGGCACCGACCCTCACAGGTGAAGTTGACCAGGGTTTGATCATCGACGTCGCGGTCCATGTGGGCACTCTGTGCGCAGTGATCCTGTATCTTTGGCGTGACGTCTGGCGCATGACGGTCGGCGTGCTGCGTGCCCTGACCGGCAGGCGGGATCCGGGTGCGCGCTTGGCGTTTCAGGTGATTTTGGCAACAGTGCCCTTGGTTGCCGCGGGATATGCGGCGTCGCGCTATCTGGGGGACGCGCTCCGCACAGCCGAAATCGTGGCGTGGGCGACCCTGGGATTCGGACTGGTGCTTTGGGCCGCCGACCATGTCGGCATGACTGTCCGGCGGATTGAGCATATGGGATACGGGGCCGCCTTCTTTATTGGCCTGTCGCAGGTTCTGGCGCTGATCCCCGGCACCAGCCGTTCCGGCATCACCATGACGGCCGCTCGCCTGCTCGGCTACGAGCGGTCGGAGGCGGCGCGGTTCTCGATGCTGATGAGCATTCCGGCGATCATCGCGGCAGGCGGTCTGGCGGGTCTGGATCTCTATGAGTCCGGAAACATCGCTCTAGGCCTGGATGCTGCGGCCGCCGCCGGACTCTCCTTCGTCACGGCGCTGATCGCCATCGCGGTGATGATGAGCTGGCTGCGCCGGGCGAGTTTCCTGCCCTTCGTGCTCTACCGCATCCTGCTCGGGGGCGGTCTGCTGATCTGGATCTACATGTTCAACGGGCCGGCCTGAGCCGCTCCGACTGAAAGGGCGACCCCGATGTCGACGCTGCACTCTCCCGATCTGCCTTCGAGCCTTTCCGAGTTTCCTGACGCGCGGGTGGCACCGAGCTCGGTCGGGCTGGATCCAGAGCGTCTGGCGCGGATCGGCGCCTGGATGGATCGGTATGTGGAGTCCGGCCGGCTGCCTTACGCCATGACCCTGATCGCACGCGGCGGTGAGATCGCCTATCTCGACGCCCGAGGGTCGACCGACCCGGAGACGGGCGAGCTCGTCGCGATCGACCATTTGAACCGGATCTATTCGATGACCAAGCCGGTCGTCACCGTCGCCGCCCTGAGCCTCTACGAGGAAGGGCGCTTCCAGTTGGACGATCCGATCAGCCGGTTCCTGCCGGAGTTCGCCGCGCCGCGCATTCACGTCTCCGGCAGCGGACCCGATATGCAGACCCGGGCGGCCGACGGGCCGATCACCATCCGTCAACTGATGACGCATACCGCCGGTTTCACCTACGGGTTCGCGGACCCGGGACCGATCGGCCAAGCCTATCGCGACAACAATGTCCAGTTCGGGCCCGGGTCCGAGACCCTGGCCGAGGCGGTGCGCCGTGCAGCCAACGTTCCGCTCTGTTTCGAACCCGGCAGCCGCTGGACCTATTCAATCGCGACCGACATCCTGGGCCGGCTGGTCGAGGTCGTGGCGGGCAAGCCGTTGGTCGAGGTGCTGGCCGAGCGGATCCTCACCCCCTTGGGCATGGCCGACACCTGGTTCGGCTGCCCCACGGACCAAGCGGGTCGGCTGGCCGCGTGTTACGAGAAAACAGAAACCGGTAGCATGAAGCGGGTCGAGGACCGGAGTTCCAGCAAGTTCCTGGGGCATTCGGCGATGCAGTCCGGCGGCGGCGGGCTGGTCTCCACCATGCCGGACTATCTGCGGTTCATGGAAATGCTGCGCCGTGGCGGCGCCCTGGGCACGGCGCGGGTCCTGGGCCGGAAGACGGTCGATCTGATGATGAGCAACCACCTTCCCGGCGACATCGCCTCGATGGGGGTCGCCACCCATTCCGAGATGCCGATGGTCGGGATCGGGTTTGGACTCGGCGGGTCGGTCGTTCTGAGCCCGGCCCATGCGCAGATCGTCGGGAGCTCCGGGGAGTTCGCCTGGGGCGGGGTTGCCAGCACCGGTTTCTGGATCGACCGGGCGGAAGATCTGTGCGTGATCTTCTTCACCCAGTTGCTGCCGTCCTCGGCCTGGCCGCTGCGTCGGGAGCTTCGGGTGCTGACCTATCAGGCGTTGATCTAGTCAGGCGTTGATCTAGCGCCTAGTAAACCATCTTCTTGACGGCTGCCCAGTCCCAGCCGACGATCTGGGACCGATGCATGCCTTCGGGCAGGTGTGTGTAGGCGGTGGCGCCGTTGATCAGGATTCCGATCAGCCGGAGCCGGGCCGATTTCGACATCCGGACTTCCTCGCCCACATTGCGGCTGACGGCGGCCGAGGGCGAGATCAGCACCAGCGCCCGGCTGGCCTGCCGCATGGTCTCCAGCATGACCAACTCGCGTTGGGTTGCGGCGATATTCTCCCGCTTCGAGACACCGGTGACCTGGATCGGCCAGTTCTGCTGCATCAGTTCCTTCAGGAAACTCCGTGCATTGAGCCGATCCCGCTCGAGATCGAAGATCACGTGCACGTTGATCGGTTCCAGTTTTTTCTGATTGTCGTCCGACACGTCTTATCGGTCCCCACCGGTTGATTCCTGTTCGGGTGTGCCCGTCCCGATCGTTTCGGTCAAGACTGTTGCCCGGCGGCCCCGTCTCTCAGGCTCCTGAAGAACCCCTTGAGCAGTTCCGCCGCAGCTCGCTCCTCAACGCCTCCGACAACGTCCGGTTTGTGATGGCAGGTCGGATGGCTGAACACTCTGGCCCCGTGCTCGACCCCGCCACCCTTCGGATCATAGGCACCGAAGAACAGTCGTCGAATGCGGGCATGTGCCAGGGCCTGGGCGCACATGGCACAGGGCTCCAGGGTCACGTGCAGGTCGCAATCGGTCAGGCGGGCCGCGCCGATGACCCGTGCCGCCTCGCGAATGGCAAGGACTTCGGCATGGGCGGTCGGATCCCTGTCGGCCTCCACCCGATTGTGGGCGACCGCAAGCACCCGGCCGGTTTCGGCCTCGGTGATGACGGCGCCGACCGGCACCTCACCCATCGACGCGGCCCGGCGCGCCGCTTCGAGGGCCAGCTGCATAGGGGGTTTCGAAGGATCGTTCTGTTCGGGTCGCATGCGTGATTGTATCCCGGCTTGGCTCGCGGTACACAGCCTTCGCCATGGCAAATCCTCCAAACCGCACCTCAGGTGCCGCACCCGTTTCCCGATCCCGCTCTTCCGCCAAGTTCACGGACACCATGGCGGAGACCAAGGAACGACTGTCCGCCCTGTTCGAAGACAGCCGGCCGGTGGAGCGGATCGCCAAGCGCATGGCACGGGCCGGGCTGTGCTCCCGCCGGGACGCCGAGCGCTGGATTGAGGCGGGCCGGGTCTCGGTTGACGGGAAAACCCTGGAAACTCCGGCGGTCACGGTAGGCGAGACCAGCGTGATCCTGGTGGACGACAAACCGATTCCGGAGATCGAGCCGCCCCGCCTGTGGCGCTATCACAAGGACCGCGGCGTCCTGACCACGGATCGGGACCCCGAAGGACGCCGGACCCTGGCAGAGTCCTTGCCGAAGGATCTGCCGCGGGTGGTCTCCATCGGGCGGCTGGATTTCGACTCCGAAGGACTGCTGCTGCTGACCAATGACGGCGAGCTGTCGCGCTATCTGGAATTGCCGACCACCGGCTGGGTGCGGCGCTATCGGGTCCGGGTCTATGGCGAGTTGAAGGAGAAGGAGCTTAAGGCCCTGGCCAACGGCGTGACCGTCGACGGTGTCCGATACGGTCCGGTCGAGGTCACCATCGACAAGGCCAGCCGAACCAATTCCTGGCTGACGGTCGGAATTCGGGAGGGCAAGAATCGCGAAATCCGCAAGGTGATGGAGCATATCGGCCTGACCGTGAGCCGCTTGCTGCGGGTCTCCTACGGTCCGTTCCAGCTTGGCGATCTGGAGCCGGGGCAGGCGGCAGAGATCAAGCGTGCAGTGCTGAAGGACCAGCTCGGCCTCGGCCGCAGCGAGGACGACAGCGGACGCGCCAAGGCGCGGGCCAAACCACCGATGCGGCCGGGTCGAGGGCGCGGCGCGGCGCCCAAAGCTGCCGGAGAAAGCGAGCCCGCACACACCCCACGGGGGAAGGGCGGTCGACCCCAGGCCGCCGGTACCGGGAGCGCGAACGTTGAGAGCGCGAAACCTCACGGCAGCAAACTCCAGGGCGGTAAGCCCCCGAGTGGCAGGCCCCAGAGTGGGAAACCTTCCGGCGCGAAGCCCAAACCCGGGAAGCTGACACTCAATAGGCCGGCAGCCCGAAAAGCCCGCGATTGACCTTTGGGCCAAATCAGGTAATTCTCATATTTGGAAATTAAATTCATATTTGAGATTTACCGATGTCCGACACCCATGCCCGGCGGCTTGCCGATCAGCTCAAGACCCTGCGCCGGGAGCGAGACTGGCCGCTCGACCGGCTGGCGGAGCTAAGCGGCGTAAGCCGTGCGACCCTGTCCCGCATCGAGAACGCCGAGGTGAGTCCGACCACCGACGTTCTGGCCCGGCTCTGCGCGGTCTTCGACATCCGGATGTCACGACTGCTGTCGATGGTGGAGGCGGAGTTCCGGCCGGTGATCCGGTGTTCGGAGCAGGCGGTCTGGACGGACTCCCAGATTGGGTTCACCCGGCGGGCGGTCTCTCCCTCCTCGCCGACCTTGTCCGCAGAGGTTCTGGACTGCCGACTGGAACCGGACACGACCGTCTCCTATGAGACACCGCCTGCCGGCGGTCTTGAGCATCATCTCGTGATGCAGGAGGGCCATCTGGAGGTCACGGTCGACGGCGTGTCGCACGCGCTCGATCCCGGTGACTGCCTGCGCTACAAGCTCGTCGGCTCCAACCGTTTCCGCACCCCCGAAGCCAGTGGCGCCCGCTACTTTCTGGTTCTGGTGTGAGGGACAAATGACCGGTTTCTCCATTCGGGACGTCACCGCCGAGACCCTCGCCGATCATCTGGACGGCCTGGCGTATGTACTCCATGCCTCGGTCCATCAGGGGGCCAGCGTGAGTTTCATCCTGCCGTTCTCGATTGACGACAGCCTGAGGTTCTGGCGCGTCAAGGTCGCCCCCTCCGTCGCCGCCGGCACTCGGATCTTGCTGGCCGCGACCGCGGAGGACCGGGTCGCCGGAACGGTCCAGTTGGATGTGGATCTGCCGCCGAACCAGGCCCATCGCGGAGAGGTGGCGAAACTTCTGGTGCATCCGGACTTCCGCAAGCGGGGGATTGCCCGGGCGCTGATGGAGACGCTGGAGCAGCGGGCGCGGGGCCTCGGCAAGTCCCTGATCACATTGGATACCCGGACCGGCGACACGGCGGAACCGCTCTATCGGTCGCTCGGCTACCAGGTGGCCGGCACGATCCCCAATTTCGCCCGCGCGCCCGAGACCCCGGATCGGCTGGAGGCGACCACCTATATGTACAAGATGCTCTGATCGGCCTGGAAATCGTCACGCCTCTCAGGCAGGTTGGCGTTTGAACCGACTCACGTTGAACAGATCCATCCGGGAGATCCCGTCTTGCGTATCGTCGCCGGAAGCCGTCGCGGCTTGAAGCTTGCCGCCCCTGAAGGTCTGGACGTCCGGCCCACTTCGGAGCGGGCGCGGGAAGCCCTGTTCTCGATGCTGACCAGCGGGAAGTTCGGCAATGTGCTGATCGGACGCCGGGTGCTGGATCTGTTTGCAGGCACCGGGGCCCTTGGCCTGGAAGCGTTGTCCCGGGGTGCGGCGCAGGTCGTGCTGGTCGAGAACCATCCGCGCGCGGTTGCCGCCTTGCGCGTCAATGTCGCGACCTGTAAGGCGCGGGACGAGTCGCAGATCCGCGAACAGGACGCCACCGTCTTTCACGAACGCGCGATCGAACCCGCCGGTCTGATCCTGATGGACCCGCCCTATGGCACCGGTGACTGGGCCCCGGCCCTGGCCTCGGTCGCGGCACGGGGTTGGATCGGAGACGACACGGTGATCGCCATTGAAGTCGCCAAGACCGAGGACCCGGAGGTGCCCGAAGGGTTCGAACTGCTCGATCAACGTAAATACGGGCGGGCCAAGCTTGTGATCCTGCGGCGCGCAGATGCCGCCGAGACGGCGGACGCCTAGAAGAACGTCGCCCGGCGCCGCTGGATCTCGATCGAGCGCAGATTGTCGGCCCGCTGCTGGCCAAGGTTCGCCAAGCCGTCTCGGCAGACGGTCGGCAAGGTCACGCTGCTGCCGCCTGCGGTCGAGACCTCCCCGGTTTGGCACGCACGGGTGACGCGCGCCCGCATGTCCATCCAAAATCGGTCGTGCTGCGCCCTCAGACCCGCGTAGAACGCGTCACGTTCGGCCGCATAGGGAAAGTGCGAACGGTACATCAGGATGGTCAGTCTGGTCGGACCGTCCTGATCGGACGCCAGAACCGTCAACAGGGCGCCCCCGGCCAGACGGTTGGTGAGGATTGCGTCGGGCTTTTCTGCTTTTCCGATGCCCAGCGGCGGTTGGATCACGGCGGTGGTCTCGGCGTAGTCGGGAGCGTTGCAGATCACCCGGATCGGATAGCCCAATTCCTGCGGTTGGAAGACCAGCGGCGCCGGCCGACCGGATCGGCTTTGTTTACTGCCCTCAACCCGGCAGCGGGCGCTTTCCGGAAGCACCTCCACCAGGGTGGTCACCTTGGGAGTGCTGGTGGCCGGCAGCGGATTCATCTCCGGGCCTTGGGCGCAGGCGCCGAGCGCGAAGACCAGCAGGAGGGTGAGGAGACGGATCGGTCGCATGGGAAGAGTGTACTCTGCCTCCGCCCGTGTCATAAGGCCCTTCTTCCGGAACCAGTGCAGCGGGATTTCCACAATGACCGAGCCGACACCCGATCGTCCGACCGTTCGCATGAAGCCGAAATCGGCAGGGCGAGTCCTGCGCGGGCACCCATGGGCGTTCTCAAACGAGATCGAGATGACGCCGGAGGCCCGTGCTCTGGACGCCGGCGCCCTGGTTCGGTTGGTGACCGATGACAACACGCCGGTCGGCACGGCCCAGTTCAATCCGCACAGCCTGATTTCGGCGCGGGTCCTGGACCGGGATGCTGACCGCGCCATCGATCACGGGTTTCTGGTGGAGCGTTTGACCGCGGCCCTGCGCTTGCGGGAGCGCCTGTTCCCAACGCCCTACTATCGTCTGGTTCATGCCGAAGCGGACCGTTTGCCCGGCCTGGTGGTCGACCGGTTCGACGATCTGGTTGTGGTGCAGGCCAACACCGCCGGCATGGAGCGTCTGGAATCCGCCCTGCTGTCCGCCCTGGCCGAGGTCTTGAACCCGGCTGCTATTGTCCTGCGCAATGATTCGCCCAGCCGCCTGCACGAAGGGTTGAGCCAGGAGGTGCGACTCGGCACGGGCGCGGTACCCGACGATCCCTTCGTCATCGAAGGCGGCGCGCGTTTCCCGCTCGACCCGCTTTCCGGTCAGAAGACAGGCTGGTTCTTCGATCACCGTGCCAATCGAGAGTTCATCGCCGGGCTGTCCCAGGGCGCGCGGGTGCTGGATCTCTACAGTCATTCCGGGGCGTTCGGTATCCAATGTGCCGTCGCGGGTGCCGCCTCGGTGGACCTGATCGACCGGTCGGCTCCGGGGCTGATGATGGCCGCCCAGGCCGCCGAGCTGTCCGGCGTGGCCGACCGTGTCACCACCCGAAAGGCCGATGCGTTCGCGTCTCTCGAACATCTGTTCAAGAGCGGGCAGAACTACGACGTGGTGATCGCGGATCCGCCGGCCTTCGCGAAATCGAAGAAGGATGTGGGGGCGGCTACCAAGGCCTACCGCAAGCTGGCGCGCCTGGCGGCGGGCGTCACCGCACCCGGGGGGCTGCTGCTGATGGCGTCGTGCAGCCACCATATCGACCCGGCCAGTTTTTCGATCCAGGTCAGCCGGGGGCTGATCGACGCGGAACGCACCGGACGGGTGCTGCGCCGGTCCGGGGCGGGTGCCGACCATCCGCTGCATCCGCAGCTGCCGGAAAGCGCCTATCTGAAATGCGAGGTCCTGGCCCTGGACTGAACCGATTACGTGCGGGTGTCGGTGCGGTCACGCGGCACGAACGCCCCGGTCTTCTCGTCCCGCACCAGATCGACAGTGTCGTCGGTCTCAGGCGGACGTCGGCCGGGCCCGGTGGACTGCGTCTGGGCTTCCCGCTTCGCGTCCCGCGAGCGTTTGGTCTCGTCCAGATTGGACCGGGTTTCCTGCAGTCTGTTGTACAGCCGATAGCCGTACAGAACCGCGCCAATGATCCCAATCAGAGCCAACAATTTCGACAGGCTGAACATGTTTCGTATTTACCCGAACGGTGGCGAGGCGTGAACAGCGACCAACTATAACCCGAACCGCGCCCAGAGCGCGCGGCTCTCGACCGTTTCCAGCATACCTTCACCGAGCCCTGCCGCAATCTCCCCACTCATGCTGCCCTGGGAGCCGCGGACCGAGCTTCCGATTCCGAGGCGTTTCAGCAGGCCCTGCCGCTCTTCCAGCTCCCGGAACCGGGTCTTCTCGCCGAATCGGCCGCGCATCACGCTGCGCAGATCCCCGATCCCGTCCGCGAGTCCAAGCTCGACGCCGCGCGCGCCGGTCCAGAACTTTCCGTCGAACAGCTCGGGTTCGAGTTCGGTTTTCAGCTTGCCGCCGCGCCGTTCCTCGACCCATTTCCGGAAGCCGGCATGGATCTCGGACTGGATCTCCTCGAGATAGGCGACGTCATCCTGGTTCTCGGCCTGAAACGGATCCAGCAGGGATTTTCGGGTGCCGGAGGTATGAACCCGGCGCTCGACCCCGATCCGTTCGATCGCATCCTGAAAACCGAATCCGGCGGAAATGACCCCGATCGATCCGATGATCGAGGCGGGGGTCACGAAAATCTCGTCGGCCGCCAGGGCCAGCCAGTAACCGCCCGAGGCGGCCACGTCCTCCACGAAAGCGACGACCGGCTTATCATGCTCCTTGGCGAGCGCCCGAATGCGGCCCGCGATCAGGTCCGACTGCACAGGTGAGCCGCCGGGCGAGTTCACCAGCAGGGCCACCGCCTGGCTGTGACGCATCTTGAAGGCCGCTTCCAGTCGTCCGGCCACGCTTGCAAGGTTGATGGAGCGGGAGAACCGATCGTTGCCTTTGATAATTCCGTCGAGGCGCACGACGCTGACGACCGGCGGGCGGCCGCGGATCGGCGAGAGAAGGGTGTCAATGATTTTCATCGCTGTGACATGGGGGTTTCCGGCCGTTGATGCAACGGATGATCTCGGGACTTCGGGGTTTCCATGACCGGCGCTCAAGTACCTCGACAATGGTGCTTCGCATCTGCACAATTCCGAAATCGTGACTGGGTCCGGCCGTGTCGTCCTGGAGACGTGGCAGGCCCGGCCTATGGCGGGGGACAGCATGCTCGAGACGTATTTCAAGCTTACCGAGCACGGTACGACCGTGCGGACCGAGGTGATCGCCGGAATCACAACCTTCCTGACGATGGCCTACATCATGTTCGTCAACCCGATGATCCTGGCCGAAACCGGCATGGATCACGGCGCTGTCTTTGTCGCCACCTGTCTGGCGGCGGCCATCGGTACGCTGATCATGGGCCTGTATGCGAACTATCCGATTGCCCTGGCACCGGGCATGGGGCTGAACGCCTACTTCACCTACGGCGTTGTCCTCGGCATGGGCTATACTTGGCAGGCGGCCCTCGGCGCGGTTTTCCTCTCCGGTGTGCTGTTCATCATCCTCTCCGTCCTGCCGATCCGTGAATGGGTGGTCAATGCGATTCCGCGCACCCTGAAGGTCTCGATTTCGGCCGGTATCGGCCTTTTTCTGGCGATCATCGGATTCAAGAACGCGGGCATCGTGGTCGACCATCCCGCGACGCTGGTCGGGCTCGGTAATCTGGCGGATCCCTCCGTGATCCTCGCGATCGTCGGTTTCATGGCGATTGTGGTGCTCGACAAGCTCAAGGTTCCGGGTGCGATCATTCTCGCCATCCTGGGCGTGACCCTGGTCGGCGTCGCCCTGGGAATCAGTCAACTGGCGGGCGTCGTGGATGCGCCGCCGAGCCTGGCGCCGACCCTGATGCAGATGGACATCCAGGGGGCGTTCAATATCGGCCTGATCGCGGTGATCTTCGCGTTCTTCTTTGTCGATCTGTTCGACACCGCAGGCACACTGGTCGGTGTGGCGCACCGGGCCGGTCTGCTGGACGAGCATGGCAAGCTGCCGCGTCTGCCCCAGGCGCTGATGGCGGACAGCGTCGCGACCTGCGCCGGCGCCGCCATCGGCACCTCGACCACAACCTCCTATATCGAGAGCGCGTCCGGGATTCGGGCCGGCGGCCGCACCGGGCTGACCGCCTGCGTGGTGGCCGTGCTGTTCCTGTTGGGCCTGTTCTTCGCACCCTTGGCGACCTCGATCCCGGCCTATGCCACCGCCCCGGCGCTGGTCTATGTGGCGGTCCTGATGGCGCGCGGCCTGTCCGAGATCGACTGGGAGGACATGACCGAAGCGGCGCCGGCGGTGGTCACGGCCCTGTCGATGCCGTTCACATTCTCGATCGCGACCGGAATTGGCTTCGGCTTCATCACCTATGCCGTGGTCAAGGTCCTGACCGGTCAGGCCAGCGCCGTGTCGGTCGGAGTCTACGTGATCGCGGTCGCTTTCGTTGCCAAGTTCGTGCTGATCGGCGCTTAGGTCAGCTCCAGCGCGGCCCCATGCAGGATGGCCTCGGCGCGTTTGGTGAACTCGCCCTCGCCGTCGTGCAGATACAGTCCGGCGGCAAGGCGAAACGGACTCCGGACCCCCTTGCGGGCGGTGACGATCACCCGCTTGGCATCGACCCGTTGCTTCGGCCAGAGTGGGAACACGGTGATTTCGCCGAACCCGACCAGTTCGCGGATGATCTCGTCCAGCCGGTCGGCCCGGTGAATGAAGGTCATCCGGCAGCGCGGCTTGAGCGAGCGGTGGGCCCGGATCACCCAGGCCCTGAACCCGGCCTCGCCTTCCACATCCGCCAACTGCTTCCGCGTGATCGGCGAGAGTTCGGCCCGTTCGGCGGTCATGTAGGGCGGGTTGAAGACCACATGGTCGAAGGCCTCCTTCTCCCAATCGGTCGCGAGATGGGTGAAATCAGCGACTTCAACGGCGAACCTCTCTTCGCACCCGTTGTCCCGGGCGTTCCTGACCGCCAGGGCCGCGGTCTCCTCGTCCCACTCGACGCCGGTCACCGAACTGCCCGGCACCCGTTGCATCAGACAGAGCGCGACGGCACCCACTCCGCAGCCGAGATCCAGCACCCGCTCGCCGGAGGCCAGCGGGACCGCGGCCGCCAGAAGCACCGGGTCGACCGCCGCCCGGTATCCGTCCCGGGGCTGCGTCAAAAGAACCCGACCACCGTGGAGCTTGTCATGTGTCACGTCCATCGGCGTCTCAATCGAGCGGCTCGCCGGCGTCCAGCAGCAAGCTGCAGGCGGCGGCGTATTCGGTTTCACGTACCATCAGACGGCGCGGAAAGAGCGAAATGCCGGCTTCGGCGGCGCTGATATGACCGTCCAGGACGAAAGGTTCGATTCCGTCGCCCCGCAGCAGCGCTTCCAGATAGGACAGCCGAACCAGGTCGTTGGTGCGGAGCAGTTCCTTCATATTGCCTTGCTCCCGTGGCTCCGCCGGAGGATGCCGACTTGACCGCGCAGGCGGCGCGCCTATGCTCGCTGTCGCGTGGTGACCGGTCAAGAGACCGGAACCCCGTCCCTAGAATTGCCGTGACCAGACCGACCCAGGAGTTGCCGCTCGTGCCCGCGCCCGCCTCCCATATGCCGCCCGCGTCCATCCAGCCCGACCGCAAACCGTCGGTCGATACCCTGCGGCGTCTGGTGCAATCGGACATGGAGCGGGTCAATCAGACCATCGTGCAGAACATGCACAGCCCGGTGGCGCTGATCCCGCAGCTGGCCGGTCATATCGTGGCGGCCGGCGGCAAGCGCCTGCGGCCGATGCTGACCCTGGCGGCGGCGGGCCTCTGCGACTATCGGGGCGACCGGCATATCGGCCTGGCGGCCTGTGTCGAATTCATTCACACCGCCACCCTGCTGCATGACGACGTGGTCGACGAGAGCGATCTGCGGCGCGGCTACGACACCGCCAACGCGGTCTGGGGCAACCAGGCCAGCGTGCTGGTGGGGGACTTCCTGTTCAGCCGCTCCTTCCAGCTCATGGTGGCCGACGGGTCGCTCGAGGTTCTGCGCATTCTGTCGGACGCCTCGGCGGTGATCGCCGAAGGCGAGGTCCACCAGCTCATGACCACCAACGACGTCGAGACCACCGAAGAGGCTTATCTCGAAGTCATCCGCTGCAAGACCGCCCAGCTGTTCGCCGCCGCCGCCGAGATCGGCCCGGTTGTGGCCGGGCGCCCGGCCGACCAGCAGGCGGCGATGGCGACCTACGGACGGGATCTGGGCATCGCCTTCCAGCTGGTCGACGACGTTCTGGACTATTCGGCCGAGCAGGAGACCCTCGGCAAGACGGTCGGCGACGATTTCCGCGAGGGCAAGGCGACCCTGCCGGTGATTTTGGCCTATCAGCGGGGAACCGAGGCGGAGCGGGCGTTCTGGGCGCGCACCATCGGCACAATGGAGCAAACCGATGCCGATCTTGCCGAGGCGCAGCGCCTGATGGCCAAGCACGGAACTCTTGAGACCGCCCTGGAGCGGTCCCGCACCTATGCCGGTTCGGCCCGTGCGGCGCTGCTGACCTTCCCACGGAACGCCTATCGGGATGCCCTGGAAGAGCTGATCGATTTCTGTGTCGACCGGGGATACTGAACCGTCTTCCGAATGCGAATTCTCGACGGATCAGCATTCGGCTCTTGATGCACCCGAAGCGACCCGCTATATCAGCCGCCTGTCTCCGGGCGGGGCTGACTTCCGGCTTCGCCCATGACCGGTCGGGGAGTAGCTCAGCCTGGTAGAGCACTGTCTTCGGGAGGCAGGGGCCGGAGGTTCGAATCCTCTCTCCCCGACCAATTATTCAAGTGACTTGGGTGATTGTGTGCGACGGCGATTTTTGCTGTCGTCGACCCGACCTCCGGAAGACCCAGTGGTTTCTGGCAATTCCCAAGATCTGGTCTAAACTTGCGGCATGACATCAGGATTGTCGCCGGAGCAGGTCAACGCCTTTCATCGGGACGGGTTCGTTTTTCCGGTGGACGTTCTGACGTCTGAGGAGGTCGCCTCCATCCTCGCCCGACTGAAGCAGGTGGAGGGGGCGGATCCGGACGCCTTTGGTGGGGTGAAGCGGAACAACGCCCATCTCGCCTATGATTTTTTCGATCAGATCGTGCACCATCCTCGGATCGCGGATGCGGTCGCGGATCTGATCGGTCCCGATATTCTCGCGCTCAGCACCGTCGTGTTCGCGAAGGACGGGCGCTCGCCCAGTTTCGTCAGCTGGCACCAGGACGGACGTTATACGGCCTTGTCCGAAGATGTGGCGGTGACCGCTTGGGTGGCCTTGACGCCGAGCACCGTCGAAAACGGCTGCATGCGGATGGCACCCGGTACGCATCTCGGCGCGTATCTCGATCACAACGATACCTTCGCGACCGACAATATCCTGACCCGCGGCCAGAGCATCGAGAGCATCGATGAGACCACAGCGGTGGATGTGCTCCTGCAGCCGGGCCAGATGTCTCTGCACAATTGGAAGGTTGCCCATGCGTCCGGGCCGAACCGGACCGAAGAGCGACGTATCGGGTTCGCCGTACAGGCCTATATTCCGCCGACGATCCGACAACTGGAGGGACGCGGTTTCGTGCAGGTGGTTCGCGGAGTGGATCGCCACGGCCACATGGAGCACATTCCCCGTGTCGGGTCGTCCGGATCTTCGGCGGCCCTGAAAACCCGCGACCGGATCAATGCGCAGTGGCTGGATCAGCTCTATGACGGGGCGGCCAACCGCAGGTCGATCTGAGCAAACGCTGACGGCAGATTGGTCCATGAGAATTTATGGGTGGATGCGCGCTTTGCTTCGAACGTGGCGCGAAAATAGGTCCGCTGATCTCCCATTGAGTAATGATCAATTAACTAATTTCTCGGCATTCTTTTTAACGTAGGCTTGGATTGGGACGCGCTTGTTTGCGCATTGCAGGACACTAGGGTGGGTAGACTGAACGGGCTTGAATTCTTCAAAAGAGGAAACACTCCCATACGGGGCATTGCCTTACCGTTCTTAGCCCTACTCGCATTAAGTTTCCTGGGCATTGTTATTTTCTCTATTTTATTGATGCAGATCCAGAATCGAAACGCCATCGCACATGCAGAACACCTGTTCGAAGCCGTCATGAGCGAGCGGTTCGACCGTATGTCGGAACTGGTTCTGGAGTACGGATACTGGGATGAAGCGGTCAACAATCTGATCGTGAATATCAATCCGGACTGGATCGAAAACAATTTCGATCCCTATCTTTTCGAGACCCTCAACGTCTCCGAAGCCCAAGTTCTCGATCAGAACAATGATGTCGTCTTCAGCAGCATTGAAGGCGAGCGCGCGAGCCCACAGGCTGGTGCTCCCTTCGGGAACGGGCTGGACGCTTTGATTGCGATGGCTCGGATAACGCCCCAGGACATATAGCCGATACCCCAGTCCGGAATACTTAAGAAAGACGAGTCGTTCCACCTCGTGGCCGCCGTTCGCATGACGACCTACCTCGCTTTGGACGGCGTCCAGGTGGATCGCAGCACCGACCATGTCATGCTGTTCGCGCAAAGACTCGATCAGGTGTTTCTTGAGGACATCTCAGGTCGGTTCTTTTTGCCGAATCTGCGTCTCTCCCCCGTGGAGGGCGGTCTCTGGCAGGCGAGTGTCCCGATCACGACCGTTGACGGCGCAGTCCACGGGTACTTCCTCTGGGAACCGGCTCTTCCGGGCACGGAAATGCTCCCGAGACTCGCCATCGGCTTTGCTGTCGTGTTCCTGGCAATGTCGGTCATGTCGGTCTCATTTTTCCGAAAAGCAACCGCGGCTGCTCACCTTCTGGAGGCCGCGCGGTCGGACGCGGATCGCGCAAATGCCGCGAAGTCCGAGCTCCTGCGGAACGTCGCCCACGAAGTTCGCACCCCGGCGAACGCCATACTGGGGTTCTCGAAGATCATGGAGCAGGGGATGTTCGGGCCGTTGGGACATGAGAAATATGTCGGGTACGCCCGGGATATCGGGAGAGCGGGTCAGCATGTCTTGGCCGTGACCGACGATCTCCTGGACTTGGCAAGAATGGAAGCGGGCGAGATGGAGCCATCGTCCTCGGTGCTGGACATCGAGAATACCTTCGCTGCGGTCGGGGCACTGCTGAAGACCCAGGCGGAGGAAAAGAATCTGGCTTTGGTATTCGAGGTGGCCGAGGGCCTGCCGCCGGTGCGGACCGACACCCGGATTCTCACCCAGGTCCTGCTCAATCTTCTGGGCAATGCCGTCAAGTTCACGCCTCAGGGCGGTCGCATCCGCTGTCGGGCCGTGCCTGCCCCCGACGGGGCGTTTTTGATCAGGGTCGAAGACAACGGCCCGGGGATCGCTGCCCAGGACATTCCCCGGGTGCTCGAGCCCTTCGGACAGGTCCGCGCGGCGCAACAGGACAGCTTTCACGGAACCGGCCTCGGTCTCCCGATCGCCAAGAAGCTGACGGAGGTGCTCGGTGGGCGGTTCGACTTTCAGAGCACCTTGGGGCGCGGCACGACGGTCGTGATCACCTTGCCGCCCGCCTGATTGTGCCCGCCGGCCACCGGCGATCCTCTCAGTCCAGCCGATCCAGAGAGCCGACGCGGGGCCGCATGATCGCGGCCGCGTAAATCGTCCGGGGCTCCATCATGAAATTGAACAGCGGTTCGTAGTGATAGAACGCCTCTGCCGTGATCACGGAGCGGCCGGAGCCGACCTGAAGCTGGAACCCGTTCACCGGCCATTTCGGCGCGCTGCCGGGGGTGCCGATCCGGCTCCGTTCGGACCGTGCGCCGCCTCCGCTCTGCTGCCAGCGGACCCGGTCCAGATCGTTCACGTCGATCGAGACGCCGCTGACGATCACCACGCCGAACGTCGGAAAATCCAGTGGGGCGGCCACGTGACCGACCGGTGCGAAGAACTGGTTGAATTCGGCGCGCGTAAGCTCCTCCTCGCGGGTCACGAGATTGGCGACGGTCTCCGCCACATTCTGGACCTTGAGGTTGGTGTGGAGATAGCGACCAAGATCAACCGCAGCCGCTGTCAGCAGGGTCAGCATCATGATACCCAGAGCGGCTTCCAAGGCGGCTACGCCCCGGCGATCCGCGAGCAGATGCCGGAGACCGGTCATCAGAACACCTCATTCTTGACCGGCAGATTGGCGCGCAAAGTGACCTCGCCGACCGTCTTGGTCATCAGCGGGGTCAGGCCTTTCCATTTATAGACGACCTGATACACCACAACTTCGCCGGCTCCACCCGGGCTGGACGTGCCGGTGGAGATCTGCTGAATGCCGTCTCCATTCTTGTCGTCGAAACTTTCGCCACTGTCCAAAGTGCCGTTGCCGTTGCTATCGAAAACCACCTCGCTGTCGCCGACGCTGGAAAAACTGTCATAGGCCTGGGTGTCGATCGCGATCTTGTCCGGATCCAGCAGCCCAAAGGTCGAACTGCGGATGATCTCGACGATCTGACTTTCGCGCGCGGCGAAGTCGCCGCCAGCGCCGGTCATGCCGTATCGGGCGGCGCGGTTCACCGCATTGTCCATGACGCCCTGCGCCATCATCATCCCTGCGCCTTCCAACAAGGTCAGCAGCATCAGGATCAGAGCGGCGCCGGTGGTGGCGAACTCCGTGGCGACGCTGCCCCGCGTATCTCCGCGGAAGGTCTTGGGTTTGTGGCCGAGACGGGTTTGATGCGGAAACATGATCCGTTCTCCTGCTATTCGACAATGCGCTGGGTGACCAGACGGCGGCCGATCGTTTGGAAAGCCTCGATCAGGTCTTCGTTGCTGGGGGCATGAAAGTAGTTGTCGGCATTGGACGCGCATTGCCGGTAGAGCGCCTGGGTGTCGCGGTCCGGCGTGGTGCCGAACGTCATGGTGTAGATTTGGATCCCGTTTGTTTTCATGGTCTGACAGGTCCGGGCGAACCGGGCGTCGACCTCGCGCCGCGCGGCGTCCAGGCTTGGGAATCCGAAGGTCTGCAGCCGGCCATAGGCACTGAAGTCCGACCCCAAGGGACCGATCCCGTTGTTGGGCTGATGGTTTGGCCAATCGTAGAGTTGGTTCTGGCCGTCGGTCATCACGACAGCGACCTTGTCGATGGCCGGATCGTCGTAGTCGACGGGCTGGAGGGAGGCCGGATCGTTGTCCCATACGCCCCGCCATCGTGGCGACAGCATGCGCCATCCCCAGGACAGACCGAGATTGCCCAGTGTTCCCCCCCGGTGCCAGGGCAGCATCTCGTCGATCCCGAATAGGATCTCGTCCCTGTCGGCAGTCAGGAAAGTGATCGGCGGTCCGCAGCCAAGGTTCGGTCCGCGTCCGTTGTTCTGGGCGCCGTTGCGTTCGTCGATTGTGCCGGTGGGCGGCCACCAGGCGTTGTCCACGTCCGGACCGTAGTAGAAGGCGGTGAATGGAGCCTCTGCCGGGGTCAGGTCGGTTTCGTCGCCACCCAGCTTGCGGGCCTCGACACAGCCTTTCCACTCGCTGGTCAGAAAATCGATCCTGCTGACATGCACCCGGTCGTTCGGGTGGAGCCAGTCGGCGTGCTGAGGGCCGATATTGACCGTTGCGGTGTAGGGCACCAGTCCGATCCAGACGTCGTCATTAATGCTTCCTTCGGGCTTGAGGATATCGATGAGATCCCGCGCCGCCTGTTTCATGGCGCCGATCTTGTCGTTGCTGCGCATCGAACCCGTATTGTCCATCACCAAGGCCATCTCGACCGCCGGGATGGTCCGCTCGACGACGGCCCGTGCGCGGACCTGCACACTTTCGGTGCCAAGGATTTTTGCGAAATAGGTCGGGGCCGTCGCGGTTGCATCAATGGAGATGCGCGTGAAGTTGTTGGCGTAGCTGACATCGACCGAGCCGAGCGTGGCGCCCAGATATCCTTTGGGGAAATTGATCTCCACCATCTGTCGGGCTTCGAAATCCTGACCGCTGCCATTCACCACGGCGCCGGTTGAAAGCGCAGCCGCGTCCACGGCCCCCTGCAGACGGTCGTCGACCAGATAGGCGACGAAGCCGTCGACCGCCAGTCCGGTTGCACCGATCGCCGGCACCATGGAGGCCGCCAGGATGACCAGGGCCGCTCCAGTCTGGTTGCGGCCGAATGCCCGGATCCGGGCGCGCAATGTTGAACCGATCGAGTTTTGTACGTGGTTCGGTTTTATTTTGACGGGTCTGAATATTTGCTGGTCCATCCACGGCCTCCACTTTAGATCGACACCATGGTTGAGCCATTTGATACTGAATTTCCATAAAATGATTCAGGCATTTATTTTCTCTATTTCGAGCTTACTTTATATGGAAATTTTGATAAAAAGCGCCGTATCGCTTTCCAATGGAGTCAGAGGCGATGCATTGGTTAGGTTTTCGGCAATAAGAGACTGTTAGAAAGGGATCAAGATGGAGGTCTATCGACACCTGTCCGAGGGGCCGACATAGTATCCGGTATGCCGGAATCATTTGGGGAGTCCGATGACTCACGATCTGGACGATCTCGATATTTCCAGACTCCGGGTCCTGGTGGTTGATGACGACAAGGTCACCCGTCGGCTGATTTCGAGTATTCTGGACGGTATCGGCGTCGCGGATGTGCAGGTCGAGGCCAGTGGACAGGCAGCCTTGGATCTGATCATCCGACGTCCAGTAGATCTGGTGATTTCCGATTTCGAGATGGAGCCGATGAATGGCCTGGAGTTCGCGCTCCAAGTCCGCCGCGACCCCAACAGCACCAATCCCTATGTCCCAATCATCATGATGACGGCACATGCCGACCGGCCTACGGTCATGAAGGCGCGTGATGCCGGGGTGAATGCTTTTGTGGCCAAACCGGTATCGATTAAAGCGCTTGAGGATAAGATTCGGGTGGTCCTGACCGAGCATCGGAAATTCGTGCGGTCGAACCGCTATGTCGGCCCCGACCGACGCCGCCGCGATGTTCCCCTGCCGCGCGACGGGCGGCGCAAGAGCGATGACGAATAGAACCGGGGCCGCCGCCTGCAGCTTCCCGGGCCGGGCGGGTTTCGACGCCTGAGGCTCGTACGGTCCGCCGGAACTGGGGCGGCGAGGCTGGACGCCTTTTCCGAAGTGGCGTATTCAACCGGCTGCGTACGCAGCCTCCGTTTTGACCCAGAATCAGGACACAGCATGCTCGACCGTGACGAGATCGACGCTCTCTTCCCAAGCGACCTGCCGGATGTCGATCATTGGGAGCGCCATTTCCCCAAGAGGGATCTCGCCGATGGCGTGCAGGTGATGCGGTTCTGTCCGAGCCCGACCGGCGCCATGCATCTCGGTGGGATCTATGTTGCCATGCTCGACCAGGCGATCGCCCGTCAGAGCGGTGGGGTCTACATCATCCGGATCGAGGATACCGACCAGGAACGAGAGGTCGAAGGGGCAGCGGGTGATTTCGATCGGATCCTGGGCTGGTTCGGTCTCACCGCGGACGAATTCGACGGGCAGGGGGACTATGGTCCTTACACCCAATCCCAGCGCGCGGATATCTACATGTCCTTTGCCCGCGATCTCATGCGACGTGGAAAGGCCTATCCCTGCTTCGCGACCAAGGATGAATTGACGGCGATGGCGGCGGAGCAGCGGGCGATGAAGGTTCAGCCCGGCTATTACGGCCGCTGGGCGCCTTGGCGCGACGCGGCCGATGACCTGGTGCGGGCGCGGCTGGAGGCCGGCGAGCCCTATGTTGTGCGCCTGCGGTCGCCGGGCGAGGGCGAGCGGCGGGTGACTTTCACGGATATCATTCGTGGCGAGATCACCGCGAACGACAATCAGAACGATGTGGTGCTGCTGAAGAGTTCCGCGAGTGCGTTGCGCTTGCCGACCTACCACTTCGCCCATTTGATCGACGACCACCTCATGCGGGCCACGATCGTGCTGCGCGGCGAGGAGTGGATCTCCTCGGTACCCGTGCATCTGCAACTCCTGGAGGCCAACGGGTTCGAGCGGATTCCCTATGCCCATGTGGCTCCGCTGATGAAACAGCAAGGCTCGGCCCGGCGCAAACTGTCGAAGCGGAAAGATCCGGAAGCCTCGGCGGAGTTTTACATCGAGGCCGGCTATCCCCGGCAGGCGATCCTCTCCTTCCTTCGGGGCCTGGCGAACAGCCGGCTGTCCTATCTGACGGTCGCCGAGAGTCTGACCGAGCCGGTTCATCTCGAGGAAGCCGGCATGGCCGGCCCGCTGGTCGATCTGGCCAAGCTCGACCACGTCGCCTCCGAGTGGATCGCTCTCATGGACAGTGAAGACGTGCTGAATGAGGTGCTGATCTGGGCCGGGCGGTACGACCCGGAGCTGGCGGCGGCGGTCGAGCCAGATCGCGGCCTCGCGGTGCGCGCGCTCGACATCGAGCGGAAAGGGGTGGAGAACCCCCGGAAGGATCTCGGCAAATGGTCCGATTTCCGCACCTACTACGGCTATTTCTTCAACCCGCTGTTCGATCTGGTGTCCGACCAGGCCGACGAGCGGCTCGGCGGGATCGCTCCCGAGGCGGTGCGGAAACTGTGCGCGGCCTATCTGGACCGATACGTCCAGGCCCCGGACGGGGATGCCTGGTTCGAGCATCTGCGCGCGGTTTCGGAAACCTGCGGGTTCGCGCCGACCGTCCGCGCCTACAAGGATGCGCCCGACCAGTTCGTCGGATCGGTCCGGGAGGCCTCGCAGATCATCCGTGTCGCGCTCACCGGCACCAAGCGGAGTCCGGGGCTGCATTTGGTGACCGACGTCCTGGGCGAGCCCGAGGTCAGACGCCGGATCGGCGCGCTGCTCGGCTGAGCGTCCCGCGGCAGCGCCCCTGCCGGCGTAGCTCCCTATTCGGCGGCGTGAGAGCCGGCGATACGGGAGACATTCTCAGGCTTCACCCGATGGCTGACCATGCGGTGGTGCAGATCCTGGATGGTGCGGCTGCCGGTCTTGGTACACAGGAACGGAAACACACCGTGGATCAGACAGGCGATTCCGGCCAGGATCATGGGCACGCCGAAGGATGTCGCGGTGCCCATATGCTCAAGATAGCTCTCGCCCACGCTTTCGGGATGGTCTTTGAACAGGGTGCGCAGCTGCGTGGTCATTTCGGGTTCCTCCGGGGGCAGGGCGTTATTGGAGGAATGGTATCTGCGACATCGGAGAATTGGGTTTCAAAGAATCCCTGTTTTTTCCGGTTCTGAGCATATCATTTCAGGGTCTCTGGTAACCGCGCATGGACCCGGGCAACTCCATTGTTCCCCGAGAGAGATGTTGGTCGGGCTGCTTGCCGAGACTGGGGCGGATCTCCGCCCCAGTCACACAAGTTCAAAACAAAACTTTAGTACCTACGACGAAGAACAGGTTGTCCCTGCTCTCGCCCTCCGCGCGGGCCAAGTCGCCTGTCTCTCCAAAGCTGCGCTCATAGTGAACGCCGATATACGGCGAGACGGCCCGATCGATCAGGTCGTAGCTCAGACGGGCACCGAGTTCGAGCGTCGGCGCGAATGCACCCACACCGAGTTGCTCGTCGTCGTTCAAAGGGACCTCGAGTTCGACACTCGGGGTCAGAATGATCCGGTTCGTTATCAGGCCTTCGTACTCTGCCTCGAACCGGGCTGCGGATGCTTCGCCGAGATAAAGGTCCGCATCGACCTCGAACCATTGTGGTGCGAGCCCGTGAAGGCCTATGACGCCGTAGACCCGATCCTCTCCTTTGGGAGTGTCGAGACGAACACCCGCGACCGCGTCGAAGAAGTTGCTGATTGGCATCTGAAGTCTGGCCTGGTTCTCGAGGGTTTCGAATTGACTCGAGTCCGTCAGATATTCCGCTGTGCTTCGCCACACGAACTTCGCCTCGTCCGTGCCGACCCAGTTCTCACCTTCGCGGCGAAACCGGCTGGTTTCAGTCATCCGGCCCGTCAGTGTTCCCTTGCGCCACATCGCCGTGAAGCGAACCCGCGCGGTATCTGGACCCGTGACCTCATGATGCTCGATCGTCAACCCGGTCCACGCCTGAGCGGGGTCCAGAGTCAAAATCAACGGCCGCGTCTCCACGGCCCAGCTCTTTTGCAGGTACGGCACATGTCCTCGGCTGAACGCGCAATAGCGGGAGCGCATCAGCTCCTCCGCATCGCGCGCCGGCGCACCTGAATGCAGCCGGCCACAGCATCCCACATAACTCTTCCCGCTCCCGCACTCACAGGGTTCAAACACGTTTCACTCCAAGGTTTGCGCGGCATCCGACGGCAATATGGCTCTCGATAGGCATGCGCAAGCTACTTGCGGGATGGCACACCTCGCTTCGCAACGATCAAGCGCCAGAGGGCACACTCGCAGCGCCGGTTTTCCGAACGGCTGCGTTGAGTTCCGCGATGTGAGCGGGGAGGAAGCACTGGATCGATCCCGCTCCCATTCACCCCAACCACAATCGTTCCCGTCGGCGTATGGGCGGGTGTGAATTCTCAGCACGATTGTTCTGCCATTTTTCCAGTCTGATCGTCACTGGTGTCCAGTTGTTTGACCAGAAGTTGGCGCTCTATCTGCGGTTCGACCGTCCAGCATCTTGCCTAATGTTTGTTCAAGTTCACGGCCAGAATTGGATATAATCTCCAGATACTCCTTGTTGCGTTCCCGACTCACCTTGCCAGAACCACTCATTAACGCCTCTGAGAATCCAATGATGGCATTAAGAGGCGTGCGGATCTCATGGCTAATCTGGGAGGAGAACATGCTGGTCTTTTGCCGAACGTCTGTTTGAAGCAAACGATAGCGCATTAGATCCATGACCGTTTCGGCGAGTTCTCCCAAGACTGTAATCTGCTCGTCGCTGAATTTCCGTGGCCGGGTGTCAATTACGCACAAGGAGCCGAGGGCAAAATCATTCTCTGTCACCAGAGGTATACCTGCATAAGCGCGGATATGTGGCTCTCCTGTGACCAAGGAATTGTTTTTGAAGCGATCATCTTCGAGGGCGTTTTCGATGATGACGGGGCTTCGCTCCAAGATCGTGTAGGAGCAGAAGGCTTCGTCCCGCCCTGTCTCTGATACAAAAAGCCCACAAGACGATTTGAACCACTGTCGATCCTTGTCAACCAACGAGACCAGGGCGATCGGCGTCTGCGCGATCTGTGCCGCAATTCTCGTGATACGGTCGAACCCTTTTTCCGGTGCAGTATCCAGTATCTGAAACCAAACAAGCTCGGCCAGTCGGTCAGTTTCATCGCTGGGGAGAGGGACGTTCATCATTATCGTTTCTCAATACTTCTAGGCATTTTTCGATTCAGTCATCTGTCCAAACTGTTTTGCGAGGCGGCCAGAAATAGACGCTTTTATCTAAAAAACAATAGATTTTGGGCCTTATGCTGTGGGGGCCTTGTCAGGGCAACTCGCAAGGGCAGTGGCTTTGTGCGCGACCCCCATGTAGAGAATGGCAGTCAGCGGGAGGGGGCCGAAGGTCAGATCGCCACGGAGGTTGATCCCTCGCGGCCCAAGGCCGGTGATGGCACCCGGCAGAAGCCCTGCACCCCGCAGCGCCGCGCGCAATTCAGCGGGTTTGATGAACATCGCCGGGTCATGCGTGCCGCGCGGCAACAGGCGCAGGACATCCTCAGCCACGGTAATGGTGGCCAGCCGGGCAAGCGGGTTGCGGTTGATGGTGTCGAACAGGAACATCCCGCCGGGGCGCAGGGTACGGGCGACTTCGGCCAGCACCTTTCTGAGGTCGGCGACATGCTCCAGCACATCAACGCAGACCACGGCGTCAAAGCTGTTGGAGTCGTAGGGCAGCGCTTCGCCCACGCCCACATCATATCCGATGCGCAGGCCGCTCTCGCGGGCATGGGCGCGTGCGGCGTCTATCGCATCCGCTGCGGGGTCGATCCCGGTCACATTCGCCCCGCGCAGCGCGAGCGCCTCGGCCATGAATCCCCCAGCGCATCCCAGATCGAGGACGTCCCGGCCCTGCCAGTCTATGTGACCGTCGAACCAAGCTAGCCGACCAGGCACGAGGTTCTTCAGCGTGCGGACCCAGCGAATGTCGTCCGACCACCACCGGTCGGCAACCGCGTCGTAGATCGTCAGGTCATTGCGCATCGGTTTGGTCCTTGGGAGATGTCAGGCGGGGCAGGGCGTATGGCACGGCCTCGCGATAGGTTGCAAACCGATCGCCATAGCGGGCGGCAAAGCGGCGTTCCTTCAGGCGCGGGGCAAGCAGGCAATAGGCGGTAAAGCTGATGGCCAGTACCAGTTGGTCCGGCGTCCAGACCGGGACGGTCCACAGCGTCAGAGCGAAGGCCACATAGATCGGCTGGCGGATGAGGCGGAACAGCCCTTGGGTCGGCATATCGGGAAACACCGGCCGGATGCGTGCCATGAGCGACATCCACCCTAGTGCACCGGACTGAACCTCGGCCCCGGCGTCAAAGCTGGCTTTTAGCAGGATCAGCCAGCTTGCGCCGTAGGCGGCGCTGACAGCCCAGAACACCGCCCCCTCGGCGCGCCACCAGACGATGCCCGACGGCGTCCACAGGGCAAACAGCGCCAGAAGCTGGGTCGACGCGATGATGGCATAGGTGCTTGTGGCCAGCGTCTGTCCGTGCGGGCCGGGGATCAGCCGGGCCAGCAGCCGCCCGCCGGGGCCGGTCAGCAAAGCCGAATGGGCAAGCGGGAATTGCACGATCAGCGCGGCATTGGCCAGCGCCGCCAGGGGCCAGGGAACCGTTCCAAGGCTTTCGCTAAGGCCAAAGAACATCGCCACGACCATTGCAAGGACGCCTGCCGCAAACAGCGCATGGCATAGCACCCCAAAGCCTAGCGCAAGGGCGATCCGCCCCGCACCGGCAGGCGGGCTTAGGGCAGCGCGGATCAGGGTCACCAGCCGTGCCATGCGGGAGTCTGTCAACACCGGCAACCCCTCGCCAAAATGTCGCCGGCGATTGCGGTGCCTCTGTCCCACGCGACTTCGACCCGTACGCCGATGCACCAACGGCCGACAAGAAACAAGCTTGCGCCCGCGCTGCGTGGGAAGGACAGGCCAGGCGTCGGTGTTGCACGCGTATAACGCCGGAGGAGGGCGACTGCCTGCGTCACGTGTTCGTTCGTGACGGGGAACGGTTCGACTGTCTGCGCAGCCGAAGCACATGCCACCTGTAGATTGCAGGGGCCAGGACAAAATCATAGGCCGCGCAGGCCACCTGTCTGATCGGCGGCAAGCCTACGACCCTAGCCAGCCATCGATACTTTGGCATTTGTGCCCACAGCACGAGAAACGCCGGAATCCCCGATGTCAGCGAGCCCTCATGCAGCACATAAAGGCGCCGAGCGGCAGTATCAGCATCCAACCCCCATTGGTCCCGTGCGTCGGAGTTCAGATCGTCGAACCGGATCGGCAGGTCGTTTGCAACTGCATATCGCGCGTAGTGCTGTATCTCGAAGCGACAGACCGGACAGGTGGCGTTGAAGAGAACTGAGGTTTTGGGACTGTTTTCCATGACACGGAAATAGAACAGCGGAGCGTGAAATCCATCCTCCACCGTTGCCATATTTCTACGCCATAGAAGGAGTGAACTGGCGTTCTCTGGGCGATCTGGTTTCCGTTTGATCAAGCGAATCGGCTCGCGGACTGAACCGTCTTTGGTTGTGATATGCTGATCTTCAGCAGGTTTTCCAATCCAAGGCTCGTATACCCCGCGCCTTCTTGCCGATTGAAAAAGCGGCGGCCCCGGACGCTCGAAGCCCAGGTCCTGATGTGGGATCACGCTGCCTGCACCGCGGCTTCCCAATGAGAGAAGGCCTCGCCGCGCAAGGTTCGAAGGGTTTGTCGGGAGATCAGGTGACGCTGGACGATCGGCGGCGGATAGTGCAAGCGGACGTGTGAGATCGGCTTTACATGTCAAGGTTAATGATCTTGCCTGACCTCTGCCTTGAGTCCATGTGATGGTGCCCGCGGACACATCCGGATCGATCTTTCAGCTCCAGGCTCCGCTCCAGGATCCGCTGCGGGACCGATGGCGGTCGTTGGCGACGGCGAGACGGCCCAAGATGACGCATGTCACCGGTAGAACCGGATCCCCGCGATCGAGAGGTCGGCCTCAAAGGCGCGGCCGATAGCGACCAGGCCGATCCGGCGCAGGCGGGTGAGGTCCAGGGGCAGGTCGATGCGGTGCGTCTCGAACCCGTCGAAGGGAAGGCGCACGGTGCGGAGCAGGTCAGTGGCGACGAAGCCCTGGCGGTAGGACTGCCACGGCCGGGTAACGTCGGCGGTGCGCAGGTGCAGGCCGTAGAACTCGCCGTTGCCGGCGACATCGATCTCGATGCCTTGGAAGCCCGCGGCGTCGACCGTCGTGCCATCTGGCGCGAGGTCGAGCGCGGCCTGCACGAAGCCACCGTTGTTCTCGAGGCTGACCGTGCCCCGCAAGCGCAGCACCGGACGGCCGCCCAGGGTCTCGCGCGTCATGCTGCCGGTCGACCGCCCACCCATGACGCTATCGGCGACCAGTTTCCACTCGGTGCCGACGCTCGCCATCGGCGGCGCCCTGAAATCGTCGATGACCGTACTGAGCTCAGCCATTGCCAAATATCGGGAAAGATCATCCGGCTCGTCGACGTCCCAGAGTGTGTCCACCGCCCGCCAGGCGTCGCGCGCCAATCGCTCCGTGACGTCGGACAGCGCATGCACGCTCGACCAGCGGATGTCGGAGAACAGGTCCGGCGACGGCGGCGCCGATGCGCCGACCAGCCAGAAGCCGCCATCCTCGCTTGGTCCGAACACCAGCTTGGCATCGCGGAGAGACGCGAAGGCGCGGGAGATGTGCTCTGGCGTGGCCGCGGGGATGTCACTCCCCATCAGCACGACCGGCGCAGTAGGGGTGGCCCGGGTCAGCACCCGCATCATGCGCGCTCCGAGGTCTCCTTCTCCCTGCGGAAACACTGGCAGGCCACCGGCCCACGTGGGCGACTCGCCGTCCGGTCCAGCAACCGCCGTGTCGGGTGCCACGGCGAGGCAGCCGGCCCAGCGCGGCTCTCCTGCTGCGAGCGCCACGGCGCGGGCGAGGCAGGACTTGTGCAGCGCCAAGGCGGCGGCGTCGCCGATGCTCCTGGCCAGCCGTGTCTTCACCGTCCCCAGGACTGGCGCACGGGTGAAGATGACCAGAGTGGAATCTGCGAACGGGGTCATCGTCGGGAACGTGCTCCGCCTTCGTAGAGCCTCAAGATACGGTCGGGATCCATGCCCAGCCGGTACAGAGTAAGGCACGTTAGATTTCGCAGCGGTCGGCGCAACCAGCCTTCGTGCCGATAGCGATCGGCCGAGGTGACCGCGTCGAAATCCAGGGCGACCAATCGGCGCCGGCCAATCCGGTCGGCAAGCGCGACATCTTCCATCAGCCGCCAGTCCGGATAGCCGCCCACCTGCTGGTAGAAGTCGCGCGCCAGCAGCAGACCCTGGTCGCCATACGGCAGACCGAGCCGGCGGGACCGCCACGCGGCCGCCGACGCGATGCGTCGAGCCCAGGGCGAAGGATCGTCGAAGACCAGACGCCCATAGCCCGCGCGAGCCCGGTTGGACGGGTCAACGGTGAATTCGGCAGCGGCCGCCCCCCAGCCGGCGCCGAGCACAGTGTCGGCATGCAGCGCGAGCAGCCACGCGCCGCGACTGGCGGCAACTGCCGCCCTGAGCTGCCGCCCACGACCTATCGCGGCCTGTACGACCTTCGCCCCGGCAGCGCGCGCGATGGCGACGGTGGCGTCGTCGGACTCGCAGTCGGCGATCACGATCTCTATCGCTGAGAAATGCCCGACACCTCCGGCCACCGCGGCCAAGCATGCCGGCAGCCTCGTGGCGGCGTTGCGGGTCGGGATCACGACTGAGAGAGCGGGAGGAGCCAACGTCTTGTCTCGGTATTCGGTTGGGGCGAGCCTATGAGCGGTCAGGCGTTGGCATAGCCGGATAAGCGCGCGCTTGAAAGAGCTCAGAGGAGTAAAACAGGTGGCAATGGATTTCCCGATCCCCGACGGATATCGGGTTCTGGAGAGCGAGACGGTGGCGGCGGTCTTGGCCGAGATTCCGAAGCTGGTTGCCGTACTGGGCGGCGTGCCGGGCGACTGGTCAGTGCGCGAGGTCAGCGACGGCAATATGAACCGGGTCTTTCTGGTCGAGGGCCCGTCCGGCGGGGTGGCCGCCAAGCAGGCGTTGCCCTGGATTCGTGTGGTCGAGGACTGGAAGTTCCCGATTTCGCGGATCGACTTCGAGGTGGCCGCCCTGCGCCAAACGGCGGCGTTCGCCCCGGGTCGAGTGCCGCAGGTTCTGGCCTACGTGCCGGCGCTCGGTCTGGCGGTGTTGGAGTTGCTGAAACCGCACATCGTGCTGCGCGAGGGGTTGGTCGCCGGCCGGGTGTATCCGAAGCTGGCAGACCAGGTCGGCGACTTCCTGGCTCTCAGCCTGTATCGCGGATCCGACTTCGCTCTCGACACCGAGACCAAGAAGGCGCTACTCGCCCGCTTCGCCGGAAACGCCCATCTTTGTGCCACAACAGAGGATGTCGTCTTCACCGGGCCGTATGATGCGGGTCCGCTTAACAGGTGGACCAGTCCACAACTCGATGACGACGTTCGCGCCCTGCACGGCGACACCGAGGCCAAGCTCGCCGCCGCCGAATTGAAGTGGCGATTCCGAACGGCGACCGAAAGCCTGATCCACGGGGACCTTCACACAGGGTCGTTCATGGTGACCGAATCCGACATCCGGGCGATCGATTTCGAGTGGGCGCTGTACGGGCCGATGGGTTTCGACATCGGCGCGTTGATCGGCAACTTGTTGCTGGCCTGGATTAGCCAGGCGGGTCACGCGGAAGAGCGGAGCGAGGACCGGCGCCCGGTTACCGACTGGCTGGAACAGGCGATCCCAGCGCTATGGGAGCGGTTCGTTGCGGGCTTCCTGGACCTTGCCGAGAGGGAGACCGGGGGCGGTCAATTCCCGGCGGCGTTGTTTCCCGAGCGTGCGCCGGTCACGGCGGCGCTCTCGCGGTTTCTCGATCATGTCTGGCGCGATGCGGTCGGCTTCGCCGGTTCAAAGATGATCCGCCGCCTGGTTGGCATTTCGCATGTTGCCGATTTCGAAGCGATCGCCGACCCGGACTTGCGCGCCGGGCGTGAACGGATTGCGTTGCGCCTGGCACGGTCGCTGACAGTCGAGCGCGACCGCTATTCGGACCCGGTTGCCTTGGTGCGGGCGGTGAACGCAGCATTGCGCTGACAACTGCCAACCGGCCACCAGGCGAATCCCAGTCGGAGCTGTCCGAGCATTCTGTCGCGGGACCCGGATGTGACGACAATCAGTCTTGCGCTTGCGATGATCTTTTTGGGGGGACCGGTTGATGTGTGAGGCATGTGAATATGGCAGCGGCAAGAGCTTTGTCGGCCGCTGTGGTCGCCTTCATCCCGGTGGGCCGGCGCGCGACGCGGACGAGCCGATAATGGGCGAGCGAACGGCAGCGCAGGAAGAGCTTTTCTTCGGTTTCAACCTGGAACGGCGTGTGCCGGATGTTCACCTGCTGCGGGCTATCGACAGGTCGTTCGATCTCCCTGATATCCGCCGACACCTTGCACCATTTTACAGACGGATCGGCCGTCAGAAGCGGTCCCTGAAATCCGCACAGGTGGTTAAGCTGAGCGGGTCCGCCCTATCCCCGTTTGGCGCTGTAGCAGCCGCGTCCGATGGCAACCAGTTTTCCATCGGCCCCGAACACGTCGACATCCGCAATCCCGATGGTCTTTCCGACCCGGCGGGCGGTGGCGCGTGCGGTCAGATAGGGCCCGAAGCCGGGACGCAGATAGTCGATGCGCAGATCAATCGTCGGCACGCCGCCTCCGACCGCCAGTCCGACCGCGAAATCTCCCGTCGTGTCGATCAGCGAAGCGATTGGGCCGCCGTGGAACTGATTGCTGTCGGGCAAGCGTTCCAGGTTCGGGCGCATCGGCATCCGGACCTCGACCTCCAGGGTGTCGGCCTTGACTGAGAGGACTTCCAGCCCGAGCGCCGAGATGAACGGGGAGGCGTCGAACATCTTCTGCAGGTCCGCGGCATTGAAGGGCGTGGTCTCGCTCACCAGCTCTCTCCCTCGATCACGGCGGTGGCCTCGATCTCGATCAGCAGGCCGGGCTTCAGCAGGGCGGGAATCCCGATCAGGGCCGCGGCCGGGACCTCTGTTCCGGGGAACCGTTCGACATGCGCGCGGGAAAAGCCGTCCGCCTGGTCCATATCGGTCAGATAGGCGGTGATGCGGGTCACGTCGGACCATTTGGCCCCGGCCTTGGTGAGGGCGGCACCGATTTTCTCATAGGTGAGGCGGGTCTGCTCATAGGCATCCGCACCCTGGACTTCGCCGGCTGCATTCAGCGAGGTGGTGCCGGCCACGAAGACCATCGGTCCGGCCTTGACCGCCCGTGCGTAACCGCCGGCCGCCTCGGTGCCATCGGGAAAGCGTTGATGTGCCATGAACGTATCCTTTTCTCAGATTGCTTGTGTATCTGCTGCCGCGTCCAACCCTAGCCGCCCAATGTCCCAAACGCCTCGGTCAGGTGTTTTCGGATGCCGCTGCGGTCTACCTTGCGCGCCCCGGTCAAGGGGAGGTCCTCGTGCTGGGTCATCACGCGGCGGGGATGAGCGTAGGCCGGGCCGTTCGCCAGCGCATAGGCCTTCAACGCGGCTTCATCTGCGACCCCACCGTCGCGCAGCACCACGAGAGCGGCCGGGGCCTCGCCCTTGGTCGCGTGCGGCAGGGCGACGACACAGCAATCGACCACGTCCGGATGGCCCAGCAAAAGGTTCTCGACCTCTTTCGGATAGACGTTCTCGCCGCCACAATTGAACATGTCGTCGACTCGGCCCTGGAAAAAGTAGAACCCGTCCGCGTCGACCCGGAACAGATCGCCGGTCCGCAGCCAGCCGTCCACATAGCGCTCGGCGTTGACCGCCGGCAGCTTGTAGTAGCCCGGCGCCACACCGGGATTCCGGACCCAGAGCTCTCCGAGCGTCGAGTTGGTCTGGCCGTCGGACCCGACGAGTTTGACCTCACCCTCGGGCCAGGCGACCCCGGCGCTGCCGCGCGGGATCGGGCGTCCGTCCAGCGGCGGGCCCAGCATAACCGGCCCCCCTTCGGTCAAGCCGTAGCTTTGCATGACCACCACGCCAAGCTTGTCTTCCATGGCCTGCTCCAGCGCCTCGTGCACCGGGGCGGACCCGACAACGGCGGACTGAAGCGATGACAGATCCAGGCTTTCCAGAAGATCGGCTTCCTCGAGGATCAGGGTGAACACGGTCGGCACGCCGGAGATGTTCGTGGCCTTGTATTTCGATGCGGCTTCCAGGAATGCGCGTGCCTTGAACTCCGGCATCAGGACCATCGAGCCGCCGGACGCCAGACGGGGCTTCACCGCGCCGGCCATCGCGTTCTTATGGTAGAGCGGGACCGCCACGAGATTCCGCACCCCGTCCGCCGGCGGCCAATATTTCAGGAACGCGCCCAGCCACCAGATCTGTCCGGCATGGGTCAGCGGGACGCCCTTGGGCCGCCCTGTTGAACCCGAGGTATAAGACAGAAAGCACAGATGATCGGGCTCCAGAGGATCCGGTTCAAAGCTGTCCGGCGCCGCCGCGAGGGCGGCTTCGTAATCCTCGAATCCCTCCGCGCCGTCCGGATCGATCGCCACTCTGATGGCCAGATCCTGGCGTGCGCCCATAATCTCCAGGATCGGATGATTGGCCGCCGGCTCGGCGATCACGCCCCGGGCCTCGCAGTTCTCGACGATATAGGCCAGCACGTCCCGACCCTGGCGGGTATTGATCGGCACCGGGACGATACCCGCCCGCATGGCACCGAACAGAGCCTCGATGAACTCGACCCGGTTGCCGCAGGACAGGATCATCCGGTCGCCGGGGTTCAGGCCCCGGGCACGCAGCAGGGCCGCGACCTTGTCGAGCCGCCGGTCCAGCGCGCCGTAGCTGATCACCCGTTCCCTGCCGCCGAACAGATCAATAATGGCGGTCCGATCAGGGGTCTTTAAGGGCCAGTCGCCGGTCCAATAGCCCAGATTGCCCGCACGGGGATCCGCTTTCGGGACGTTCATCTCATCTCACTCCTAACCGCGCTTGACCCATTCGATTGCTCCCAGCAGGCTCCAGTCTCCGGATACGGTCGCATGGAGGAACCAGGATGCCGAAGCATATTCAGGGGATTGACCACGTGGTGATTCTGGCGGCCGAATTGGATCGGGCAGCGGAGACCTACACGCGGCTCGGCTTCACCCTGTCGCCGCGCGGCGTACATTCCGATCACATGGGATCGGCCAATCACACCATTATGCTGCAGGACGACTATTTCGAGGTCCTGTCGGTGCTGAAGCCGACCCCGGCCAACGCAGCATGGCGCACCCGACTCGAGACCGGAGAGGGGCTGTGGGCGACGGCCCTGAAGACCGATGATGCCGCAGGTATGGCCGACGAGATGCGCGCGGCGGGCCACGCGGTCAGGGACATGCTGGATTTCTCGCGGCCTGTGACCCTGCCCGACGGGACCCTTGCCACGGCGGCGTTCAAAGTCACCCATTTCAACGAGCCGGGCACCGTGCGGGACGGTATCTTCGCCTGCCAACAGCTGACCCGAGACACCGTGTGGCTGCCCGAGTTGATGGAGCATGCGAATGCCGCGACAGGGATCGCGGCCCTGGAAGCGGTGGCGGCCGACCCGAGGCATGTCGCGGGGCAGCTCTCGGCTTTGTTCGACCAGGAGCCGACGGCCGATCCCGACGGTGGCATGGTGTTCACGGCCGGTCGAGTCACCGTGCGCGTGCGGCGCGGGGAAACCGGGGGCTGGCCGTTCCGTTTCACCGGTCTGACTCTGGCCGTCTCCGACCTGGCGCGGACCGAGGCGGCGCTGTCCGGATTGGGCGCTGAACGGGTGGGCGAAAGCCTGCGTCTCGCCCCGGAACGGACCCACGGCGTGATCTTGGGTTTCACCCCGGGTCCCTGATCGGTTCTGACGTCGCGCGGCGGTCATTCGTAGGATTGCAGTTGTGACGGCAGGTAGGTCGCGAGCTCCGGGAACATCATCACCAGAGCCAGTACGATGATCTGGCAGATGATGAACGGCATGACGCCTCGGTACATATCTCCGAAGGTGATCGACGCGGGTGCGATGGACCGCAGGTAGAAGATCGACGGGGCCATCGGCGGGGTTAGATAAGAGGTCTGGATCACCACGATCATCACGGTCGCGAACCAGATCTCATCGATCTCGAACTGCGCCAGGATCGGAAGGAAGATCGGAAGCGTGATCAGCACGACCGAGACCCAGTCCAGAATGAACCCGGCGATGAACACGATCAGCAGCAAGGCGCCGACGATCCCGAAGGCCGTCAGGTCAAGTGATGTCACGATGTCCTGCACCAGCGCGTTGCCGCGATGCAGCCGGAAGATGCCCGCAAACATGTTTCCACCTGCCACGATCAGCAGGATCATGCAGTTGATCTTGAGCGTGCGCTCCAGGGTGTCGTACAGCACCGCCCAGGAGAACCGTCCGTAAAGCACCGTCAGAATCACGGCGCCAAGGGCACCGACGGAGGCGGCTTCGGTCGGGGTGGCGACGCCGAGCAGAATTGCGCCAAGCACGGCGACGATCAGGGCTGCGGCGGGAAGCATGCCGGTCGCGGTGATCTTCAGCTTCTCCAACAGCGGGACCGGTTCCTCTTCGACGGCGCGAGGCGCATCCTCCGGTTTCAGGATGGCACGCAGGAGAATATAGCCAAGGAACAATGCCACCATGATCAGGGCGGGGAACAGGACGGCCGCGAACAGTTTGCCCACGCTCTGCTGGGAGATCGCGGCGTAGATCACCACCACGATCGACGGGGGGATCATGGTGCCGAGCGAGCCACCGGCACAGATGGTTCCCGATATCAGGGATTTGTTGTAGCCGTTGCGCATCATGATGGGGATCGCCATCACGCCGATCACGACCTCGACGGCGCCGACAATCCCGGTCGAGGCTGCAATGATCGCTGCCATGGTCATGGTCGCCAGTGACAGACCGCCGGGCAGCCGCCCCATCCAGACCTGCATCGCACGGAACAGGCGTTCGGATATCCCCGAGGCTTCCAGCATCACGCCCATGAAGACAAAGGCTGGTACCGCCGTCAGCAGCAGCTGGGACGCCGTGTTCTGGATCTGGTTGTAGATCTGCAGGGAGGCAAGCTCGCCGAAGGCGGGCAGCGCCATCAGGAAGGCCGTCGCGATCAGCGCGAAGGCGACCGGGACCCCCAGAAAGACGAACAGAAACAGCAGAGGAAACATCAAAGCGGCGAGGGTCTCGCTTCCCATGGCGCCTAACCCTCCAGCAGGTCGCGGTCGCTCGGGGCGGCCACGGCGTTTGGATAGCGGATACCGATCAGGTGTCGGATGGCTTCGATCGCGACCTGAAAGGCGAAGCTGACCAGCCCGATGCTGATGCCGGTCAGGAACGGCCAGATCAGCGGCTCCCAGGCGCTCATCGCTTCCAGCGTGCCCCGATCATAGGCCTTCAAAGCCTTGGTGATCGCGAAATCGCCCGTCATGTAGAGTGCAGGAAGAAAAATAACCAGATAAAACAGAGCATTGATCGCGTGTTGGACGCGCAGCGGGAAGCGGGTCGACAGGAAATCGATCCGCACGTGCTGGTTCGCGCGCAGGGTGTATGCGGCGCCGATCAGAAAGATCGTGCCGTTGAACATGTAGGAGGTCGTGGTGGCCCACATGGTCGGTGCGTTGAAGGCCTTGCGGGCAACGACCTCCCAGATCATGCAGCCGATCATCAGGACGATCATGGCCATTGCGACGTAGCCGCAGAAACGGCCGACCGTATCCAGCCGAGTGAGTATCCGCGTCAGTGTCTCGGTCTTCACGTCCGCCCCCGCCTTGCATGGTAAATGATCACAGGATTGAAAGGCCGGGCGCCAAATCTTCGGACGCCCGGCCCCGGTATGTTCTGGTTCAGCGGATCAGCGGTGATCGACCACCATGTACTTCGAATTCGCGCGCCATTTGTCCTGGAACGCAATGATCGATTCGATGGCCTGCATCGGATACGGGTTGCCGTCGGCCGCTGCGGCCTCCGACTTCTCGATCGCCCACTCGCGGGAAGCGGCGGTCGCCTTTTCCTGGAATTCCGCAGAGAGTTCCTGAAGCTGGTTGTCTCCGGCCTGGATCGAGGCCATGGCATCCAGATCCTTGATGATGAAGCGATTAAGGCCCTCATAGGTCGCCAGACGGGCGGCGAGGGTCATCTTCTCCTTCAGATCGTCAGGCAACTCGTTCCACTTCTCGGTCTTCGACACCAGTTCGAAGGCGAAGGCCGGCGCGTGGATCCCCGGATAGATGATGTAGGGGGCCACTTCCTGATAGCCGAGATTGTAGTTCTCCGACGGGGTCGAGTATTCGGTCATGTCGATCCCCTTCTTCTCCAGCAGACCGTAGATCTCCGGGCCGGGAACGGTGGTCGGGGACCCTTCGAACTTCTCGCTGACGATCGCTGCCCAGTTCCCGAGTGTCCGATACTTCTTGCCCTTCAGATCTTCGACCGTGACGATCGGGGAATGGCTGTGCGCGAAGATCTCGGACGGACCGGCGCCCAGTACAATCGAGTGCATGCCCATCTTGTCGCTGCGGTGCGCCTGAAGGATCTCCTCACCGCCGCCGTAGTACAGCCACGCGATCAGGGAATCCACGCCCAGACCGGTGGGGAAGCCCAGGATAATGGCGTTCATCGGGTCCTTGGTGCCCAGGAACGCCGGCGGCATCATCGCCATTTCGACCAGACCGTCATCGACCTGCTCGTAGATCTTGAAGATGCTACCCAGGGTTCCGCCCGGCAGCGGCTCCAGTTTGACCCGTCCTTCGGTCATGATGTCGACATACTTGACGTACGGCGCCAGGAAGTTGTTCCAGTAGGAGCCCGTTTCGCTGTCGAAGGTCGCGACCCGCCACGTAAATTCCTGTGCCTTGGCCGTCGATGACCCTCCGGTCGAGACCCCGACCATCAGTGCCAGCGCGATCATCAGCGCCCGTGCAAATTTCATTTCCCATCCTCCTCTGTAGGTCCCGTCACTGCGCTTTCTCGGCAATGACAAACCGTCACCAGCCCCCCGTTTGGGGGATTTTGACCTGGCCAAAAGAGATCCCTTCTGGATCCATGGTAACTGTGTCGCTCGCGCGCTTCTCGGCAATCCCCGTGCCAAATGCGCGAGCGGCGGGCTAGTGGGTCATTCGCCCGGGCGAACGATCACCTTGCCGAACACTTTTCGGTCTCTCAGAAGTTGAAAGGCCGTCTGCGTCTCTTCCAGGGGCAGTTCGCGGTCGATCAGCGCCGAGAGCTTGCCCGCCTGCACCATCGCCAGTAGGGCATCGATGTCCGACATCTCCCACCCGTTGGAGCCGATGATGTTCTGCTCGAAGGTCCAGATGAAGCGGATATCGGTCTGCGGATCGAAGCCGGCTGTGGCGCCGCAGGTCAGCATACGGCCGTTCTTCGTCAGTGAGCGCAGAGACTTCACCCAGGTGTCGCCGCCGGTGAAGTTGACGATCACATCGACGCCGCCGCCTCCGTAGACCTTTGGCTTCCCGTAGATTCCGTACACCTCACGCATGAAGTCCGTCTCGGCATAGTTGATTAGGTGGTCGGCCCCCAGTTCCGCCAGCCGGTCGAGCTTCGACTGGCTGGACGCGGTCGCCACCACCTCGGCCCCCGCCGCCTTCGCCAACTGGACACAGCACGTTCCGACGCCACCGGATGCCCCAAGAATGAGCACTTTCTCTCCGGCAGCGATCTTCCCGCGGGTGATCATCATGCGGTGCGCCGTACCATAGGCGCAGGGTAGGGCGGCGGCCGTCGCGAAATCGATATCGTCGTGCAGTCTCACCAGTTGCGACGCCCGCACGGCCACGTATTCGGCCAGCCCGCCATCCCGCGTCTCGCCAATCAACCCGGGCTTGTCCCGGTCGATCGGATCAATCACCACCCGGTCGCCGACCGACCATCCGGTCACACCGGCGCCGATCTCGGCGACGGTCCCTGCGACGTCGATTCCCATGATCAGCGGAAAGCCGATCTTGATGCCGGGCATGCCCTTGAGGGTGAACAGATCGTGATAATTCAGCGCGCAGGCGCCGACCTTCAGGACGACTTCCCCTTCTCCGGGTTTCGGATCGGGCCAGTCGGTCTCGAACGAGATGTCCTCAATCTCGCCATGTTGCCGGATGACGGCAGCTTTCATGGGTATCTCCCTCTCGCAATCCCAGATGCACCTCACATGATGGTATGATAACCGGGTATGATGGCCATTCCAAAGATTGCACGAAACCCGTGAGTGTGGAGAATGAGTTTCCTTGAAACGCGCAAGGAGCGGAAAAAATGGCTCTTGATGATATAGATCGCCGAATACTGAAACTTCTCCAGGCGAATTGCGCGTCGACGGTCTCGGAGATCTCCGAACAGGTCGGTCTCAGCACCACACCGTGCTGGCGGCGCATCCAGCATCTGGAGAAGGAAGGCTACATCAAAGCGAGGGTCTGTCTGGCGGATGCGGAAAAGCTGAATGTCGGCGTGACCGTGTTCGTGCGGCTGCAAACCACCGAGCACAATTACGACTGGCTCGAGAGCTTTTCGCGCGCGGTGGAATCGATCGATGAGGTGGTGGAGTTCCACCGCATGTCCGGGGATATCGACTATCTCCTCAAGATCGTCGTGCCCAACATCACGGCCTATGACGCGATCTACAAGCGCCTGATCCGGGCGGCGAGCCTGTCGAACGTGACCGCCAATTTCGCGATGGAGACGATCAAGTCGACGACTGCCCTGCCGGTGACCTATGCGGAGTAAAGCGGTGCCGCCTCAGGCTCCGAAGCTTGCCTTCAAGGCATAGCCGACCCCGTAGGCGAGGCCTGCTGCCGCCATGCCGATCGCCAGGGTCTCCAGTCCGGAGCGCCACCAGGAAACCAAAGACCACCGGCTTTTGGCGGAACCGATCGCGAAGAAGGTGAGTCCGGTCACCAGGCTGGAAATCAGCAGCCCGCCGCCCAGAAGATAGGGGAGCAGCGGCGCGAGACCGCAGATGCCGAACGCCGCGAAGGTCGCGAAGGCCGCCGTCCAGGGGCTGCGCGGATCGGACGGCAGCCCGTATTCCTCGGTCAGCATGGTCTTGACCCACGCCCTTTCGTTGCTTGTGATGATGGTGACGATGCGCTCAAGCTCGGTGCCTTCGAACCCCTTGGCGGCGAAGATCTGCCGAATTTCCTCGCGCTCGCCTTCGGGGACCAGTGCGATATGCCGGCGTTCGACCGCTTCCAGACGCGCGTGGTCCTCTCGTTCGGCTTTGGTGCCAGTGAAGTTGCTGGCGGCCATCGAGAACCCGTCCGCCACCAGATTGGCCACCCCGAGGATGAGCAGAGTCTGGGAGGAGAGCGCGGCGCCTGCGACGCCGGCGACAATGGCAAAGGTCGTGACCGCCCCGTCGATCCCGCCATAGATCCAATCACGCAGATAGCTGGTGCGCGGGCCGGCATTCAGCCGATCGCGGATTTCCGAAACCTCGTGCCCGTGCTCGAGCGGCGTTTCGGTTGTCGGTTGATTCTTCTCGGTGTCCATCCGACTATCCTGCGATCTAGATTTGGCCAGGTCGACAGCCGACGACGGCCTTGAACTGTCGCCCAACACATTCCCGAAGCCGTGTGCGGGCGCATCCGGCCATACACCATGTGCATTCCCCGGCGTATCGACGGCTGCATATGGACATAGGAGGCGAGGTTAGCTTACGGCCCGACCTGCGGAGCAATAATGAAGCTGATACTTGAGATCGACAAACGGGTTTGGCGGATCCGGTGCGACGGGTCGGCCGCTCCGCGAACGCTGGCGGCTCTCGCGGCCATCCTGCCCCTGCCGCTCCGCCTCCAGACGCCCAAGATCGCCGGGGCGCACATCTATTGGCAGGCGCCGTTGCTGTGCGATCTGGAGGCCGGGGCGGATATCATGAGCCTGGCGCCCGGTGCGTTCCTGTATTGGCCGGAGCGGCAGTTCCTGGAGGTGCTTTTCGCTCCGTTGCAGCAGGAAACCGCCTCGGTTACCGCGCTCGGCGCACTTGAAAATGCTGGACAGGTGGCGGAGATCGCACGGCTCGGCGACCGGGTGCGCGAAACCGCCGGACTGCGCCCGGTGACCGGAGTGTTGCGGCTGGCGAACGGCCAGGAGGTCCCTCCATCGGAGCTGGAGAGCCCGCGTCTCAGCGAACTGGCCGCGCTGCATGTCTGCCGTAACGAGATCTGGCAGGCGCCGCCGCCGGAACTCGCTGGCCTGATCGCGGACCGGGGCATCCTGCACCCGGCGGGGCCGGTCATGCTCGCGGACTCCGAGGCCCGTGGTCTGCACGAGTTGCTGTGGTGGATGCGCCGGGACGGCCGCCCGGTCGTGTTGCAGGCCGCCGCCCCCGTCGCCATCGACAAGGCGGCCGCCCGGCTTGGCGGATTCTGTCATCTGACCTCCTGCGCGGAGGCTCTCACCGGGATCTCGGATCTGCTCCGCTCCGGAAAGGTGCCCGCCGCCGATGTGATCGACGAGGCCATCCTGTATCTTGGCGGATTGAGCGCCTGGCTTGACACCGCCATCCCGTGGAACGCGGTTAACGAGGCGTTCCGGACTGCGACCGTATCTCGAAAGGACCTTTCATCATGACCCAGACGGCACTCGTGACCGGCGCATCTCGCGGGATCGGCGCCGCGTTGGTGGAAGCGTTGGCTGCGCGCGGCATGACGGTGCATGCGCTCGCTCGGCCCAGCGACACCCTCGATGCGCTCTGCGCCCGGACGGGTGCGGTCCCTGTCGGCGTCGATCTGATGGATACGGCCGCCGTCGAAGCGGCGTTGGACGGCCATGTTTACGACACCGTGATCAACAATGCCGGGATCGTCACCGGGGTCGGTCCGCTGCACGAGCGCTCGGCCGAAGAAATCGACCGGACCATCGGGCTGAACCTCACCTCGGTGCTGCAGACGCTGCGCATCGTGGTGCCGGGGATGATCGCTCGGGGCCGTGGCGACGTGATCCTGCTGGGCTCGATCGCCGGGCAGTACGCCTTCCCGGGAACGGTCACCTATGCGGCGAGCAAGGCCGCGATCTCCGGGATGGTGAACACTTTGCGTCTCGAACTCCATGACAAGGGCGTTCGGGTCACCGAGGTCGCGCCCGGGCGGGTCGCCACCGACATTTACCTGGAGGCCATGAAGGGCGACCGGGATGCCATGCGGTCGAAGCTGTTCGAGACCTATCAGGCCAGTTTGCCGGGCGACATTGTACAAGCGGTGCTCGCGGCCCTCGACATGCCGCGCCGCTCCAATATCGCTTATATCGAGGTAGTGCCGTCCCGGCAGGCCGTGGGCGGGTTTCAGTTCGCCGAAGGGTTTGATGAGGACTGAGGGAGCCGGACATAGGTCAGACGCTCAAACCGGACAACCAGAGCGACCCAGACAACCGCCAGCCCGATCGCCAGTCCCATCCAGACCCCACGTCCCCCGAGCTCCAGGGGAAAGGCCAATAGAACCGCGGACCCGATGCCGAAACCCCAGTACCCGACGAGGGCGATGGCCATCGGCACGCGGGTGTCCTTGATGCCGCGCAGAGCGCCCGCCGCCACCGCCTGTCCGCCGTCGGCCAGCTGGAACAGCGCGCCGATCGCCAGGAACGAGACGGCGAAACTGACCGCCCGGGCCGAGTCCGGATCGTGCAGATCGAAGAACAGCCCCGCCAGTTCCTCGCCCATGGTCATGTAGAGCAAAGCCGAGGGCAGCATCACCAAGACGCCCAACGCCATCGACACCCGGCCGGCCAGCTTCGCGGCCGCGGGATTGCCCCGTCCGATATTGATGCCGACCCGGACCGTCGCCGCCTGGGCGACGCCGAACGGGATCATGAAGGCGATCGCCACGAACTGAATCGCCACCGAATGGCCCGCCAACTGGTTGACCCCGATCAGCCCGATCATGAAGCTGGACGCGGCGAAAAGTCCGGATTCCGCCACCTTGGCTCCGGCGATCGGCGCGCCCAGCACCCAGACCTCGCGATAGCGCGGCCAATCCGGCTTAAAGAACCGCGCGAGCAGCATGTACCGTTTGTAGCGCCGGTCCCGGAGCACGAAGATCAGGAGGATAAAGAACATGGTGATCTGCACGATGGTGGTCGCGATGCCGAGACCGAAGAGTTCGAGTCTGGGCGCGCCGAACGATCCGAAGATCAGGACGTAATCCGCCACCGCGTTGAGCGCCAATCCGACAATGAGAATGTACAGCGCCGGCTTCGGGCGGGAATGGGCGGCGATGAAGTTCCGCAGCAGCCCGAAAGCAACCATGAACGGCATGCCCCACATGGCGGCGCTCAGATAATCTGCGGAGCCCTGAACGACGACCGGATCCTGTCCCATGGTCAGCAGAATCTCCTCTGACCACAGCAGCAGCGTGAGCATCGGGACCGACATCGTGCCGATCACCCAGAGACCCTGACGGAAGGTCCGGCGCACGCCCTTGTAGCGCCGCGCGCCCAGTTCCTGGGCGAACATCGCCGAGGTGGCGAACATGGTCCCGAGCATGGTGATCATGAGGGGAAAGAGGAAGGTGTGGCCCAGCTGGCCGGCCGCCAATTCCACCGGGCCCAGCCAGCCGGTCATCAGCACATCGGTGGTATTCATCGCCATCTGGGCGATCTGGGTCAGCGCGATCGGCAGGGCGAGCGCCAAGGTGGTGCGGACCTCGGTCCAGAACAGGGAAGACGCACTCTCCGGCAAATCTCCGTTTGCCGTTGATTGCAACATAGACATGACAGGCTCCGTAGCCGACCGGGCCCTCTAAAGTGCGCCGCATCGGTCGGCTCCTCTCGCTCTACGGCGGGAGGGGGGCGGGGTCAAGGTTTCTCGCCCTGGCCCCGCTTGCTCATGTGTCCAGTTCAGACGGCCTGGTGCTAGGCGGCTTCCCGTCCACCGCCGCCGCTGCGGCGCCGGCGCTTCTGCATACCCGCATTGGCATTCGCCGCGGACCCTTCGTTCCGGCCGCGGCCGCCTTGTCCTTGGCCTTGCGGGCCCCGGTTCTGGCCGCCACGGTTCTGACCACCGGACTTCTGGCCGCCGGATTTCGGCCGCCCGCCGCCACCTTTCCGATAGGTGACCTTCGAGGTCGCGATCTCCGCATTGTGGAACGGATGTTCCGCGTCGATCTTGATGTCCTGGCGGGTCGTCGCTTCGATGTCGACCAGGTACTCGACCTCCTCGAAATCGCAGAACGAAATCGCTGCTCCGGAGCGCCCGGCGCGGGCCGTCCGGCCGATCCGGTGGACATAGGTCTCCGGCACGTTCGGCAGGTCGAGATTGATCACATGGCTGATGCCGTCGACATCGATGCCGCGTGCCGCGATATCGGTCGCCACCAGGACGGAGAGCCGTCCGCTCTTGAAGCTGTCCAGGGCAACCCGACGGGCACCCTGGCTCTTGTCGCCGTGCAGACCGGCCGCCTGAATGTCGGATTTCTGCAGATGCTGGACGATCCGGTCGACCCCGTGCTTGGTCCGGGCGAACACGATCGTGTGGCCCAATTCCGGCTGTTTCAGCAGGTGCGCCAGCAGCGCGCGTTTCCGGCCCTTCTCGACGAACAGCACGGACTGGTCGATCCGCTCAACCGGAGTCGAGGTCGGGGTGACTTCGATCCGCTGCGGGTCGCGCAGCATCGAGCCCGCCAGGCCCGCGATCTCGCGGGGCATGGTCGCCGAGAACAGCATGGTGTGCCGGGTCTCGGGGACCAGTTTGGCGATTTTCTGGATGTCCTTGACGAAGCCCAGATCCAGCATCCGGTCGGCCTCGTCCAGCACGAAGGTCTCCACCCGGTCCAGGGTCAGGACGCGCTGTTCGAGCAGATCCATCAGACGCCCAGGTGTCGCCACCAGCACGTCGACCCCCCGTCGCAGGGACGCGACCTGAGGGTGTTGTGAGACGCCGCCGTGAATCACGGCGTAGCGCATGTTCATCGGTCGGGCGAAGACGTTGACCGTCTGGGCGACCTGGATGGCCAGCTCCCGCGTCGGCGCCAGGATCAGCGCGCGCGGCTTGCCGGGAAGACGGTCGGTACCCGAAAGCGACAGACGATGAAGCATCGGCAGCGCGAAGGCCCCGGTCTTGCCGGTGCCGGTCTGGGCGATGCCGAGAAGGTCGCGGCCTGATAGCGCCGCCGGAATACCGTCCGCCTGAATCGGGGTCGGTGTCTCATAGCCCGCCTTTTCAGCGGCGCGGACCAGGATGTCGGCGAGGCCGAGGTCCGCGAAGGTCGGTTGTGTCATGTAACTCTTTCTTAGAAGGCCCGGACCGAAAGGTGCCGGGTCTGATGTTGGACGTGCGAATGTGCAAGTCGGGAAGGCGTCGCACCCGGAGTCCGGGGCGATTCGCCGAAAAGTGACCGATGAGGGAAGACCCGTCCGCGAAGCCTAGCGGCGACGCGGTCCACCGCCGCCACGGCGGGGACGATTGTTCTGGCCGGCAGGACCACCCATGGGCGCGCTTGCGTCCTTGTGGCGATAGTTGATCCGGCCCTTGGTCAGGTCGTACGGGGTCATTTCGATCGTCACCCGATCGCCGGTCATAATCCGGATCCGGAACTTTTTCATCCGGCCGGCGGCATAAGCGATGATCTCGTGCTCGTTCTCAAGCTTTACGCGGTACATACCGTCCGGAAGGACGTCGACCACTTCACCCTCGAATTCGATCATGTCGTCTTTTGACAAAAGCAGCTCTCCTAAAGCCGTTGATAATGATGGGGTGCCCAACGCGACAGGCGTGCCCCGATGAAGAGGTACGCTCGTCGTGCGGGTGCGCCCACCACGCAAGGGCGGGAGGCGCCTCGATCAGACGGTTGGGATATATGAACGAGGGAAAGCGGTTTGACCAGCCCTAGAGACCGATAATTCCAGACGTTCCCGGCTCGAAACGCCCAATCGCGTTCGACAGTCCGGAGAATGGGGGTGCCGAGTCGGGAAAGCAAGGAAATTTTATTTCGCGCCGTCCAGTGGCTCCTACGCGACCCGGTCCCCCTTCTTGACCTGCACCGTCCGATTGTCGACGCCCGGCAGCATCTTGGCGGGGTCTCGGGTCACCACCACGTCCAGCACGGTCGGAACCGTGGTCTCGGCGATGCCGGCCCGGATCGCTTCGGCCAGGTCCTCGGGATCCTCGACCCGGATGCCCTTGCAGCCCATCGCGGTCACCACCTCGGCGTAGTTTGTCTCGGCCAGATCAGACGACTGATAGGCTCCTTCGCCGTACATCAGGTGCTGCAGAGCCTTCACGTAGCCCGACGCGGCGTTGTTGACGACGATCACGGTAAAGGCCAACCCGAGCCGGCGGGCGGTTTCCAGCTCACCGATCACCATGTTGAAGCCGCCGTCCCCGGTCAGGGCCACCACGGGGCCAAGTCCGGCCTGGGCGGCCCCGAGCGTCGCTCCCATGCCCCCGGGGACGCCGTAGCCGATCGAGGCAAATCCCCGATCCGGAACGAAGCCGCGCCCGGGTTGTTTGGTGTCGTAGAGCAATCCGCCCCAATGGGCGGCGAAGCCCCCATCCGCCACAAGGGTCGCATCGGCGGGCAGGGTCTTGTTCAGCTCGTGCAGAACGCGGGCGAGGTTGATCGGGGTTTCCGTGGAGGTCAGGCGGACGTCGACCTCCTCGCGCCATTTCGCCATCCGTTTGGGGACCTCCGCCGCCCAGTCCGCCAGCCTGGCCTTCAGCCCGGCCCCGGAAAGTGCGTTCATCAGGTCGACGATTCCCTCGCGCGCGTCGCCCCAGAGGCTTAGCGCCGGGGTGAGGGTCCGGCCCATCTCCTCCGCCACGATATCCAGATGGATGATGGTCTTGCCCTTCGGCGGAAGGGAATAGCGCTTGGTGGCGATCTCGCCCAGTTTGCAGCCGACGACCAGCAGCACATCCGCCTCATCCATCAGTCCGTTGGCGATCCGGTCGTACCGCCCGAACAGGCCGGCGGAGAGGTCATGGGTGCAGGCGATGGCGCCCTTGCCCGAGAGGGTGTGGGCGACCGGGATATTGGTGGCCTCGGCGAATGCCGTCAGGGCCTCGGCGGCTCTCGAGATATGCACGCCGCCACCCGCCAGAACCATCGGGCGTTCGGCGGACTTCAGCATATCGGCGGCGGTATCGATGCCGGTCGCCGTCGGCCGGGTCCGGAGCGCCGGCGCGGAGCGGTGGATCGGGTCGATGACCAGATCCTCATCGGTGAAGGGATAGGTCGCATGGCAGATGTCTTCCGGGACGTCCAGGACGACGGGGCCCGGTCGGCCCGAGGTGGCGACCGCGAAGGCGCGCCGGACCAGCTCCGGAATACGTTCGATGTATTCGACCCTGATGACCTCCTTGGTGGCCGGGCGCAGCATGTCGGTCTGCCGGCTCTCCTGGGTCATGTTCTTCCAGGAATGCAGCCTGTGGCTGTCGCCGACGATCGCCACGATCGGGATGCCGGCGTTCAGGCTTTCGACCAGCGCCGTGATCAGATTGGTGGCACCTGGACCCAGGGTGGCGTCGCAGACTCCAACCCGGCCGGTGACCTTGGCATAGGCATCGGCCGCAAAGGCACCGCAGCGTTCATCATTGATCAGGTAATGCTTGAGCCCGAGCCGCCGGGCCGCATCGTAGAACGGCAGAAGCTGAAAGCCCCCCATACCGAACATCGGGCCGACCTCGAAGGCCTGAAGCATCCTGGCGAGGGCCTCGCCTCCGGTCATTTCATTGGTGGTCATGTCGCAATTCCTGTTGGTTCGGGTCAGCCGGTGACGAGCGCGCGCGCCGTCTCCACGATTGTTGCGGGCGTGACCCGCAGCATGTCTTCAAGCGGTGGGGCGTAGGAGATGGGCACCCGCGGGCTGCCCAGACGTTTGATCGGTGCCTTGAGGGATCGGAAGGCCCGGTCGGCGACCGTCGCCGCCACTTCCGCTCCGAAGCCGCCGACCACCACGCTCTCATGGGCGACCAGCAGGCGTCCGGTTTTCTCGACACTGGCCAGAACCGCGTCCTTGTCCCAGGGCCACAGCGTGCGCAGGTCGACCACCTCGGCGGAAATGTTTTCCAGGGCGAGGGCCTCGGCGGCGTCGGTCGCGGCGTGCACGGTGGCGGACCAGGAGACGATGGTGAGGTCCGATCCCTCGCGGGCGATCCGGGCGACGCCGAAGGGGATCGGCTCCGCATCCGGAACCTCGCCTTCCAGCGCCCAGATGTTCTTGTGCTCCATGTAGACCACCGGATCCTCGGAGCGGATGGCGGTCTTGAGCAGACCTCGATTGTCGTGGGGCGTGCTGGGACAGACCACCACCAGACCCGGAATGTGGGTGTACCAGCTCTCCAGGGACTGGCTGTGCTGGGCGGCGGAGGACCGCCACATGCCCATCGGTTCCCGGATCACCATCGGCACCGTGGTTTGACCCCCGAACATGAACCGGGCCTTGGCTGCCTGATTGACCAGCTCATCAATGGCGCAGAGTGCGAAATCCGCGAACCGCATCTCGACCACCGGCCGGGTCCCGGTCATGGCCGCACCAACTGCTGCGCCCAGGATTGCGGCCTCGGAGATCGGCGCGTCGGAGATCCGATCCGGGCCGAACTCCTCGACCAGGCCTTTGTATTGGCCGAACACGCCGCCGCGTCCGAGATCCTCCCCCAAGGCCCAGACCAACGGGTCCCGGCGCATCTCCTCGGCGAGGGTCGTCTTGGCCGCATCGGCATAGGTCATCGTCACCATGGTGGGGTCCCCTAAACCGCATCGATGCGCGGGTCACCCGCGTCTTGCACATCCTCGAAGCCGCGTTCTACCGGCGGCCAGGGAGCGGCTTTGGCATCGGCGTAGACGGCGGCCATCTCTGCCTTTGCCGCGGCCTCGGCCGCCTCGAGATCCGCCGCTGGCAGACCGGCATCGGCCAGCACCTGGGCCAGCCGCGCGATCGGGTCGTTGCGCCAGGCGGCGTCGACCTCTTCAAGCGGGCGATAGGTCGCTGGATCCGAGGCGGTGTGTCCGGTCAACCGATAGGTCTTGGCGACGATGAAACGCGGCCCGCCACCGGCACGGATGGCGGTCACCGCCTCGGCGACCGCCTCGTCCACCGCCAGCACGTCGTTTCCGTCAACCTGGACACTGGGAACACCCAGGGCCTCGGCCCGCGCCGCCGCACCCGGTCCCGAGGTCATCTCGGCGGTCCGAGTGGTCGAGGCGAACCCGTTATCCTCGCACACGAACAGGGCCGGCAGCTTGAACACACCCGCCCAGTTCAAGCCTTCCAGGAACGGACCGCGATTGATCGCCCCGTCTCCGAAGATCGAACACGCGATCCGGTCCTCACCCCGAAGTTTGATCGCATGGGCGGCGCCGGCGGCGATGTGAATATTTGCGGACACCACGCCATTGGCGCCCAGCATGCCGACCGAGAAGTCGGCGATGTGCATGGAGCCGCCCTTGCCGTGGCTGGTCCCGCCCTCCCGGCCCAGCAGCTCGCGCATCATGGCGGTCGCGGTCGCGCCCTTTGCCAGGGTGTGACCATGCCCCCGGTGGGTCGACAGCAGGATGTCGTTCTGGCGCAGATGGCTGCAGACGCCGACCGCTATGGCCTCCTGGCCGATCGAGGGGTGGATGGCGCCCAGGACCAGTTTTTCCCGGTTCGCATTCAGGGCGGCTTCCTCGAAGGCCCGAATCCGCCACATCAGCTTGTGATGGGCCACCAGACGTTCGCGGTCGATATTGCCGCCGCGCGCCTTTGGCGTACCTGCGGCCAGGCCCTCCGTGCGCGACCCATTGGCCTCTGTCACCGGCGTTCCTCCCCTGGTTATGACGCTAAACCCCGGCAATTATTATAAGTCTTGAAACCGGATTGCGGGACGAAGTGTAGGAAGCGGATTTCGATCCGGTCAAGGTCTCGGCGACCTCTTCCGGGACGCGCCCAACTCAGGCACGATCCGTGCGTGTCAATTGCAACGCTCACGACCCCCGCCGCGCATGGGAGCCAACCATGACCACGAAATCCGTTCCGACCACCCTTTCCGCTCTTGCCGTGATGCTCATGGTCTCGGCGTGCGGCAGCAGTCCCGACACAGAGTTGGCCGCGCTCAAGCCGTATGGCACGGAACGGCTCGAAGGCTGCGGGCCGACCACCCACGGGGTCGAGTTGCGGGATCTCGATGACGATATCGAGGATTGGAGTATCGAGGACGCGACCGACGACCTGGGGGCCCCGCAGCTGGCGGACAGGATCGGCGGCATCAAGCGGGCCGGCTGGTACGATGTGACCCTGGGTCAGGCCAATTGCGGGGTTCTGCTGGTCATCCTGGAGCGCAACGAGCGGGCAATCGTGACCGTTCGCGGCTTGAAAGGTCAGCAGATCTGGGATGTGCTGGGCGGGCAGTTTCCGAACTGAGGGTTGGTTTTCCGACGGACTGCGTCATCGCGCCGGCCCTCGCTCCTATCGGGACGAGGAGAGGGGCGGACACATACAGTTCCCCCTATACGCCGACCGCCGCGTTCAACGGCCCGAACGGATGCGCGGCCCCGGTCGGCCCGGCCTCGGTCATCATCACGCCGTTCGGAATCGCGTAGCGGGCCGGGTAGGCGGCGGCTTCCACTGGCTCGGTCGGCGCCATCGCCCGCAACGCTTCGAAAACCGCCGCGCTCAACCGGTCGTCGGCCAAAAGAGTGTCCACCTGGCTGGTCTCGATCCGGGGCTGCAGGAGCGCCTGTTCCAGATCCATCCCGAAATCGGCCACGAAGGAGGCGAGCTGGAACACCGCCGGCATGATCTTCCGCCCACCAGAGGCGCCGAAGCCGAACCAGGCCTCGCCGTCGCGGGTCACCATCACCGGCGACATGTTAGACAGCGGTTTGACGCCCCCCTTGATGCTGTTCGGACGTCCGGGACGCGGGTCGAACCAGTTGATCCCGTTGTTCATCAGCATGCCGGTTTCCGGCAGCACGACCCGGCTGCCGAACCTGGACAGCAGGGTGGTCGTCATCACCACCATGTTGCCGTCCTTGTCGAGGGTGGAGAGATGGGTGGTGCAGCTGCGGTCTCCGATATCGCCGGCATGGCCCATGGTCTCGAAGCGGCGGCGATAGGACTGCACCAGGGTCTCGGCAAAGGCGGTATAGGTCTTCGGACCTGGGGAGTCCTCGCCGAAACTGTCGGGCAAACCGCCCAGGGCCGCTGCGTAGGTCGGCCCGGCGGAATAGCCGGGCACCAGATGGTAGGTGCCTTGGCCCCGTGTCCGTTCGATCGGGTCGATGATCTCGGCGCGGTAGCTTGTCAGATCCTCGGCGGAAATCTTGGAGCCGCCCTTGCCCAGATCGGAAAGCAGACGCCTGGCGATCTCGCCTTCATAGTAATCGCGCGGCCCCGCCTCGGCCAATCGGTCGAGTGTGTCCGCCAGGGCCCCCATGTCGAGATAGGTGGGACCCTGATCGGAGGCGGCGGGCGGCAAGCCGTTTGGCAGCCATACCGCCTTCGATCCGGGGTATTCCCGAAGCCAGGCGCCGTCTGCGGTGACCTGGACGGTCGACCACCAGGTGACCCGATGCCCGGTCCGCGCCATCTTGCGTGCCGGCTCCAACAGCTCGGCCCAGGATTTTCTGCCGTAGGTCTCAGACAGCAGCGCGTATCCCGCACAGGAGCCCGGTACCGCGATCGAGCCGTAACCATGCTGGTTCACGTCACCGACCACGGCCGGAAAGCCGAACCAGTCTGCCGCCTCGCGACCGGGGTCGATCGGATAATCCGCCGGGTCCAGGCCCTTGGCCGCGATCATGCCGAAATCGACGATCTTGACCTGGCCCGTCTTTCCGTCGCGCACAATCGCGTAACCGCCGCCGCCCAGCCCGCTCATCCATGGCTCGGCCACGGTCAGGGCGAGGGCGGTCGCGACGGCCGCATCCATCGCGTTGCCGCCGGCTTCAAGCATGCTCGCACCCGCCAGGGCGGCGTCGATATTCTGAGCTGCCACCACACCGCGCGATCCCACGACCGCCGGTTTGCGCACCTCCCAGGTTTCGATCGGGTGTGTCGAGGTCTTCGGCCCCATGTGACTCGTGCGGGTTGGTGTGGACATTGCTTGGACTCCTTTGGGGCGGAATGGTTGTCCGTGCGCCGGACGCGCCCAAGTTCAAGACAGATCGATCCCCTGCTAAGGTGGACCGGTCGGGGCTACGGAACGAGATGGATGAGACAAGATGATGGTGAACGGTAGAACCCTGACAATTCTGTTGTCCAGCATCATGGTCATGACGGCGCTGATCCTCGCGGTCGCTTTCGCGGTGCACCCGGCGGCGGCCCAGGCCCCGGCGGGCGATCAGGTCGGCAGGCCGGGGGACGCCAATATGGCGGATTGCGGCAATCTCCCCGGTGGAAACGCTCCCATCAGTCGGATTGCCCGGATCGAAGGAGGTCTGGCGGTGCGCAGCCTGGGACTCACCTATTACGGCAAGACCCTCGATCAGCTGACCGATCAGGACTGGCGGTATCTGGAAGAGCTTTGGCCGCTCTGCGGGACCTACGAGAAAGACGTGGCCGCCGTGCTCGCCACTCAGGTGCGGAAGGTGATCAACGAGTCAAAGGCGGTGCAGGCGGCGACCCGCGACTGGATGCGCGCGACCAAGGCCGAAGTCGAAGGCCTGTCGCCGGTCCATGACGACATCATCGTCATTCACAATCTTTGGCAGGAGATGCTGAACCGGGAGCTCGACATGTCCGTCGCCGAATTCGCAGAGATGACGGCCTTCATGAAGCAGGCCCAGCAGAAGCTCTACGATGCCAATGCGCAGGGACAGCGGATGCTGGTGCGGCCGTTCGATCCGGGTCCGACCGATGTGCGCGATCCCTATAAGTGACCGGCGCCTCAGATCAACGGTGATTGGCGGCTGGGATTCCGCGTCCTATGGTGCGGCCTTGTAGTTCAGTATGCCGCATGAGGATGACCGATATGCCCGCTTCTTCCGGTTCGAAGCCAATTCTCCCGCTCGACGGTGTCCGGATCTTCGATCTGACACGGATCCTGGCGGGGCCCACCTGCACCCAGCTGTTGGGAGATCTCGGCGCCGATGTGATCAAGATCGAGCGGCGCGGCCAGGGCGACGACACCCGGTCCTGGGGGCCGCCCTATGTGAAGGATGCGGAGGGCAACGACACCACCGAGAGCGCATACTATCTCTGCGCCAACCGCTCGAAACGGTCGGTCACGATGGATCTTTCGAAGCCCGATGGGATCGCGCTCGCAAAGCGGCTGATCGGAGAATCCGACATTCTGGTCGAGAATTTCAAGGTCGGGTCGCTCGCCAAGCTGGGCCTCGGCTACGAGCAGCTGCGGGAAGAGTTTCCGGGGCTGATCTACTGTTCGGTCACCGGGTTCGGCCAGACCGGCCCCTATGCCAAGCGTGCCGGCTACGATTTTCTCGCCCAAGGCATGGGCGGCATCATGTCGATCACCGGAACGCCGGGGGGGGAGCCGGTCAAGGTGGGTGTGGGAATCGCCGACGTTATGACCGGGATGTACGCCTCGACCGCTATCCTGGCCGCGCTGCGTCACCGGGACCGGACGGGTGAGGGGCAGCATATCGACATCTGTCTGCTGGACAGCCAGGTCGCCTGGCTGGTGAACGAGGGCACCAACTACCTGGTCGGCGGCAAGGTGCCCCAGCCGCTCGGCAATGCCCATCCGAACATCGTGCCCTATCAGGTGTTCCCGACCAAGGACGGCCATATCATCCTGGCCTGCGGCAATGACGGACAGTATCAGCGCTGGTGCGAGGTGGCGGGCGCAGGCGATCTGCGGGACGATCCGCGCTACGCCACAAACCCGCTTCGGATCAAGAACCGCGAGACCCTGTGTCCAGCGATGGTGCCCTATATGGCGAAAATGACCACCGACGAGTGGGTCGCCGCGCTGGAATCGGCCGGTGTGCCCTGCGGACCGGTGAACACCATCGATCAGGTCTTCGAGAACCCGCAGGTTCAGGCGCGCGAAATGCGGATCGAGCTCGACCATCCGCTGTCCGGAGACGGCAAGGTACCGCTTATCGCCAACCCGCTGAAAATGTCCGGCACCCCCGTCACATACCGGCATGCCCCGCCGACCCTGGGCCAGCACACCGACGAGGTTCTGGCCGAGATCCTGGGCATGAGCGCGGAGGAGATCGCAGCGGAGAAGACGAAGGGCGTGGTCTGATCGATCGCCGGATGGCAGGCGGTGAGAAACCGTGTTTCGGTCCGTGACACGCTTTCTCCGGCTCGGCGGCGAGAGCTAATGCGTAGCGCTCACTCTCCCGCCAACCGCACCGGCTGCCGGCCATTGGCTGACTCTGCCGCCGCCGGTTTCCGCCAGCCTGAGAGTTCGCGGTTGACCAGCGCTTCCAGCATGTCGACGGCTTCCACATCGGCGTTGATGCAGGGGATCGTGGTGAAATGGGTGCCGCCGCCGTCCTCGAAGGTCTCACGCGCCTGGATGCCGATCTCTTCCAGCGTCTCAACGCAATCGGCAACGAATCCCGGACACACCACCGCGATCCTCTTCACGCCCTCTTCCGCCAGCGCCTCGATGGTCTTGTCGGTATAAGGCTGCAGCCATTCCTCGGTGCCGAACCTGGACTGGAACGTCAGGCGGAACTGATCCTTGGTCAGGCCCAACCGCTCTCGCACCATGCGGGCGGTCTTGGCGCAGTGGCAGTGATAGGGGTCGCCCGCCATAAAATAGCGTTTCGGCAAACCGTGGAACGAGGCCAGAATCACCTCGGGCTCCCAATCCAGGGTCTTCAGGTGCCGCTCGATCCCAGCGGCCACGGCCTCGACATAGCTCTCGTCGTCGTGGAAGGCCGGAGCGGTGCGCACGGCGGGCTGCCAGCGCAGGGTCTTCAACGCGTCGAAAGCCGCGTCGTTCACGCTGGCCGTGGTCGAGGCTGAATACTGCGGGTAGAGCGGGACGATCAGGATCTTGTCGCATCCGGCTTCGGTCATCGCCTCCAGCCGGTCGCCGATCCGCGGCACGCCGTAGCGCATCGCCCAGTCGATCATCAGGGTTTCGCCGCCCGGATCCATCCGCTCCTGCAACAACTCGGCCTGCAGACGGGTGTAGTGGCGCAACGGGCTTTCGTCGTGCTCCTCCATCCAGATCTGACGGTAGGCCTCGGCGGTCTTGGGGGGACGGGTGGTCAGGATGATGCCGTACAGGATCGGCTTCCAAAGCCACGGATTGACCTCGATCACGCGCGGGTCGGACAGGAATTCCCGCAGATAGCGACGCACGGTCGGAACATCGGTCGACTCCGGTGTGCCCAGATTGACCAGCAGAACCCCAAGCCGGTCGAGCTTGACCGGAGGGTGATCCGCCATGTCCACGGCGGCGCCGTCAACTCTATCTACCGTCCGCACGCCCATGCCCCGTCACCAATCCTTCATTGTCGAGCCGTCAGCGAACATCACTCGCCTGACGCGAAATATGCCGTCTTGGGCGCCGGGCAAGCCCGGCTGCGACGGTACCCCCTCCTGTCACGGGGCGGCCATGAAGGCCAGCAAAACGTATCGCGAGCCTTTTGAGACAGGGACCGCCTCATGCATCAGATTGCACGAGAACGCCAGGGCGCCGCCGGCGGGGGCGCGGTGACGGTGATCCGAGTATTCCGGGAACATAAGGCCGCCTCCCTCGTAATTCTCATTCAGTTCCATGCTGATCGCCATCCTGCGCCGCGCCGTGCCGGGGGTGTTGTTGTCCCGGTGGGCCGCAAAAAAGTCAGCCCTGTCATCGTCATAACGCGCCAGATAATAGCCTTCGTGCCGCAGCTTCTCGATCCAGAACGCCTTATAGAGTTCCGGCATCACCCGACGGGACACCCGCTCCGCACAGGCGAGGTAGAGCGGGTCGTCCTTCGGGAGCTTATGATCTCGACGGCGCTTCTTGTCCGGCAGCTCGACGCTCTTGGTTTCGCCCTTGTCGATGATGGCCACCCGGCCCTCTTCCATTCGCGAGTCCAGGCGCTCGATCAATGCGCGGCACAGCCTGGGCTCGAGAACGTTCGGCAACAGAAGAACCGGCGCTCCTTCACGCCGTTCTTGCGCCGCCGGGCGGGCGAGGGTCGAAAGGGCGGACGACAGCCAGTCGGAAAACGCGCCCGCGCCGGACCAGGCGGCCACCACGCGCTGGTTCGCATCGGCCAGAAGCGCCTGTCTCTCGGCGCCGAACAGTCGCACGCGCAAAGCACCGTTGATATCGGGCACGCACCAGATATCGAGGTCCGCCCCCCCGACCTCGGATCGCTCGATCCGATCGTCTATTGCGACGACCGTGACCCCTTCGGCCCGCGCCTGGAGCACCCGGTCGGACCCCGCTGCGTACAGGAACAGAGTGGGGCCATGGGTCATGTCTCTGAAATAGTCGAGATGGCGACCGAGATCCGCCTCCATCGCCACATTGGGAAGCCGACTGCCAAAAGACACCAGATTCGGAACCACTGGGGTCAAGGCCTTCGGGGAAGCCTGGATGTATTTCGCGCTCATCGCCCATATTTAGCACAAGCGATTGCGAGAAAACCATCCGGTCGGCACTGGCGAGACACGGGGTTCGCACCTATGTTCCACGACTTCGAAATCAATGCCTCTCACCCCCGGGCCAAGGACCTTCGTATATGGATCGGTTTTTCTTCTTCGGCACATTGATGGACCGGGATGTCCTGGAACTGGTTCTGGACCGGACCGTGACGGCGCGGGATCTCTCGCCCGCCCGCCTGAACGGTTTCGCGCGCCGCCGGATCGCCAAGGACAGCTTTCCGGTCCTGGTGCAGGCCGAGGACGAAAGCGTCGATGGACAGGTGTTCCTGGGAACGGGCAAGACCGATCGGGACCGGATTCTGTTTTTCGAGGATTTCGACTACGATCTGGAGCCTTGCGAGATTGAGTTGCCGGATGGCACGGTGGAGAGTGCGATCTATTGTGGCGCCGCGCCCAATGCCGCCGCGACCGATGAAGACTGGGACCTGGCGACCTGGGCCGCTCGACACAAGACCTCGTTCCTGAAGGTTTCGCGCATCTATATGGACTGCTTCGGCAAGATGACCCCGGAAGAGGCCGAGGATATCTGGCAGGCTGCACGGCGCGAACATCAGCCGCTTGCCGCCGACTGACCCTGGCACCGATCGACACGCGCTTTGGAGAAACCGAGCATGACCCTGACCCTGAAGCCGGAGCCGATCACCGCGGACGCCTTTGCGCCCTTCGGAAAGCTGCTGACCCGTCCGAGTGCGTCCGGGCGGATGGATTATTCCGACACTCTGATGAACCTGCGCTCGGATGCGGCTGTCTGTTTCCGAACCAGCCTGACCGAGCCGACCGCACTGCCCCTGACGACCCGCACGATGGAACGGCACGAATTCTCCAGCCAGGCGTTCCTGCCGGTGGATGTCGGCCGATATCTGGTCATGGTCGCGCCGCACGATGCCGACGGCGGGCCTGACGTGGACGGGCTGCGCCTGTTCGAGGTCGATGGCGGCACCGGCATCAGCTACGACGCCAATGTCTGGCATCATCCGATGACTGTGCTCGACAAACCGGCCACCTTTGCCACCGTCATGTTCCTGGACGGCGGCGCCGGCGACGAGCAGTTTGTCGAACTGCCGGTCGAGGTGGAAATTCGCCTTTAGCTATTCGGCCGCCTCTTCCATGCCGGCGTGATCGCGCTCGAACGCCCAGATGTCCTCGAAACCCATGGTGCGGGAGAAGGTCATGAAGTCGGCCAGCCGGTCCTCCGTTCCGACCGAAGATCCGGTCGTCTTCAGATGCCCGTAGACGCCCTCGACGGCCTTGCCGACGGCGAGGAACGCCAGCGCCGGATAGATCGCCATCTGATAGCCGAGCTCGATGTACCGCTGTTTGCTGAGAACCGGCGTCGAGCCGCCTTCCACCACGTTGACCAGCAGCGGCAGATCGAAGGCGGCGCAGATCCGCTCCATCTCGGCCTCGGATTCGGGGGATTCGATGAACAGGATATCCGCCCCTGCCTTTGCGAAGGCCTCGCCCCGTCGCAGGGCCTCATCGAGACCGTAAGTGGTGCGCGCGTCAGTCCGGGCGACGATGAGGAAGTCCTTGCTGTCCCGTGCGTCCGCCGCGACCTTCACCTTCGCCGCCGCCTGATCGATCGGAATGACCTTCCGGCCGGGGGTGTGTCCGCATTTCTTGGGGAATTCCTGGTCCTCAAGCTGGATCGCGGAGGCGCCGGCGGCCTCGTAGCCCTTGACCGTATGCTCGACATTCAACAGTCCGCCGTATCCGGTGTCGCCGTCGCACAGCATCGGGACCTTGCTCAGGCCCGCGAACAGCCGGACCCGTTCGACCATATCCCGATAGGAGGCCAGACCGGCATCCGGGAGGCCCAGATGGGACGCTACGGTTCCATACCCGGTCATGTAGAGCGCGTCGAACCCGATCTTCTCGGCGACCCGCAGGGTGATTCCGTCGAAGATGCCGGGTGCGACCAGCAGGTCTCCCGATTTCAGAAGCGATTTAAGGCTTGGCTTGGCGGCGGCTGTCATGTGGTCCTCCCGAGACTCCGGCATGTGGTTGCGCGCAGTGTGGGAGGAAGCCGCAGAAGCGGCAAGTGGCGTCCTGGAACGGCTATCGGCCGATCAAAAATCGGTGCAGCGGCCCTTGTGCTCCCAATCGCCGAACCGGGTCGGTTCCGGGCCCTTGTAGCCGCCGATCTCCGGCGGCAGATCCTGCGCCGCCGCGCGCGGATCCAATTGCGCCGGGACCACGACCGGCTTTTGAGGCGCCTTTGAGTTGGGCGTCCGGGTCTCGCGGAACTGAAGCTTGCTGTTGTTCATGGACATGAATTTGGTCGGTTGCAGGCCGTTCGTCCAGTCCTTCGATCGGCTCTGCGACTAAGTGCCCAGCGTATTCGAGAGTTGCGTGGCCGCGTGCTTGACCACTTTTGCCATCACACTGGGCAATCCGGCTTTGCCGATCCGGTCGATCGAATGCCAGTAGTGGCCGTCAACGATTTCCGCCGTCTCCAACCGAGCCGCCATCACCGTCAGTTCCAGGTGAAAATGTGTGAAGGTGTGGCGTACCTCTCCGTTGAGCGGCGTCCAGTCTAGGCGGAGCGGCGCATGCGCCTCGACCATATCGAGGCCGGGAGCGCTTTCCTGCCAAGGGGTTGAAGGGATCTCGGCCATGCCGCCCAACAGCCCCTTGTCTTGCCGTCGCCGCAGGAGAATCTCGCCATCGCCGCCGACCACGAAGAACGCCACGCCGCGTCGGGTCGGTTTCGGCGGCTTCTTGAGTTTGAGCGGCAGTTTCTCGGCCACCCCGGCGACACGCGCCTGGCAGGCGTCCGACCAGGGGCACATCAGGCATTTGGGAGAGCGTGGAGTGCAGACCGTCGCACCCAGATCCATGATCGCCTGGGCATAGTCTCCCGGGCGTTCCGAGGGCGTTACCAGTGCTGCGAGGGCCTTGAGCCTTGGTTTGACGCCGGGCAGGGGATCGGTGATCAGGCGGAGTCGGGCGATCACCCGTTCCACATTGCCGTCCAGGATGGTCGATTGCCGGTCGAAGGCGATCGCCGAGATGGCCGCAGCCGTGTAGGGGCCGATGCCCGGCAGCTCCAAAAGGTCGCTCTCCTGTTCCGGAAACTGGCCATTCAGACCTTCTGAAACCATTTTCGCGCAGGCATGAAGGTTTCGGGCGCGGGCGTAGTAGCCGAGCCCCGCCCATTCGGCCAGAACATCGTCGCGCGGTGCGGCCGCTAGGTCGTGCACACTTGGCCACAACTCGACGAATCTCCGGAAATAGGTTCCGACCGCGGCCACCGTGGTCTGCTGAAGCATGATCTCGCTCAGCCAGACATGATAGGGGTCGGCGGTCTCGCCCGGCTCCGACCTCCAGGGCAGATGTCTGTGGTGCCGGTCGTACCAGTCGAGCAATCGGGCCGCGAGCGCCTCGGGTGGAACGTCCACATGAGCGGCTCGCTCGGCCTTGCGGTCATCCGACAGGGAAGCGCGGGATGGATTTGCGTCGGTCATGGGCTGGGAACATAGTGCGCCCCGGCGAACGGGACAGCATTTTATGGCCAGGGAGTTAGTCTTGTGGCGAAGCGCGAGGCAAAAACACCGGAATCGAAGCCGGATATCTTAACGGTATCCGGCCGGCGGTTCGGCGGATTGCATGCTCTGTCGGGCCTCTCGCCGCGCCTGACCGACCCGCTGCTCCGGAAACGGGGCTTCGTCGAGGCGCGGGTGGTAAGGGACTGGCCGAGCATCATCGGCGAGATCTATGCCAAATCCTGCCAGCCGACCGCGCTCAAGTTCCAGAAGGGTCGGCGGGACGGCGGGGTTCTGGAACTGAGAGTGATCTCCGGTCTCGCCCTGGAAATTCAGCACCGGCTGCCGCTGCTGATCGAGCGGATCAACATGCATTTCGGGTGGGCGGCGGTGGAGCGGGTGAAGATCCGCCAGGGGGCCCTGCCGCCGCGCCGCCCTCCGAGTCGCAAACACTTGCGGCCCCTGAGTCTGGCCGAGCGCGAGGAGATCGCGGCGCGGGTGACGCCGGTCGCCGACGACGGATTGCGCGACAGCTTGCGTTTGCTTGGCGAAGCAATTCGGGCGAGTCGACCGGCGGACCGGTCATGAATCCGTGATCCGGTCTTGGGCGGTGGGGCCGCTGTCTCCATATCGCCATGATTGGTCGCGAGCCTGATGCCTTGCAGGAAAAATCAGCTTCGCAGTATCTTCGTCAACATCTGGTGTTTGGGAGTCGTCCGTGGATCGTAGAACGCTAAATCTTGGAATTCTTGCTGCCGCCGCTTTGCCGTGGCTGCCGGCTCATGCCTGGGCTTTGGACCTGGAGGCGGCCTTGTCCCCACGGGTGCTGGGCGATCCCGACGCGCCGGTCACCATGCTGGAATTCGCCTCGATGACCTGCCCGCATTGCGCGTCGTTTCACATCAACACGCTGGACGAGATCAAGTCGACCTATATCGACACCGGCAAGGTGAAGCTGGAGATGCGGGATTTCCCGCTCGACCGATACGCGCTGATGGCCTCCGCCATGGCGCGGGCGGCACCGGAGGACCGGTATTTCGGTTTGGTGGATCTGCTGTTCAAGCAACAGGCCAAGTGGACCCGCGGTGACGGAAACCAGATCGCCGAGAACCTGGTGCAGATCGGCAGGTTCGCAGGAATCAAGCAGGAAGACGCGGTTGAGGCCATGACCAGCCAGGCTTTGGCGGACGGTATCCTCGAACTCCGGCTGGCGGCACAGAAAGAGTTTGAGATCTCCTCCACACCGACCTTCGTGATCAACGGCACCAAGGTCACCGGCGCCCAGGATTTCTCGGATTTCAAGGACGTGATCGAAGACAAGCTAGGCTAGGCACCGGCGTCCGCGCCGCTCCACGGGAGACAGTTCGAGTTGCGTTTCAGCAAATTGCGTTTGGCCGGGTTCAAATCCTTCGTTGATCCGACCGAGTTGACCATCGAGGAAGGCCTGACCGGCGTGGTCGGCCCGAACGGCTGTGGCAAATCGAATCTCGTGGAGGCGCTGCGCTGGGTGATGGGCGAAAGCAGCGCCCGTCAGATGCGCGGCGGCGGCATGGACGACGTGATCTTCGGCGGAACGAGTTCGCGGCCGGCCCGAAACATCGCCGAAGTCTCGCTGACGGTCGACAACAGCGACCGTCGGGCCCCGGCTCAATTCAACGAGTCCGAAGAACTGGAAGTTGTCCGTCGGATCGAGCGGGACAAGGGCTCCCACTATCGGGTCAACGGACGGGAATCCCGGGCACGCGACGTCCAGCTCCTGTTCGCCGATGCGGCCAGCGGGTCGCGCTCCGCGGGGCTGGTGAGCCAAGGAAAGATCGGCTCGATCATCTCCGCCAAGCCGACGGACCGCCGGGTCCTGTTGGAGGAAGCCGCCAATATTCGTGGTCTTCACTCGCGCCGGCATGAGGCTGAATTACGCCTGAAGGCGGCGGAGCAGAATCTCGAGAAGCTCGAAGAAGTTCTGAAGGCCCTGGAAGGCCAGCGCCAGGCGTTGCGGCGACAGGCCAAACAGGCGCAACGCTATCGCGGCCTGTCCGACCAGATCCGACGGGCGGAATCGATCGTCCTGCATCACCGCTGGATCACCGCTCTGGAAGAGCGGGCGCGGGCCGGGAAGGCTCTGGCGGACTCGAACGATCATGTGGTGATCACCACCCAGGCCGCCGGGCAGGCCAGCAGCAATCAGACCGAAGCGGCCGCCGCCCTGCCTGAACTGCGAAAGACCGAAGCCGCCGCGTCCGCCGAACTGCAGCGTCTGACGGCCGCCCGCTCCGAGCTGGAAGCGGAAGCGCGCCGGATCGATACCGCCCGGAGCGAGGGTGAAACCCGCCTGCGGCAGATCGAGGATGATATCAGGCGCGAGACGACGCTTCTGGAGGAGGCTGCGGGCACCCTTGAACGGCTGCAGTCGGAACGCGATGGGCTTGCCACCGCAGGCGCTGGCGAGGCCGAGACCCAGGCGGAAAGTCAGGCTCGCCTGGCCGCAGCCAATCGTGCCGCGGAGGAGGCGGAGACCGCTGTCCACACGGCGACCGAGACGATCGCCATTGCGGATGCGAAACGCGCGGCGTTCGAGCGTCAATTGCGGCAAGCCTCGGAACGTCTGGAGCGGCTGGTCCGTCAGCAGGTGGAGCTGGCGAGCCGCAGAACCGAGCTTGCCGAGCAGTCGGTTCCGGAAGCCGAGCGCGAGGCGGCCAGCCAGGCCGTCACGGACGCCGAAGCCGCTCAAGCCGAGGCCGAGTTGGCTCTGCCCCAGGCCCGCGTTGATCGAGACACCGCCAAGGCGGCGGAGCAGGCCGCACGGGAGGCCCTGCGTGGGGTCGAAAACGAGGTGGCCGGTCTGCGGGCTGAGGCCGACGGTCTGCGGCGGCTCCTGGTCGAGAGCGATGTCGAAGGAGCACCGATCGTCGATGCGCTGACGGTGTCATCTGGCTTAGAGGCCGCGCTCGGCGCCGCTTTGGGCGATGATCTTGAGGCCCCTATCCTTTCCGGCGATGCCGCCGCTGCGGCAACCGGCTGGCGCGCCGATCAGCCCGGTGCCGAAGGCCGCGCCTGGCCCGAAGGTCTTGCGCCACTCGCCGAGCATGTGACCGCACCGGCTCCGCTGGCGCGGCGGATCGCGAATATTGCGGTAGCCCCGGATGCGGAGACGGCGCGCCGTGCGCAGGCGGGTCTGCCGATCGGCGCGAGGATCGTGACACGGGACGGCGGCATGTGGCGCTGGGACGGGTTCTCGGTCGCGCCCGGTGCCCCGTCATCTGCCGCCATTCGGCTTGAACGGCGGAACCGGCTGGCGCAACTGGACCGTCAGATTGCGGATAGCGAAACCCGCAGAAACACGGCCCTCGAAGCCAGCCAAAGGGCAGAGCGGACTCTGGCGGACGCCGATGCGCGGGTCGAGACCGGGCGCACACGCCTGTCGGATGCGGGCGAGGCGCTCAGCCGTGCGAAATCGGTCGCCGCGGAATTGGCGTCACGGGTAGCTGCGGTCGAGACCAAGCTGTCGGCCTTGGATGACGGGGCCGCCCGACTGGTCACCGAGAGGACTGAAGCCGAGGAGCAGAAGAGTGCGGCCGAGATGGGACTCGGCGAAATTCCAGATATCGACGCCTTGCGGCGCGAGTCCCAGTCGCTGCGCACGGCGTTGGCCGAGAAGCGCACCGACCTGGTCGAGATCCGAAGTGCCCATGACCATCTGATCCGCGAAGCCCAGGCGCGCCGCAGCCGGCTCGAGTCCGTATCGGCCGAACTGCGCTCCTGGCTCGACCGACGCGAACGGGCGCAGGGCCGTCTCGAGGAGCTGAGCATCCGCCAGGCCGCCGAGAGCGAGGAGATCGAGCGGCTGCGGACCCGGCCCGATGAGATCGCCGATCAAAAGGATACGCTCGCCGATCTCATCGGCGAGGCTGAGGCCAAGCGACAGGCGGCGGCAGATCTCCTGGTTCGGGCCGAAAGCCAGCAAAGCGAATTGGACCGCCTGGCCAAGGAAGCCGATCTGGCCGCGTCCCGGGCCCGCGAGAACCGTGTCCGCGCCGAATCGGTCCTGGAGCAGGTGAATCAGAATCTTCGCACCACGCGAGAGCGGATTTCCGAACGCCTGGACTGCACGCCCGATGAAATTCTCGCGCGGGCCGAGATCGATCCGAATGAACCTCTGGCGGATGCCGACCAGATGCAGTCCAAGCTCGACCGTCTGATTGGAGAGCGCGAGGGGATGGGGCCGGTCAACCTCCGGGCCGAGGCGGAGCTCGAGGAATTGGATCTCCAGGTCGAAGGCATGGAGAACGAGCGCGACGATCTGACCGCGGCCATCGGTAAGCTGCGCGGCGGCATTTCCGCTCTGAACAAGGAAGGCCGCGAGCGGCTGCTGGACGCGTTCCATCAGGTCGAGGGCCATTTCAAGACTCTGTTCCAGACCCTGTTCGGGGGGGGCGAGGCGCATTTGCGGCTGACCGACGCGGAAGACCCCCTCGAGGCGGGCCTCGAGATCATGGCCAGCCCGCCGGGCAAGAAAACCCAGGCGATGTCCCTGCTGTCCGGTGGGGAGCAGGCGCTGACGGCGATCGCCCTGGTGTTCGCGGTGTTCCTGACCAACCCGGCGCCGATCTGCGTGCTGGACGAGGTCGACGCGCCATTGGACGACACCAACGTGGACCGGTTCTGCAATCTGCTGGAAAAGATCGTCGGTGAAACCGGTACGCGCTTCCTGATCATCACCCATCACCGGCTCACCATGACCCGGATGGATCGGCTGTTCGGCGTAACCATGGCGGAACGCGGTATCAGCCATTTGGTCAGCGTCGACCTGTCCCGTGCCGAGCGGATTCGCGAAGCTGGTTAGAACTTGTAATAAAATCATGTAATTAAGGGGATATTTTGTGCGGGGCAGCAGCCTTGACACCCCATGGAGCGCTGCGTATGTTTGCGCCGCCTTACCCGGCATGCCGGTGCGAGGAAAATCGTTGCGGTTATCCGCGACTTTTCGAGTTTGATGCGTCGCGGCGATACCGAGAAAGATTCTCCACGGTCTCGCGATCATCCGAGATTTCGTCGGCGGCCTGAACGGGTCCCGAACGAGGGAGTATGACGGACAAGGACCGACCAACGGGGCTCGACGACCTGTCCCAGCGCCTGAAGAAGGCGCAGGGGGAAGCGGCGAAGAAAGATGCCTCGGGTTTGCTCAGCGCGGGATTGCCGAAGTCAGCGACCGGGCTAGCTTTCAGGGTTGGGGTCGAGTTGGTCGCGGGCGTCGTGGTTGGCGGTGCTATTGGATACGGGCTGGATCGGTGGCTGGGGACTAGTCCCTTGTTTCTGATCGTCATGTTCTTTTTGGGCGCCGGCGGCGGAATGATGAATGTCTGGCGTGCGGCAATGGGGCAGGGTCTCGCGGTCGGTTACGCGGAGCCTGGTGGGGACGATGAAGACGATCGTCCTGAGGATCGGAAGCGGGAAGGATAGCGACAGTGGCTGGTAATGCGTCGCCGACAGAGGGTGGTTTTCCGTCGCCTGTCGAGCAGTTCCATCTTCTTGATATCGTCGAGGTGAATGTCGGCGGGCTCGACCTGTCGTTCACCACCTCCGCCTTCTACATGATGGCGAGCGCGATCCTGGTGGGAACCTTCCTGGTGCAGTCCATGAAGGGCCGCCATCTGGTCCCGACCCGTCTGCAGTCGATGGCCGAACTCTCCTACGAATTCATCGCCGGCATGGTGCGTGACAATGTGGGATCCGAGGGGCGGCCATACTTCCCGTTCATCTTCTCGCTGTTCATGTTCATCCTGGTCGGCAACCTGTTCGGGATGCTGCCGTTCGGTCACTACACCTACACCTTCACCAGTCAGATCATCGTGACCTTCGCGATGGCCATGGCGGTGTTCGTCGGTGTGACGGTGATCGCGCTGATGAAGCACGGCCTCCACTTCTTCACGTTCTTTTTCCCTGCCGGAGCGCCGATCTACATGGCCCCGTTGCTGATCCCGATCGAGATTCTGTCCTATCTCTCGCGGCCGGTCAGCCTGTCGGTCCGTCTGTTCGCGAACATGATGGCGGGTCATACCATGATGAAGGTGTTCGGCACCTTCGTGGTGATGCTGGGTGTTTTTGGCGTGGCGCCGATGCTGGTGCTGGTCGCTCTGACCGGGTTCGAAATCCTGGTGGCGATCCTGCAGGCCTATGTGTTCACCATTCTGACCTGCATCTATCTCAACGACGCGCTGCACCTGCACTGAGCGCGGCCGTCACTCGTTTCACACTTAATCTGAAATCCAACCCGAGACTGGAAGGAAAAGACCATGGACGTCGAAGCCGCAAAGATGATTGGTGCTGGTATTGCCGTGATCGCGCTGATGGGCGTGGGTGTCGGTATCGGCAACATCTTCTCGACCCTGATCGCGTCGATCGCCCGCAACCCGGCTGCCCGTAACGAAGTGTTCGGCATCGGCATTCTGGGCTTTGCGCTGACCGAGGCCGTTGCGCTTTTCGCGCTGCTGATCGCGTTCCTGATCCTGTTCGCCTGATCTCGGCGCGCGCCGGGCCTCGGGGCTCGGCGCTTGTCCACCTTCAGGAGGATAACGGTATGAGGCGCGACGGAATGGATTCCGCATTCTTCAATGGGATTCGGACGGCCGGCTTCGGTGCGGCCGGCGTGGCGATCTTCTCGATCGCGACGACGGCGGCGCATGCCGCCACCGGCGTTGATGCAGGCGGCAAGCCGGATGGCGGGTTGCCCCAGCTCGACGTGAGCGCGTTCCCGACCCAGATCTTCTGGCTGATCGTCAGCTTCGCGCTGTTGTATTGGATCATGTCGAAGATGGCGGTCCCCCGGATCGCCGAGGTCCTTGAAGAGCGGCAGGAACGGATCACGGACGACCTGGAAACCGCGGATCGGTTGAAGTCTGAGGCTGAAAAGGTTCAGGCCGACTACGAGAAGGCGCTTGCCGAGGCGCGGTCGGAAGCCCAGGGCCAGATCAAGGCGGCCAACGATGAGGCCGCGGCCGAACAGGCCAAGGCTGAAGCGGAACATGCCAAGAAGATGGCTCGAAAGGTCAAGACCGCCGAAACCCGAATCGGGAAACAGCGGGACGAGGCGCTTGAAAGCTTGATGGCCGTCGCCAGCGAGGCTGCTGTTGAGGCCACCGGAAAGCTGATCGGCGTGACTCCGGGCGAAGACAGCGTCAAACGGGCGGTCGAGGCCGTCTCCGGCGACGGGAGGGCATAGGCATGTTTTACGGTTTTGGAGATGCCTCGCTTTGGGTTGCTGTCGCGTTCCTGATTTTCATGGCGGGCGCGCTCTACAAGGGCTGGGGCATGGCCGTGGCTTCCCTGGATGCGCGTGCAGAGCAGATCAAGTCCAAGCTCGAAGAAGCTCAGGCATTGCGGGAAGAGGCACAGGCTGCCAAAGCAAACTATCAGCGTCTGCATCGCGATGCACTGAAGGAGGCCGGCGCGATCCTGGCTCATGCCAAGGAAGAAGCGGCCCGCATGCAGGTCGAGGCCGAGAAAAAGCTGGAGCAGTCTCTGGCCCGCCGAGAGCAGCTTGCGGTCGAAAAGATCGAGGCGGCCGAAAGCAAGGCCTTGGCGGAAGTGCGCGGACAGATGGTCGATCTGGCGATTGCGGCGACCCGCCGTCTGATCACCGACAATCTGGACGACGCCACGGCGAAGCGTCTGGTGGCCGAGTCGATTGAGGACATTCCTCAGCGCCTTCAGTAGTCAGATATCCGAATAATTTACGGAATCCGGCCCGGCCTTTTGGTCGGGCCATTCTGCATTCGCGGACGGTTACTCCTTGATTTCGGGGATCCGCGCATTGCCGTCTCCGAACATCAGGCGGAGGCGTGCCCGCTGTGCTTCGCGGATATGCTTGCGGGCGGCATTTTCCGCTGCCGCCGGATCGTGAGCCGATATTGCGGTCACGATCGCCGCATGTTCTTCCCGGGCGGTATCGGAGCGACCGGTGAGGGACATGGTGGTCATGCCCAGAAGCGCCATCGCATCGCCCAGCACATTGAGAGTCTTCAGCAGATAGCGGTTGTGGGCGGCCCGGTAGACAGCACCATGGAACTGCCGGTTATGGGTGGAGACTTCCTTGGGATCTGCGGCACTGCCTTTGTCGGCCGCCACCAGATCCTGGAGAATGCCGATCTCGGCCTCCGAGGCGTGCCGTGCGGCCAGCCCGGCCGCCGTGCCCTCCAGCACCTCGCGCATCTGGTAGAGCTCCATCACCGCCTGATGATCCAACTCGGAAATCACCATGCCGCGGTAGGGAGCGAAGGTCAGCAGTCCATCGGCCTCAAGACGCCGAAGTGCCTCGCGCACCGGCGTCCGGCTCATGTCCAGCTGCGACGCCATCTCGTTTTCACGGATGCGCTGACCCGGCTTGAGCTCACCGGCGCGGATTGATGCCTTCAGGCGCGTGTAGGCAATTTCCCCGCGCGACTCCGTCCCGGCGCCGTCGGCCGGATCGCTTTGAAGTTTCCCCGATCGTTTCGCCATCCAATGCCTCCCGTCCCCGCCGAAGTTCGGCCGGCGGGGATCCGGAATGGATCGGACCGGGCCTACTCCGCCGCCTTCATTTCCCCGTTCGACGCCGCGAGCCCGGCCGACCGGCCGGCCTGGCGTCCGAACACGGCGCCGGACATCAGGCCCGTGCCTCCTGGGTAGTTGAAGTAGAACAGACCGCCGACCAACTCGCCAGCCGCGTAGAGGCCGGGGATCGGAACCAGATCGGTGTCCATGACCTGTCCGTTGTCATCGATCCGCAGGCCCCCGAAGGTGAAGGTGATTCCGCAGGTGACCTGATAGGCCTCAAAGGGGCCGCTATCCAACGGGTTCGCCCAGTTCGATTTCGGCACCGACAGGCCATTGGTGCCGCGCCCGTCCTTGACGTTGGGATTGAAGGGGACGTCGGTCTGAACGGCGTCGTTCCAGGCTTTCATTTCAGCCAGGAATCCGGCCTTGTCGACCCCTTCGAGCTTGTCCGCAAGCTGCTCCAGCGTATCGGCCTGCACCTTGGTGACCTGCTTGATCCGGTATTCATCCCGCAGCAGATGGGTGGTCTTCTGATCGAAGATCTGCCAGGCGAACTGGCCGGGCTGATTCAGGATCACCCGGCCGTATTTGGCGTAGGTGTAGTTGCGGAAATCCGCGCCCTCATCGACGAAACGTTTGCCCTCGGCGTTGACCATGATGCCGAACGGGTAGGAGTGCTTCTGGAAATTGTCGCCGACGGCCAGATCACCGAATTCAGGCGCGTTGTAGTCCCAGCCGACCGCATGGCAGCCGGACCAGTTCCCGTAGGGCGCCGCGCCGATCTTCAGCGCCATGTTGATGCCGTCACCGGTATTGAACCGGGTGCCGCGGACCTTTGCCAACTCCCAGCCCGGGCCGATATAGCGCGTGCGCATCTCATGGTTGGCCTCGAAGCCACCGGCGGCCAGCACCACCGACCGCGCCTCTATGATCTCGACACCGTCGGCGGATTTCACCTTCACGCCCCGAACCGCGATATCGTCGTAGACCAACTCGAGCGCCCGGGTGGAATACCGGATCTCGACGCCGCTCTTCTCCGCGATCTGCCACAGCGATTCGACCAGGCCCGGTCCGCCGCCCCAAGCCTCGACCGTGAGCCCGCCCCAGAACTTGAACTTTCCGTCCACCTTGAAGGCCTGTCGGCCCCAGATCGGTTGGAACCGAACGCCCTTGTCCTTCATCCACATCAGGGTGTCGTAGGAACGGGTGACCAGTTTTTCCGCCAGGTCCGCGTCACAGCGATATTGGGTGACCCGAAACATGTCGTCGAAGAACTGGTCCTGAGTATAGGTTCCGAAATCGGTGATCGCGACTTCCTCATCGGTCAGGTCCGGCATCAGCGCCCGGAGATCGTCGACCCCGTTGTAGACGGTACGGATGGCACCGGCCGTGAAGCGGGTATTGCCGCCGCCCTCGTCCTCCGATGCGCGCTCCAGAACGACCACGCGGGCGCCTTGCTCGCGCGCCGAAAGGGCCGCGCAGAGTGCCGCGTTGCCGGCTCCGACGATGACCACATCCACTTCCGCCATCGGTTCCATCCTCGTTTCAAAACGTTTGTGAGGCGACGAAAATAGGTCGCAGGACGTATCTTGTACAGTCTTGTATACAATCTTGCAGGCGCGGACGTCGACGGGAGGTTGCGGGGCGCAGCGCCCCGGTCTACACCGCCGGTATGAAGGATGGTCTCGAAACCCGCCTGCACGTCGCCAGCCCGCTCCACGAAGCGGCGACGGTCGCTGTCAGCGAGGCGCAGGCGCACTACCTGCGGAACGTGCTGCGCCTCGGCCCGGGGGACGAACTCGCCCTGTTCAACGGTCGGGATGGGGAGTGGCGCGGGCGGATTGAGACCGCAGGCAAGAAAGCTGCGACCTTGACCCTGGTGGAGCAGACCCGGCCGCAGCGCGAGGAGCCCGACGTCTGGCTCGCCTTCGCGCCGATCAAGCGGGCGCGGATCGATTTCGTGGCGCAGAAGGCGACCGAGCTTGGGGTGGCGCTGCTGTGGCCGGTCATGACCCGGCGGACCATGGTCGACCGGGTCAACTTGGACCGCTTGACCGCCAATGCGATCGAAGCGGCCGAACAATCCGACCGGCTGACGATTCCCGAGGTTCGGGAACCGGAGAAACTGGACCGGGTGCTCGACCTCTGGCCGGACGATCGACCGCTGATCCTCTGCGACGAGACCCATGCCGGACAGCCTCTTGCCGAGGCGCTGTCGGGGGATCACTTGTCCTCGGCCGGGCATGTCGGATTCGTGATCGGGCCGGAAGGCGGCTTTGCCGAAGAGGAACTTGACCGGCTGAGGTCGCTGCCGTTTGTTACACCGGTTAGCCTGGGTCCGCGCCTGCTGCGTGCGGACACGGCGGCATTGGCGGTTGTGGCTGCCTGGCAGACCATGGTCGGTGACTGGAGATGAGCCGGTAACGGCTGGGATGAACGGACTGCAATGACAGACCCGGCCGCCCTGCGGCCCAAAAGACCGGAGTGTGCATGTCACGGCCGCCTGAAGACGCTGGAGCTCCGATCGAGAGCAAGGATCAATTGGTCGAGTGGTTCTCGTCCGCGTGCAAGCCGCGCTCCGAGTGGCGCGTCGGGACGGAACACGAGAAGTTCGCCTTCCGCCTGTCCGATCACGCCCCGCTGCCCTACGAGGGCAAGGACGGGATCGGCGCCATCTTGGAAGGGCTGACCCGCTTCGGTTGGGAGCGGATTCAGGAACACGGCAACACCATCGCTCTCCTGCAGGACCGCTGCGCGATCACGCTGGAGCCGGGCGGACAGTTCGAGCTCTCCGGCGCGCCGCTGGAGAATATTCATCAGACCTGCGACGAGGTGCATACCCATCTGGCGCAGGTCAAAGAGGTCTGCGACGAACTGGGCGTGGCGATGCTGGGTCTCGGCTTCAGGCCGAAGGCGACCCGTGAGGACATCCACTGGATGCCGAAGGGGCGCTACGAGATCATGAAGCGCTACATGCCCTTGGTCGGCAATCTCGGCATCGACATGATGAAGCGGACCTGCACCGTTCAGGCCAATCTCGATTTCGAGAGCGAAGCCGATATGGTGGAAAAGTATCGGGTCAGCCTGGCGCTGCAGCCGATCGCGACCTCCCTGTTCGCAAATTCTCCCTTCACCGAAGGCAAGCCGAACGGCTTCAAGAGCTTCCGCAGCCATGTCTGGACCGACACGGACCCGGACCGGTGCGGTATGCTGCCCTTCGTTTTCGAGGACGGGTTCGGGTTCGAGCGCTATGTCGACTACATGCTCGATGTCCCGATGTATTTCGTCTATCGCGACGGCAAGTACATCGATGTGGCCGGCAAGAGCTTCCGGGATTTCATGGTCGGCAAGCTGGAAGAGGTTCCGGGCCAGATGCCGGGCATGGGGGATTGGTCGGATCACACCACCACCGTGTTCCAGGAAGTGCGTCTGAAGAAGTATATCGAGATGCGCGGCGCTGATGGCGGGCCCTGGAATCGGATCTGCGCGCTGCCGGCCCTCTGGGTGGGGTTGCTCTACGATCAGGGTGTGCAGGACCAGGCCTGGCAGATGGTCAAGGATTGGACCGTGGAGGAACAGCAGCTCCTGCGCGACGACACGCCGCGCGACGCGCTCCAGGCGAAGATCAAGGGTCGCGAGGTTCGGGATTGGGCGAAGGATATGCTGGCTCTGGCCCGAGAGGGTCTGCGCCGTCGTGGCATCCTGGACAGCAGCGGCAATGACGAGACCGGGTTCCTGACCCCGTTAGACGCCGTCGCCGAGAGCGGCCGCACCATGGCCGATGATCAGCTGGCCGCCTATGAAGGCCGATGGAACCATTCGGTGGACCCGATCTTCGAGGAAGAGCGGTACTAGAGCGGGTCTCACGACCAGCGGTTCGGCGTGACCCGCACCAGCATCCTTGCGTGGCGGGCCGCTCGGCCTTAAGACCTCATGTCCGAGCACATGTCCGGTATTGTCCGGGCGAGACCAGCCCATGGAGGTCCGCGCGATGTCCGTCGCCGCCGTTCCGAACTCTCTGCGTGCAGGCCCCGACGCCGAAGGCCATTTCGGCATCTTCGGGGGCCGCTATGTCGCCGAAACCCTGATGCCGCTGATCCTGGAGGTCGAGGCCGCCTATACCCACGCCAAGACCGATCCTGCGTTCAAGAAGGATATCGAGTACTTCCACACCCATTACATCGGCAGACCCAGTCCGCTCTATTTCGCGGAGCGGCTGACGGAGCATTTCGGCGGCGCCAAGCTGTACTTCAAGCGCGACGAGCTGAACCACACTGGCGCCCACAAGATCAACAACGTGATGGGCCAGGCGCTGCTGGCAAAACGGATGGGCAAGAAGCACATCATCGCCGAGACCGGTGCCGGTCAGCACGGGGTGGCGACCGCGACCGCCTGCGCGTTGTTCGGCATGACCTGTGAGGTCTTCATGGGGGCCGAGGACGTCGAGCGTCAGAAGCCCAACGTGGATCGCATGCGGCTCCTCGGCGCCGAGGTGCATCCCGTGACCTCGGGCGCGGGCACTCTGAAGGACGCGATGAACGAGGCGCTGCGGTACTGGGTGTCGAAGGCCGAGACCCATTTCTACATCATCGGTACGGTCGCCGGTCCGCATCCCTATCCCGCGATGGTTCGCGACTTCCAGTCGATCATCGGCGAGGAGACCAAGACCCAGATGATGGCCGCCGAGGGCCGGCTGCCGGACACGCTGGTTGCATGCATCGGCGGCGGTTCGAACGCGATGGGCCTGTTCCACCCGTTCCTGGACGATGTCGACGTCGAGATCATTGGCGTCGAGGCGGGCGGCCTGGGCCTGGAGACCGACAAACATGCGGCGTCCCTGAACGGCGGCCGGCCGGGCGTGCTGCACGGCAACCGGACCTATCTGCTTCAGGACGACGATGGTCAGATCACCGAGGCGCACTCGATTTCCGCCGGGCTGGATTACCCGGGCATCGGCCCTGAGCATTCCTGGCTGCACGAGCTGGGTCGGGTGAAGTACGTCGCCTGCACGGATGATGCGGCTCTGGAGGCCTTCGCGCTGTGCTCTCGCAAGGAGGGCATCATTCCTGCGCTTGAGCCCGCCCACGCACTGGCCCATGTCGGCACCTTCATCGGCGACCGGCCGAAGGACCAGATCGTGGTGATGAATCTCTGCGGTCGCGGCGACAAGGACCTCGGGGCCGTGATTCCCCAGCTCGAAGCGAAGGGCCTGATCTGATGACGACGTTCGACTCCACGGGCCGTATCGAAGCCCGGTTCGCTGCCTGCGCTGCCGAAGGGCGGGGGGCCTTGGGCGTCTATATCAGCGCGGGAGACCCCGATCTCGCGACAGGACAGGCGCTGATGAACGGTCTGCCGGGCGCGGGCGCCGACATGATCGAATTCGGTATGCCGTTCACCGATCCGATGGCGGACGGCCCCTCGGTTCAGGCGGCGGGGTTGCGCGCTCTGGCTGCGGGCATGACCCAGCCGAAGGTTCTGGACATGGTGCGCGCCTTTCGGGAGACAGATGCGGACACCCCGATCATCCTGATGGGCTACTATAATCCGATCTACAGCTACGGGGTTGAGCGCTTCCTCGACGACGCCAAGGCCGCCGGGGTCGACGGCATGATCGTGGTCGATCTGCCGCCGGAGGAGGATGACGAGCTGTGTCTGCCCTCGCTGCGCAAGGGTTTGGCCTTCATCCGGCTGGCGACGCCGACCACCGACGATAAGCGATTGCCCTCGGTGCTCCGGCATACCGCCGGGTTCGTCTATTATGTCTCGATCACCGGTGTCACCGGAACGGTCGATGTTCCGGTCGAGATCGTCACCCGCGCGACCGAACGGTTGAAGCGCCATACCGCCCTGCCGGTCTGCGTGGGGTTTGGCATCAAGACTCCCGAACAGGCGGCGGCGGTGGCCAAGGTCTCGGATGGCGCCATCGTCGGATCGGCGGTGGTGGATACCATCCGGATGTCCCTGGATGCCGACGGCAAGGCGACCGCGCGGACGGTACCGGATACATTGGCCTTCGTGAAAAGCCTGGCCGATGGCGTGCGCGGCGCGCGCGTCTGACCCGGTGCGAGGAGACATCTGATGAACTGGCTCACGAATGCGGTTCTGCCTAAGATTCAGGCGCTCGTCGGACGGGAGATGCCGGACAACCTCTGGCATAAATGCCCCGCTTGCGGACAGATGATCTTCCACGCCGATCTGGCGACCAACCATCGGGTCTGCTCGGAATGCGACCATCACATGCGGCTGCCCCCGATGGAGCGGCTGAAGCTGCTGTTTGACGGTGGCCTGGTGGAGCCGATCGAGTTGGGTAAACCGGCCATTGATCCCCTCAAGTTCCGGGACCGAAAGCGCTACTCGGACCGTTTGCGGGAAGCGCAGTCCAAGACCGGAAGAAACGATGCGATCGTGGTCGCGCACGGCACCATTGAGGGCAATGCGGCAGTGGTCGCGGCCTTCGATTTCGATTTCATGGGCGGTTCGATGGGCAGCTCCGTCGGCGAAGGGCTGGTTCGTGCCGCCAAGCTGGCGGAGACGCAGGACGCGGCTCTGATCATCGTTCCCTCCTCGGGCGGCGCGCGGATGCAGGAAGGGATTCTTTCGTTGATGCAGATGCCGCGCACGGTCGCCGCGGTCGAGCGTTTCAAGGAAACCGGACGCCCCTTTGTCGTACTCTTGACCGATCCGACCACCGGTGGCGTCACCGCGTCCTTTGCCATGTTGGGAGATCTTCATATCTCCGAACCCGGGGCGATCATCGGGTTCGCCGGACAGCGGGTGATCCAGGAAACAATTCGCGAACAGCTGCCGGAAGGCTTCCAGAAGGCGGAATATCTGCTGGAGCACGGCATGGTCGATGCAGTCGTGCATCGCCATAAGCTCAAGCAGACGCTCGGGGGGCTGCTGGGGCTGTTGATGGACCCGGAACCGAAGGCCGATGTGGTGAAACTCGACCCGGCGAGCGAGACACCGGCCTCCAAGCCTGTCGAAGCAAACGCCTCCGCTCCGATGTCTTCGGCCGACCGCGTTGAGCAGAACGAAGCGTCTAAAAAATCCAAGGCGTAAGCCCGCAGACATGGCCCCGGACACGATCCTTGAGCGCCTGAGCCGACTTCATCCGAAGGCGATCGACCTCTCCTTGGATCGGATCCAAGAGCTTCTGGACGATCTGGGCAACCCGGAGCGGCGTCTTCCGCCGGTCGTGCATGTGGCCGGGACCAACGGGAAAGGCTCCGTGGTGGCCTATCTGCGGGCGATCCTGGAGGCCGCCGGCCATCGGGTCCACGTCTACACGTCGCCGCATCTGGTCAAGTTCAATGAGCGGGTGGTTCTGGCCGGGTCGGAGATCTCCGATGTGGCGTTTACCGAGGTTCTCGAAGAGTGTGAGCAGGTTAATGCCGCCCGCCCGATCACCTTGTTCGAGATCACCACCGCCGCAGCCCTCCTCGCCTTTTCGCGGACGCCGGCGGATGTTCTGTTGCTCGAGGTCGGCCTGGGCGGACGCCTGGACACCACCAATGTGGTGAACGCACAGATCGCCAGCGTGATTACCCCGGTCTCCATGGACCATATGAGTTTCCTGGGCGATACGATTCAGAAAATCGCCTTCGAGAAGGCAGGCATCCTGCGCCCGCTGGTTCCGGCAGTGATCGGCCCGCAAGGCCACGCGGCCCGCGCCGTGATCGAGGAGCGCGCAGGTGCGATAGGCGCCCCGATGACCCGGTGGGCCGCTGAGTTCGGTGCTCAACGGTACGCTGGTCATCTGGAGGTTCGTCTGGGAGACACTGTTCATAAGCTCCCGATCCCGGCGTTGCCGGGCGCGCATCAGAGTGCGAACGCGGCGACGGCCGTGGCCGCGGCCTCGGTGATCGCGCCATTGGTTCCAAGTGGGCCCGAACATTGGGCACAGGGGCTTCTGGATGTCCGCTGGCCGGCCCGGCTCCAGCTGCTCTCGCACGGTCCCTTGGTCGAGCGTATGCCCGATGGGTGGTCGCTCTGGCTCGATGGCGGACATAACGCGGACGCCGGTCAGGTCATTGCTGCGCACTTGGCGGATTGGAGAGTCGATGGTGCGGGGCGTGTCATTCTCATTCTGGGCATGCTGAACAGCAAGGAGCCGGCGGACTATCTGCGCCCGTTCCAGGAAGTGGTCGACCTGGTGCTGACCGTCGCCATTCCGGGTGAGCCGAATGCCCTGAGCGCCCGGGACCTGGCGGAGGCGGCCCGTTCCGTGGGCCTCAAGGCCATGGCCGCGCGGAATGTTGAGGATGCGTTGACCTCCGCTTTGACCGATCCATCCGCGTCCGGTCATGTCTTGATCGGCGGCTCGCTCTATCTCGCGGGAACGGTTCTCCGCGAAAACGGGTAGGCGTCCCGCACAAAAAAGGCCCCGCCGAAACGGGACCCTAGTTGCTGGCACGCATTTACCCGCGGGGCCTTAGTAGAGTGCGGGCGGGGCCCCGCTTGGGTCTGGTCTACATGGCGTCTTCAACCCAACGCTTCAGTTCGGATTTCGGCAGGGCGCCGATTTTCTGCGCCACCGCCTGACCGTCCTTGAACATGATCAGCGTCGGAATTCCACGCACGCCGTAATTCGAAGGTGTTCCGGGATTGTCGTCGATATTCAGCTTGGCCACCGTCACCTGATCGGACATTTCATTCGAAATCTCCTCAAGTGCCGGAGCGATCATTTTGCAGGGGCCGCACCACTCGGCCCAGAAATCCACAACAACCGGCTTGCTGGACTTGAGCACGTCCTCGTCAAACGAAGAATCAGAAATCTTGACCGTAGCCATGACGTATCCTCACTAATCTGTGCAGCAGTTGTGCTCGCTTCATCGCAAGGTAGGAAGCGTATCACCCGCGGTCAAGCCGGAGCGCGCGCCTGATCCAACATCTCTTGTGGAACCTCCATCAAATGCGGCCCGTCGGTCCAGAGCAGGGCACAGCGAACCCGTTGATTGGGATAGACCTTCTGCAGCAATCGACGGTAATCGGTTAGCTGAGTGACGTATGTTTCTGAAATTGCATCAATAGAGGTTGGCGGGGGCCTGTTGGTCTTAAAGTCGACAATAAGAACCTCGGCGTCGGTAACTCGGAGGCGGTCGATCCGTCGCGACACGACAACGTCCCCCACCACGCCGATGATCGGCACCTCGGCACGGGAGCCGGGTGCGAACACCTCGCCGAACTCCGGATGGTTCAGGACCGCCAGAGCTTCGGCGACCCAGGTTTCGATATCCGCCTCGGACAGCTCGTGGGATGGACGAGAGAGGAACCTGCGCCCCGCCAATTCACGCTCGCCCGGCGGAACTTCCGGCAGGATCTGAAGCAGACGGTGCAACAGGGTGCCGCGTGCGAACCGGACCCGCTCCGCCATCGGCGACAGCACCGGCGGGTCCTCGTCCTCACCCCGTACGGGTGCGAGCGGCCGCGGCGGCACCGGTTCGCCCGGAGCCATACTGTGCAGCCATGCGGGTGGGTCGGTATCGTCTCCGGCTCGGGGTGCGCGGGACTCCTCAAGCTTCGGCTCGGCGGTCTGGTCGGACTCGATCAGCAAACCGTCTCCGAGCTCTTCCAGTCCCGGGAGGGTGAGCGGTGCGGCCGAGCCCGAGAGGGCGTCGCGGACCATGGGGTGCCAGGCTTCCGGTCTGGGGCCTTGTTTGCCATGCCAGCCGCACACGACCAGACGATCCTCCGCGCGTGTCATCGCGACGTAGAGCAATCGCCGGTATTCCTGCTCGGCCTTGCTCTTGACCAGCGCCCGGGCGGCGGCGGCCAGGGCGTCGTCCTGTTTCGCACCGGAGGACCAAAGCGGGATCGGGATGCGGGCTCGCTCGGGTGTGTCCAGGTCCTGGTCCCACAGAAGACTGTCGCGAACCAGCGGCGGCCGGGTGGTGTCCGGCAGGATGACGACCGGCGCCTGCAGGCCCTTGGAGCCGTGCACGGTCATGAGTCGCACCTGATCGACCGGGGCGCCGTCGAGTTCGCGCTTGACCTCGAATTCCGAGCCACCCAGCCAGTGCAGAAAACCCTGAAGCGAGGGCGTGTGTGTGGATTCATAGATCAGGGCCTGGGCCAGGATCTCGTCGATCGCCTCCTCGGCCTCCTCGCCCAGGCGCGCCACCAGGGCCTTGCGGCCGCCCATGCGGTCCACCGTCCGGTTCAGGATCATCTGAAACAGTTCATATGGCGGCAGGTAGTCTGCGGCCGCCATCAAGGTGCGCAGCTGGTCCGCGATCTCGGCGAGGCGAGGGTCCGTCTCCGCTTTGGACTGAAGACTGTGCCACAGCCGGGGTTTTGGCCGGTTCCAGGTGAGATCGAACAGCTCGTCTTCGGAGAGCCCGAACAGCGGGCTCTTCAGCACCCCCGCCAAGGTCAGGTCGTCCTCTGGCAGCAACAGCACCCGGCCAAGCGCCAGCAGATCCTGGACCGCCATCTGGTTCGAGAGCACCAGCCGATCGACCCCGGCCACCGGCACGCCCTTTTGCTTCAGCGCCCGGACCAGTTCGCCCACCAGACGGTCGCGGCGGCGGACCAGTACCATGATGTCTCCGGCACGGACTGTACGGCCACGCGCGGGCAGCGTGTCCTGTCCGATCCATCCTTCGATCCGATCCGCCAGGATGCCCGCGAGCCGGGCCGCTGGATCGTCGCCGCCACGCCGGCGGATCGGAGGCGCCCAGCTGTCGATCTCTTCGGTCTCGACCGGCCCGACCAGAGGCCAGACCTCGACCCGACCGGACATGCCCTTGCGATGCGCGAAATGGGCGATGCTCTGCCAGCCTCCACCGCCCCGGTCGGCCGGGATCGGATTTGGTTCCGCCACCCCGATCCGACCCGGATCACGGTTGAACACGGCGTCCACCGCTTGCAGCACTGCATCGGTCGATCGGAACGAGACCTCCATCGGGACCGACTTGAAGGTTCGCTGCGCGTCTTCGGCGCGCTGCGCGAATGCGGCGCGGCTGGCGGTGAAACCGGCAGGGTCAGCGCCCTGGAAGCTGTAGATCGACTGCTTGATGTCGCCGACTGCGAAAACCGTGCGTTCGACCCCGGGCGTCCGGTCCTCGTGCGCACTGTCGCCGGTGAAGAATTCCTCGGCCAGGGCCCGGATGACGGTCCACTGAGAGGGGGCGGTGTCCTGCGCCTCGTCGATCAGGATATGGTCCAGGCCGCCGTCCAGCTTGAACAGCACCCAGTCGGCGACTCCGCCGCGCCCCAGAAGTTCACCGGCCTTTCGGACCAGGTCGTCATAGTCGAGCAGACCCCGCCGACGCTTCTCCTCGGAGTAGCGGACGAGAACGGCGGTCGCGAGTCGGATCAGGGCGGCGGTGCGGTGCGCCAGCGCGATGGTGCGGCGGCGGACTTCGACTTGAAGGACCCGCTCCGCCTCGACGAACAGCGCGTCGACAAGGTGAGGGACGGACTCCGCCACCTTCTTGATGGCGAGTCTGGCGCGGATGGCGCCCTCGCCGGTCAGGAACTGTTTGTGCCAGATCTGCCAGAGACCGGCACGCGTGGCGGCATCGCCTTGCCCCAGCCAGGACGCCATTCCATCCGCCCGAGCCTTGTCCTCCTTGCCGCCACCCTCGAGCGCCGGGAGCGCCGCGCGCAGGGCCGTTCCGTCGAAGGCGTCCTCCCGGCTGGCGGCGAGGATGAGATCGGCGTCGGTCTCCGTCGGATCGACGCCGACCCGGCGGTACATTTCGGAAATCAGGGCATCGGTGCCGCCGGCTTTCACCCTCGCGGTGTCCAGCTTACCGCGATCCGCCACAGCGACCTTCAGGATGTCCTCAAAGCCCTGGTCTGTCAGCGTCCGGGTGATGATCGACAGGGCCTCCGCCAGATCCTCGTCGTCGCCGTGCCGGGCATGGGCCAGGACGGTGAGCCGGGCATTGGTCAGCAGCTCGACCGTGGTCCGGTCGTCAGCCAGGTCGAAATGCGGCGAGACACCGGCCTCGATCGGAAACCGTCTCAGCAGGGATTGGCAGAAGGCGTGGATGGTCGAAATCTTGAGACCGCCCGGCGCGTCCAGGACCTTGGCGAACAGTCGACGGGCCTCCGAGACCTCCTCCATGGTGGCGGTGCGGCCGCGCAGATCGTCGAGTTTGGCGCGGAGCTTTGTTTCCTCCAGCACCGTCCAGCGCGACAGTTCCCCAGACAGCCGGACCGCCATCTCGGCGGCGGCCGCCTTCGTGAAGGTCAGGCACAGCAACCGCTCCGGTGCGACCCGGTCGAGCAGCAGGTTCAGGATACGGTCGGTCAGGACCTTGGTCTTTCCGGACCCGGCCGAGGCCGCCACCCAGACCGAATGACCGGTATCCGAGGCCATGCGCTGCACCGTGCGCGGATCGTTGGGATCGCCGGGGATCACATCAGACATCCCCGCCCTCCTCGCCGCCCCATTCGAGCACGCGGGCCAGATGTTCGTAGTCGTTGAACTTCGGCGCCCGGCCTGGGTAGGGGATCGCGTGATAGCTGGTGGTCTCGTCATCGAATGTCTCAATCAGCACTTCCAGACCCTGCCTGACCCGGGCGATGAGCTCGGCCAGATTGCCGGTTGCCGCGTCGATCCTGCCCGGCTCCTCGCCGCCGGTCAGTCGCCAATAGGCCAGCTCTTCGGTCGGGCCCGCCGGTACGCCCGCGAAACCCCCGGCCGCGATCATAAGGGCCTCAAGCGGCAATTGCGGTGCGAGCCCGGTCTCAAGCTGCTTGCGGGTCGGCTGGCTTCCAGTCTTGTAATCGATGATGGCGAATCCGCCGTCCCGCATCCGGTCGATCCGGTCAGCATAGCCGTACAATTCGAACGGTCCGGCTGGGCCGGGAAACTCCACGCTGCCGCGGCGTTCGGTCCAGCTGCGGTCGAGCGAAGGACGCCGCGCGCCTTCGGTTTCCACAAACCATCCTGCAACCCTCAGATATCGGGGCCACCAGAAGGCCGCGACGGTCGGGTTCGAGATCAGCGCTCCGAACGCCTCCTCCCCGTAGGCCACCAGCTTGTCATAGGCATCGGCGGGGAGCGGTCCCGAGGGGTGCTCACGGACCAGACGGTCCAGGGCGGCGTGAATTGCGCTGCCGCGATCGGCGGCTCCCGGTTCCTGGTCGAGCGGGTCGAGCGGGCGGAGCTTCAGAATGCGTTTGGCGTAGAGGGCGTATGGGTCCTCCAGCCAGGTCTGGATATCGGTCACGGGCAGGCGGCGGGGCCGGGCCGAGATCGGCGGGCGCACGCTCGGCGGTCGTGGTGTCTGATCGGGAGACCTCTGGTCGGGCCGCCAATCGGTCGGACGGTCGAGCAGAGCGGCCCAGTCGAGCCAGCGGCGGGTGGGCTGAAACCGCTCACCAATCGACTCGGCGACCGTTTCGATGCGACGGAGCCATCGGGACGGCACCGTTGGCGCCCCCTCCGCCCGCAGCGCGCGGGTCAGAATCACCTCGTCGGCGGTCATCGCCATCGCGAAATCATGTGCGGACAGACCGATCCGCCGCTCCGGCTCCGGCAGCCCGAAGGCGACGCGCATCGGACGGCCCATCCACGGGTCGGGCTCCGGGTCGCGCGGCCAGGACCCTTCGACCAGACCGCCCAGGATCACCCGGTCGAAATGCTGCAGCCGGGCTTCGAGCGCCCCCAGGATCTGCAGGCGGGGATGGGCCCGGGCCCGGGCGCGCACCTGACGCCCCTCCAGCACCGCGCCGAGCAATCCGGGCCATAATCCGCCGCGAATCGGTTCCAGTCCGGGAAGGGCATCCTGCAGTTCCGAGATCAGGGCCGCCAGCATTTCGCCGGCATCGCCCCGCCACAGGCGCGTGTCGCCGGTCACCTCATCGGTGTCCGCAAGGCGCTCCGCAGCGGTGACATGGGCCGCCAGAAATGCGACCGGCGATCTGGCATCGCCCTGCAGGGTGTCGAATAACGGCCCCAGACGGCTTTCCAGATCATCGATCCAGGCCAGCAAGCGCGAGACCTCGACCCGGTCCGCCTCCGAAACCTCACCCTTGCGTTCCTCATCCCTTTGGAGCGACTGATGCAGCGCTTCGCGCAATCCGGCGAAGCCGGCGGCGGGACGCGGGCCGCGCAGGATTCGGCGTTCGAGGAGCCGGGCGCGGGATCTGAACTGCCCGAGCGGCAATCCACCCGCCGCCAGCGGGTGCTTGAGCAGGGACAGCAGCGGCACCGGTGCCGCGTCCTGGGCCGCGGCGTCCAAAACCAGATGCAGGAACACCGCAGGCGGTGCCTCGGCGAGGGGACTGCCCCCCGAATCGTCCACATCCAGCCCCCACCGCCGCAGCTCGGCCCGAACCCGCCGGGCCAGCGTTCGGTCGGTTGTGATCAGCGCCGCGGTCCTGCCCGGAATCTCCGCGACCTCCCGCAAGGCGACGGCGATCGCTCCCGCTTCTTCGCGCGGCCCATCGGCTTCAAGCCGGCTGATCCCGGAAAACGTGGTCCCGTGGAGGAGCTCGGGTGCGGTTTCCTGCAGGCGGCGCCAGACATCTGTGGTTTCCGACGGGCGCAGCGCTTCGCGAATCATACGAAGGCGGGGTCGGAGATCGGCGCGCGGTTGGGCGGTACTCCAACTCCGGACATCTTGGCGGGTCACATCGAACTGGTCGAGCAGACGTGCCAGGCCGTTTTGCGGGTGGCTCGGATCCCCCTTGATCGCCGTCCAGGTCGCGGCGTCGCTTTCGGTGTCCAGGCCGGGCAGGATGACGGCCCCTTGCGGCAATCCGGCGACGACCCGCATCAAGTCCGCCGTCGCCGGTACCGAACCGGTGGAACCCGCGACGATCACCGGATCCTGAGGTGGCTCGACCGTCCAGGCCTGCGCCTGCGCCCGCATCAAGGCGAATTCCCGGATCTTCGGATCGGTTGCGCCGATCTCTTCGAGCATGTCGGGCCAGAACCGGGTGACGATCTGCAGGAACCGCAGGGTTTCCTGCCAGTGATGGGCGTAGCGGTCGATCACCAAACCCCCAAGCCCCGAGAAGTCCAGATCCTGGGTTTGAACCTCGTCGATCAGCTTGGCCAGGGCGGTCGCCAGCCGCACCGCCTGATCAGGGGTGTCGGTTGCGTCCACGCCGTCGCGTACCAGCCCGCGTCCGAACTGCAGGATCAGACGGGCCAGCAGCATCTGCCGTCGGGTCCCGGAGATCGCGGGCGGCAGATCGAGTGCCTCTCGGACCAACGGCTCGGCGCCTTGCGACAGTTCCAGCGCCTCATCTTCGACCTGGGCGATCGGCCGCAGTGTCGGAAGCAGCATCGGCCGGCCGTTGCCCAGCCGCAGAAACGCCTCCGCGGTGGCCCGAACTGCGCGGGTGGTCGGAAGCAGGATGGTCGCACGGGAGAGTGCGACCGGATCCTGTCCCACCCGCTGCCACAATTCCTCCACAAGGGCGTCCAGAAAGGGAACACCGGCACGAATTGTGTAGAGCTTGGGGAGTCCGGTCATCTCACCTCAAAAGAATGGCACATCCGGGACGTGACCCTTGGCAAACCGCTGGTTCGCCATCTCCAGATCGATCGGGGTGGAGATATGGTACCAGAGTCCGTCATGCATCATGCCATGCAGACGTCCGGCCCGCTCCGCCCGATCGTAGATCTCGTTCAGCGAGAACTTGCCCTCGTCGACATCGGCAAAAGCCCGGGGATGCAGGATCGACACACCCATATAGATGTACGGGGCAACCCGCCGTTCCTCCCGGCGCTCCAGCTTGCCCATCGGGTCCATGATGTAGTCGCCCATCCCCTTGTAGCCGCGGACTCGGGCCAGCGGATACAGCAACAGGTAGACGTCCATGGTCTCGGAATTCCACCCGCTCGCGAAGCGGTGCAGGGTGTCGCTCATCCCGTCCAGCCAGACGCTGTCTCCGTTGATCACGAAGAACGGGTCCGGGCCGAGCTCCGGCAGGGCGTTCCTGACCCCGCCGCCGGTTTCCAAAGCGTCCGATTCCCGCACGATCTGAACCTTGGGCGTGGCCTGGGCGCGGCTTTCGAGATGGGACACGATGCGGTCGGCGAGGTGATGGGCATTGACCACCGCGCGGGAGACACCTGCTTCGTCCAGCTTCTCGAGAATCCGATCGAGAGTCGGGACGCCGGCGACCGGGACCAGTGGTTTTGGCAGCGTGTCGGTCAACGGGCGAAGCCGTTTGCCGTATCCGGCTGCCAGCACCATGGCGGTGTCCGGCATCCAGGCGGCGCGGCGATTGATCCGGGGGAGCAGCATGGCACGGGTCTCTTGGCTCGGTCTCAGGACATCAGCGTTGGATCACCGGGCTGAGTGCGGCGGGAAGCCGCGCGCCCTCGTCCGGAATTTCCCGATACGCCGCCGGAATATTTCGGTCGAGCCATGCGGTCAGATCATCCAGACCGGCCCGTTCCAGATCTCGCATGGCATGCGCCCAGCAGCGGGGCAAGTGTTTGAGATACTGGGTGCGTCCAAAAAATCCGAGCTGGCGTCCGAAAATGCCGATGACCTTGATCGCGCGCTGGGCGCCAAGCGCGTGATAACCGCGCAGAAAGCCGTCCCAATCCTGGGTCCGGGTGGTGGCCCGGTAGCGCTCCAACATGGCGTCCTCCAGGCCGGGCGCCAGATCGCGACGGGCGTCCTGAAGCAGCGAAACCAGATCATAAGCGGCCGGTCCGGACAGGGCGTCCTGGAAATCCAACAAGCCGCACCGTGCGACGCCGGACCGTTCTTTCAACACCATCAGATTGTCGACGTGAAAGTCGCGCAGCACCAGTGTCGGCCGACCCTGGCAAAGCACGCCGGCATGGCCCCGCCAGAGTTCGGCGAACTCCGCCTGCTGGTTGGCGTCGACCTCTCCCGTGTAAAGCGGCAGATACCAGCGCAGAATCCGGTCAGCCTCCTCCGCCAGGCGGTCGATATCGTAGGGCGGGGCGTTAAAGCCGATCTCCGGAGCGCGCCGGTGAAGGTCGGCCAGCAGATCGACGGCCATCTCGTAGAGCGCGGTCTCGTCGCCGCCGTCCGCCAGGACGCGCGTGAATGTGCGATCGCCCAGGTCCTCGATCAGCAGGAGGCCGAGCGCCTCATCCTGCGCCAGGATGCGCGGGGCGGAGTAGCCGAACCGATGCAGTTGGGCGGCGATGTCGAGGAACGGACCCACCTCTTCCAGCCCGGGCGGCGCGTTCATCAGCACCGCCGTCTCACGTCCACGGCGCAGACGGTCATAGGTCCGATACGACGCATCCCGGGCCAACACGCCTCTGTCGGCGTCCCCCCAACCCGTCGACTCCAGGAATTCCCGGATCTGGATTTCCCGCCTGTCCTGCGCAGCCGCGGGGGAGGTATCGGTTGTTCTCATGTCCGCCAAAACTCACTTCCCTCCCGCGCCGACTATGGCCCGTCCCGCAAGGCGGCCAGCCGATCCCTCCAGCTTCCGAAGCCGGTCAGACGGGCGATCCGCGCCGTCCCGGTTTCGGAGCCGTCTTGGTCGCACAGATCGACGGAGATTTCGAGGCGGTCGGCAGGAGTCCAAGATCCGAGCCTGTCCGGCCATTCGATGAGACAGACCGCTTCGGCGAACGCCTGTTCGAGTCCCAACTCCCACAATTCGTCCGGATCCCCCAACCGATAGAGATCGAAGTGCCATACCGGCCCTCGCGGTGCCTCGTAGGGTTGAACCAAGGTGAAGGTGGGGCTGGGGACTTCGGTGTTCGGATCCGCGCTCCAGGCGCGGATGAAGGCGCGGGCGAAGGCCGTTTTTCCGGCTCCGAGATCGCCGAACAGCAGAATGATGTCCGGCACCCGTGCGATCATGGCCAACCGCGCGGCCAGCTCTTCAGTTTTTCGTTCATCCGATAGTGTGAAGCTCAGTGTCATGAAGTCGATGTGACCCCGAGGGGCTCGTCTCCCTGCCCCGGAACAGAGGGTTCCGGATGTGGACCAGGGCGCAGGGGAATGCTGCAGACGACCTCGTTGCCGAAGCCAGGCTCGGAGACAACTTCTAGGCTCCCTTGGTGCAATTCGACAAGGGATTTCACGAGAGACAGGCTCACTGCGGTGCGCGACTGGCGTCCGCCACGTTCGAATCGGGCGGTGGAACCGATCGTCCGCGATGCCGTCAGGCCGACGCCCGAGTCGCGGACACGGAACAGCAGATTTTCTGCTTCCCAGGAGATCTCCAGCGTCACTTCGCCGCCGGTGCTGGTGAACGCGAAGGCGTTGGACACCAGATTGTACAATGCCTGGGTCAGTCGCCGCTCGTCGGCCATGACCTCGGGGAGATCGGGCGAGATCTTCAGTGTGAAGGTGATTCCGCGGTTCCGGGCCCTTTCACGGACCAGCGTATCAATCGAGTCGGTCAGTCGGGTGAAATTGACCTGATGGACTTCCAGTTCCAGGTAGCCTGCCTCGATGGACGCCAGATCCAGAATGTCGTTCACCAGGCGGACGAGACTGTTGGACGAATCCAGGATCGCCTTGGAGTACTCCTGCTGCCGCTCATTCATCGGGCCGGCGTACTCATTCTTCAGGATCTCCGAGAAGCCGATAATCGCGTTCAAGGGCGTACGGAGTTCGTAGGAGACATTCGCCAAGAATTCGCTCTTGAGGCGGTCCGCCATACTCAACGCTTCGGCTTGCTCACGAAGTGCCTGCTGAACCGCCAAGGTATCGGTGACATCCTGGAATGTCAGCAGGATCGCACCGTCCGGCAGGGGCGCGACGCTATAGTCCACGGTCCGGCCTCCGACCTGTTCGACCCGCCCGGAACGCGGATGCCGATCTTCCAGAAATCCGCTCCACCGCTCCTTTTCGCGGGACCAATTCACGTCTCTCGGATAGCTGGATCTCATGAGTTGGAGGATATCGACCAGATGCGGCTCGTTCTCGAGCACGGAGCTGGACCCAAGGGTCTCCGGAATACCCCATTGGGTACGAAAGGCCGGATTGGACAGCTTGAGCTTGCCGTCCACCCCGAACACCGCGATCCCCTCATGCAGACTGTCGAGGGTTTCCCGCTGGACCTCCGACAAGGTGTTGATGGATCGTTCCAGGGTGATCCGGTCCGTTACGTCGACGAACGTCATCAACAGTCCGCCGAACACATGTGGCGAGACGCGCATCCGGATGGTGGTTTCGTCTGGCAGGAACAGAAGATCCTCGAAGGGCTCGGTCAAGGTACGGAACATGCGGTTGAAATCGTCACGCCAACTCCGGAAGTCGGCCTGTTCGGGAAGGCGCCGCTGTTCCCGTGCCATCTCGAGGATTTCTCCCAGGCTCGGGTCCATATCCAGACGCTCGAGCGGGATTCTCCAGAGCGCTCCGAAGGCGGCGTTCGCCATGATCAGGCGCCGGTCCGGCCCAAAGATCGCGACTGCAGTATCGAGCGCGCTGAGGGCTTCCTGCTGGCCCTCAAGCTGCCGGCCGAGTTGGCTCTGGAGGTCCTCGATCGCTGTCAGATCGACCGCCGTGCCTATTGTCCCACCGTTTTGGTCGGGGGCTTCTGAGATTTCCATGAGCCGTCGATTGCCGTCGACCACCACGGTTCGACTTTCGATCACCGCGTGACCGCCGGTCAGGGCGCGGGCCGCAAGGGGAGCCGCATCATCGAGATCCAGGCGCAGAGCTTCCGCCGGTGCGTTGAGAGTCTCGACAGCGCCGTCTTTCACGCGACGCCAAATCGCCAATGGCAGGGCTTCAAGCACCATTCGCAATTGGTCGAGTTCTGTTTCGGCCTGTCGAACCCGCGCTGAAATGCTGGGAACATCGCTCGCCCAGACGATCGGCCGACCCGCAGCCATTCGACCGGATACACTGATCAAATTGCCGTCCGGAAGGGTCGCCGTCCGGTCAAACCGGGTCCCGGCCGCGACAAGATCATGTTTGGCGTCCGAAAGCGCTTTGGAATCCGGCTCTTTCAGAGTTTTGAGGAAGGCATCCCAATCCTTGGACTCGGTCGGGTCGATACTGCGAACCGGCATCGAATCAAGCGCCGACTGCAATCTGTTCCGGTCGGCCTCGACCGCCGCGGTCACTTGGGACAGCGATCGATTTCGCGCGATCTGACGCATCAGCATGGCTGCCAACACAACAAGTGTGATCGCCAGGGCGGCTGCAATCAGCGGCATAGAGTCGCCAAACGCGCTGATCGATGTCGAATCTGTTGCGCCGTTGGCGCCCGCGACGGGATTTGAAGCAACCTGAGCCTGCACGAAGCGGGGCCCTGCAAACAGGCAAGCTAGCGTTGCTCCAAACCTTGCAGCACGCCGATACGCAAGCCGCATACCCTTCACCCCGAAGTCACATCCCCAATCATCCGTTCAAGCTACGCGCCATGGTCGGCTATCACAAGATAAAGGCTTCTAAACCGATACAGGGGGCCGCTTGAGCCGGGACCAGCGACCCCTGACCGATCGGACGCAACTCGGTCTTGATGATCCTGTCCCGACCGTCTAGAGAAGCGGTGGGGCGTTTGCATGGTCCAGGCGCACCCGGAAATTGCGCATTCTAGGGAGTTATCGATGACCTATATTGTCACCGAAGCCTGTATCAAGTGTAAGTACACCGATTGCGTCGAAGTCTGCCCTGTGGATTGCTTTTATGAAGGCGAGAACATGCTCGTCATTCATCCCGACGAGTGCATCGATTGCGGGGTCTGCGAGCCTGAGTGCCCGCCAGAGGCCATTTTGCCGGACACCGAGGCCGAAGCTGAAAAATGGCTGAAGATGAACCGGCAGTATTCCGAGGAATGGCCGAATATCACGCGGAAGATCGATGCGCCTGCGGACGCCGACAAGTTCAAGGACGAAACCGGCAAATTCGATAAATACTTTTCCGCCAATCCCGGGGAGGGAAGCTAGGCGTTGGATTTTGCCAGCCGTCGGGTCCGTATCATCCAATGCTGCAGGGCGCTCAGAGACGTCAAGAACCCAACCAATTGTCATTCTAGATTAAGAATGCTGTCATAAAAGCCTGATATCTCAATGTCATTCTTGTCAGCCGTCATTCCAGCGGAAAATCTACCTTTTTAGCGGTTTTTATGGTAGGCTTCTGTAACTCGGCGCTGTTGGAAATCGTCCACACTTAGCGCCGGTCCCGCAAAGCGTGGGGTCGCAAAAAGCGTAACCCCAAACCTTGGGACATTGACAGATCGAGATCGACCGAAGGGTCGGCGTCGTGTCCCTGCGGGGCCGTCGCATGACCTTCGGCGGGTCTCGTTGTCACTGTCGACAGGGTGCGGACTCCTCGGATTGCACGGAGACAGAGAGCGCCAATGACCAAAAAGAGTGAATTCCAGTCGGGTGACTACGTGGTTTACCCGACTCATGGTGTCGGCCTGATTAAAGGGACGGAAAGCCAGGAGATCGCGGGCACTCAGCTCGACCTTTTGGTGATCGACTTCGAACAAGATCGTATGACCTTGCGCATTCCTGTCGCGAAGGCGAAGAACAGCGGCCTCCGCCGGCTGAGCAGTCGCAAGCAAATGGATGCGGCGATCGCAAAGCTGAAGGGTCGGGCGCGTGTCCGGCGCACCATGTGGAGTCGTCGGGCTCAGGAATACGAGGCCAAAATCAATTCCGGCGATCCTGTCTCCATCGCCGAGGTCGTGCGTGACTTGCGTCGGCCGAGCAACCAGGGCGATCAGTCCTACAGCGAACGGCAGATGTACCAGGCTGCGATCGACCGATTGGCCCGTGAATTCGCCAAGATCGAGCAGATCGACGAGGACGCGGCGGTCACCAAGCTCGAGAAGCTCATGGACGCCGCCTGAGCGTCTACGAGATGTGGCTTGATCGACGACAGGGCGGTGCCACGGCGCCGCCCTTTGTCATACACTCCGTTTTGCGGATCTTGCCGGGGGACGCCCTCGTCATCCGAATGCTTCCTAACATGTCATGGATCGCATGAGCCTCGCCTCAAATGATCGTTACGTAGATCTCAGCACCGGCGACCGTATCTGGGTTGTCGCCGCGATCCATGGGGACGTGGCGCGGCTTGAAAGCCTTCACGATCAAATCGGGGCTCGGTTCGAGAGCGGCGACAGACTCGTATATACCGGAAATGTGATGGGCTTGGGCGAAGTGCGCGCGACCATCGACGAGATTCTGCGCTTTCGGAGGTCCATTCTGGCGTTGCCGCCGCTGTACCTCCCGGATGACATCGTGTTCCTGCGCGGCCGGCAGGAGGAGATGTGGCACAAGCTCCTGCAGATTCATTTTGCTCCGAAACCGGCTGACCTGCTCCAGTGGATGTTGGATCGGGGCGTTGAGCCGACCTTGCGGGCCTATGGCGGGGATCCCAATCAGGGATTCGCCGCCGCCCAGGAAGGTCTGGTGGCGCTCACCCGTTGGACGGCGCGCCTGAAAGCGGCGATGCAGGCGGCACCGGGCCATCACGCCTGGTTTACGTCGCTGCGCCGCTATGCAGTCTCCGGGGCCGACGGCGTCCTGATGGTGCACAGCGGACTCGACCCGGAACGGCGACTGGAAGAACAGAAGGACGCGTTCTGGTGGGAAAGTGGCGGCTTTGCCCGAGCGGCCTCCGGCTATGAGGGATTCCAGCGGGTCATTCGCGGTTTTGATCCGGCGGATGCGGGCTGGACCGAAAACGGCATTACGCTGTCAATTGACGAAGGATGCGGTCGTGACGGCGCACTCTCCGCCGTGTGTGTGTCAAGTAAGGGTGACATTCTCGACCGTCTTGATGTGTAAATTAATTCTGACACAGGGCCAATGAGACCGATTTCTACAGACTGTTTCCAAATTTGTTATTAATTCGGTGATCCGGACAAAAGCCGCACGCGTAACAAGGTCAAATAGCGATCGCAAAGATCGGCTTGATTTTCAGCGCAGGGGGCTTGGTCATGGCACATATCGACGATCCGCAGACCCAACGAGCGAATGTCGCGTTCATCAAGGCTTCCATGAAAGAGCCTCTTCTGGAACGGGATAATGAATTCGAACTGGCCCGGCGCTGGCGCGAAGAGAACGACGAACGCGCCCTGCATGAATTGGTCCGGTCCTACACTCGTTTGGTGGTGAGCACGGCCAGCCGGTTTCGCAACTACGGACTTCCGATGGGCGATCTGGTGCAGGAGGGCAACGTGGGCCTGATGCAGGCTGCCGCCCGGTTCGAGCCGGAACGGGAGGTGCGGTTCTCGACCTACGCCGCGTGGTGGATCAGGTCCGCGATTCAGGATTATATCCTGCGGAATTGGTCCATCGTCCGGACCGGCACGACCGCGTCCCAGAAATCCCTGTTCTTCAACCTGCGCCGGCTGCGCGCGAAGATCCGTGACGCCGTAAACGGTCCGATGTCGGACGAGGGCCGGACGAGCATTGCGGTCGAACTGGGCGTGGCTCTCAAGGACGTCGAGTCCATGGAGATGCGGCTTTCAGGCCACGATCAGTCCCTGAATGCGCCGGTTTCCGAATCCGGTGAGCACGAATGGCAGGAGTTCCTGTCGGATGAGCGGCCGAACCCGGAGGATGTGGTCACCGGTATGCGGGATTCCCGCACCCGGTCCCGCTGGCTCGCCGAGGCGTTGGAAGAGTTGAGTCCGCGCGAGCGCACGATCATCGACCAGCGACGGCTTCGCGAGGACGGAGCGACACTCGAGGAACTGGGACGCGAGCTCGGCGTCTCCAAGGAGCGGGTGCGCCAGCTTGAGCACCGCGCTCTCATGAAATTGCGGGAGTGCTTGTCCCACAGGGTTGAGAGCACCCGAGACCTTCTTCTGGAAGCCTGACCGCGCGAGCGCCGCGTCGGATCGAAACGAGTTTCTTATCGGCCATCTTCCACAGGCCCCACTTATCCGAAAGCAGCCCCTTCTGGCAGGAGGGGCTGTTTTCCATTTGGGACCCCTGCTAGCGAATGATTTTGAGCCGTGTGCCGGCCGTCGGGGCGGGCGTGTCGGTCAGGCCGTTCAAGACTCTGAACAGCTGCTCCCGCAGAGGGCCGGGTGGCATCTGGCTTGCCAGGCTGTCGATCGTGTCGCCCGGTTTGACCTTGATGATCACGATCCGTTCGGGCGTCAGCTGGGCCAGGTCGGATTCGGAAAGGGTCCGAAAGCTGAAGGCCGTTGATCGGAAGGCCTGAGAATATCGGTCGCGGTCGCGGGATCGGTTGATGAAAACGAACCGGTAGATCCGGTGCGGACCGTCCTTGATCGCCAAGAGCCGGAGGTCCGCCGTCCCGTTGGGGGTTCGCTGCTCCAGGAGTCCCGTCGCCGCCTCCCGCTCTCCAATGCGCAAGCGATCGAAGCTGAGGAATTTCGCGGATGGCGCCCACATACGGCTGAGATACCGGTCGGCCGAAATGTCGGGCCGGACCCGGATGCTGTCGAACATCAGTCCCGCGCTCCTGTCCTGGTTCACGGCCCGAACATTTTCCGGCCGGTTCTGCAGCACAAAACCGCCGGGAACGGTGAATCCGATTCCGAGCACCGGATGCAGGAACGACCGCCCCCGAATGAAGCCCTGTCTTGGGGAATTGCCGTAGATCAGCCCATCGATCTGCTCCAGATATCGGTCTCTCCAAATGTTGCCATTTCCGGCCGCCGAGAGTGCGGCGGCTCGTTGCAGTCGGTCGATCGGCCGTGGATGGCTCGCAAAAATGTCGAACCTGTCCGGATCGCCCTCACCTGAGAGTTGCGCGCGGAGCAGGGACTCCTCACGGAGCTTCGCGAGCAGGGTCGCGGAGGCTTGCGGGTCGTAGCCGGCCCGGGACAGATACCGAATCCCCAAGGTATCGGCTTCCAGTTCCTGCTCCCGGCTGTAGCTCTGCAATAGGGCGGAGGCTCCGGCTCCGAGCATGTCGGTCACCGCATCCTGACCGATCGCGGCGCCAAGAATCGCGGCTCCAAGTCCTGCGAGCATGCCGCGGCTCACCCGTTGGGCGCCGTGCAGGGCCGTGATGTGGCCGATCTCATGGCCCAGGACGCTGGCCAATTCGGCTTCATTGTCCGCCAGGGCGAGCAGGCCGCGGGTCACGTAGACGTAGCCGCCGGGGATCGCGAAGGCGTTGACGGTCTCGCTGTCCAGAACCGTGAAGGTGAAGATCAGGTCTGGCCGTTCAGCGACGGAAACCAGATTGCCGCCGACCTGAGTCAGGTAGGCCGCAAGGTCGGGGTCGTCGTAGGCTCCACCGAATTTTCGAAGGATCAGCGGGTGGTTCTCGGCACCAAACGCGGCCTCTTCCTCGGGTGGCAGAAACCCCACGAAGCTTCGGTCACCGGTGGCCGGATTGACTGCGCAGCCGGCTACCCAAGCCGAAACCAAGACGGCTGCCAGCATCCGGATGGGTCCTGCTCCGATGAACGCGGCAAACCGCATCATTCCTCAAGCACCTCGAGCTGTTCGGGATGTGTCAGATCGATCATCGGCCCGTTCAAAGGAAAAACCCAGCCCCGTCCCCGTACCCGGCGGCGTGTCAGATCCTCAAGACGGATCCCGGCCCGCCGGAAGGCGCGTCGGGGATCCGTCTTGATCCGAAACGTAAAGTCGCGGCGCCAATCGCGCCCGAAGTTCAGATAGGTTGTGCCGTTCACGGTCGCGGCGTCGACCACCCGGCCCTCGACGATCTGCACACTGTCCAGATCTCCCCAGGTCTCATCCGGATTGCGGATCCGGTAGAATCGATCGGACCAAATGCCGCGGGCGTTCGCGCGTGCGGTCCGCTCGAGATCCAGCATGGTGCGGGCGCCGTTGGCGGTACGTGGGAAGGTTCGTACACGGCCCATGCCTGCCATCAGCATGCGGCCCTGGACCCAGTCGCCTTCCTCCCCCAGCCTGAGATGCGCCAGAGTTCGGCCCCACCGGTCTGCCTTGTCCTCCGGGTACAACAGCTTCACATGTCGCCCCAGGATCAGTTCTCCCAAGGCTTCGGATGCGAGTGCCGCCATCGGCCACGGGGACGAGTTTTCGGTGCCGATTTTCGGTGCTTCGATGCCGGCGAGGCGGACCCGTTCTCCGTCCTCAAGGTCGATTTCATCCCCCGAGCGGATGGCCGCAACCACACTGACGCGTCCCGGGGCCAAATCCGCCGGTGGATAGACCGGGCGTCCAAGCGCCGAAGCCGAAAGACCGGAGATGCCGAAAAGGCTCGAGCAGGACGCGCCTGCAACGGCGGTGAGAATCTGGCGGCGTGTCGATCGCATCATCACGATCGAAAACTAGCACGATGCCCGCAACTCAGACAGCCAAACGGCCGGGCGGAAAGTGCCGCGCCGGCCGTTGGGGATTTGCCTCCGAAGAGCCCTGAGATCTGCGGACGGTATGAGGGGAGGCACCGACATCCCGTCCGCCGCGCAGCCCGTCTGGGCGATCAGCGAGCTGCGGTCGCGTTCAGCATCCAAGCCGTTTTCTGATGCACCGTGAGACGGCCCGTCAGCATATCCGCCGTTGCCACGTCGTCATTTTCCTCCGCCGTGGCAACGCCTTCTCTCAACAGACTCGAAACCGTTTCGTGCCCCTTGGCGAGATCCTTCACCATATCCATGGGGGAACTGGCCCCGTCACCGTCCTCGATCTGAGTCAGGGCTTGAAACGCCTTGAAACCGCCGGGGCTCAATTGGCCCAGCGCGCGGATGCGTTCGGCGAGTTCATCCACGGCGCCGCTCAGGTCGCCGTACTGTTCCTCGAACATGCCGTGCAACTGGAAAAAATCCGCACCGGTAACATTCCAATGGTAGTTCTGGGTTTTCAAGGCCAGCGCATAAGTGTCCGCCAATGCTTTTTCGAGCACGGTGATAACCGGTCCATTGTTGGTGGTCATATCTGCCTCCTTATATCTCGAGATGTCCGACGCGACCGCCGGAAGGGGTTATCGCCAACCCTCACTAATGAGGTGGGGAAGGGTGATGAATCATACCAATCGAATGTTTGGATTTCTGTGATAGGCTTTGTCTATGAAACTTCAAGGTGTCACGCTTCGAGATATATCGTATGTGGTGGCCGTCGCCGAGCACGGTCATTTTGGCCGGGCAGCCGATGCGTCCCATGTCAGCCAGCCCTCTCTCTCGGTCGGGGTCCGTAAGGTCGAGGATGCCTTGGGCTATGCGATTTTCGAGCGCGCCAGCCGGAAGGTCTTGATAACCCCCTTGGGCGCCAGAGTGATTGATCGCGCCCGCGCCGTGCTGGATGCGGCGGACGCGATGTTGATTCCCGCAGACGACAGCGGCGATCCTTTGTCCGGCCGATTCGCCCTTGGTGCGATCGCGACGGTCGGGCCATACCTGCTGCCGGGTCTTCTGAAACCCCTTCGAGACGCCCACCCCAATCTTGAACTCGAGATCGAGGAGGGCCTCACTGAACGTCTGGTCGGCCGTCTCCAGGATGGTGCGTTGGACGCTGTGATTCTCTCACCTCCCATCTCGGAGAGTGGCGTCACGCTGGCGACGATCTATCGGGAACCGTTCCGCTTGATCATCCCGGAGGGCTCGAAGCTGGCGGCGATGGACCGCATCTCGGTCGACGATCTGGACCCGGCGGATGCGGTTCTCTTGGAGGAGGGGCATTGCCTCCGCGAGCAGGCTCTGGAGATCTGCGGGGCCGGATCGGCCCGCCACAGGCACACGGCAATGAGTCTGGAGACCTTGAAGGCGATGGTGGCGGCGGGCTCCGGGTACAGCCTGATCCCGGCGACGGCGGTACGTGAGCCCGAAATCTACGATCATCTGGTCGGTTACCGGACCCTGTCCGAAGTCGGGATCGGGCGAGACGTGGCGCTGGCCTGGCGCGACAGCCGTTCCAGGACCGATGATGTCACGGCTTTGGTGAAGCTCCTGCGCGCCCATGCCCCGGCCGGCGCGGTCCCTGAAGTCTAGTGGCCGTTTTCCTGAACGGGATCGGAAACCGGCCTTGCCGCTGATCCGGCGCCTCTGATGCGCGCGAGGACCGATGGCGCGGCGACATGGAGAACCGTCACGGTTTTGACAAGTCACTGCCGTCAGTCGATAAAAGGCGCCGTCGCAACATGAGGTGATCGGGTGAGCCGGGTTGAAATCTATCCGGAACTGGCGTGTCGCCGGAGCGGCTTTTTGGACGTCGGGGACGGTCACTCCATGTATTGGGAGGAATCCGGCCGGTCCGACGGGGTCCCTGTCGTTTTCCTTCATGGCGGTCCCGGCTCTGGTACCACTCCGGCGCAGAGGCGATTCTTCGACCCTGCCTTCTACCGGATTATTCTGTTCGACCAACGGGGCGCGGGCCGTTCGACGCCTCATGCGTCGCTGCACGCGAACACGACCTCGCATCTGATCCGGGATATAGAACGGCTGCGGGAGCACCTGGAGATCGGGTCCTGGCTGGTCTTCGGTGGGTCCTGGGGGGCGACCCTGGCGGTTTCCTACGGCCAAGCCCATCCCGAGCGCTGCCTCGGTTTTGTTCTGCGCGGCGTCTTTCTAGGCCGTCAGGTCGAGATCGACTGGTTCATGAGTGGCATTCGTTACTTCTTCCCAGAGGAATCGCGCCAGTTCGTCGAGTTCCTGCCGGAGGATGAACGATCGGATCTGTTGGACTCCTATCTCAAGCGCCTGTCCGATGACGATCCATCGGTGCATATGCCGGCGGCCCGAGCCTGGGCCCGCTACGAGGCCGCGTGCTCGGCGCTGATCCCGGATCGGGGCCATATCGCCTCGTCAGAGGATGAGGCCCATGCGTTAAGCCTTGCGCGGATGGAGGCGCATTACTTCGCGCACGGCCTGTTCCTGGAGCCTGGCGGGCTGCTGGGTGGCATGTCCGCGCTCCATAAGCATCCGGCGATCGTGGTCCAGGGGCGCTACGATATGATCTGTCCCATGATGACGGCGGAGGCCTTGGTGCGTGTCTGGCCGGGGGCTGAACTGGTCGTCGTACCGGATGCCGGGCATGCCGCGATGGAGCCTGGAATCCGCAAATCCCTGGTGCGGGCGACCGAGCGGTTCAAGCGGCATCTCGCGCCCCGGTCCTGATCGAGTTGAAGCCTGCGGTGCCGGATGTATAGTGCGCGGAAAGATATGGAGGACTTCGCCGTGATTGGTTCGTCTCTCGTTCGTCTCGCCGCGTGTGTTGGCGCGTTTCTGTTGGCCGTGGCCCCCCTTCGCGCGGAGGAACCGGACTTTCTCACGTTCGGCGCCGGTTACTACGATCTGTTCGACGACGAGGCGGCCGGTGAGGCGCGTTTGGAATACCGGTTCTCCGAAGCCAACAAGATCTGGATCTTCACGCCCTTCGTCGGTGCGACGGCCACCACCGATGCGGCCACCTACGGCTATGCCGGTGTCGGGATCGATATCTTTTTCGGCAATCGATGGGTTCTCACCCCGAACTTCGCGGCGGGGATCTACGGGAACGGCGACGGAAAGGATCTAGGGCACGCGGTGGAGTTCCGGTCCGGCGTCGAGCTGGCCTATCGCTTCGACAATTATTCCCGTCTAGGACTGTCCTTTACCCATATCTCGAACGCCGGAATCGGTGAGCGCAATCCGGGCGTCGAATCCTTGGTTCTGACCTATTCTGTGCCCTTCAACACGCTGTTTGGAGAGTGAGGGATTGGCGCGGCAGTTCGCTGTTCTCCGCGCATGATCTGCGATGACGGTCGTTCGGTTTCCGTCCAGGAAAAATCCGAATCCCCGGACCGGCGGGTCCTGGCCGGTGATGACCGCGCTTCTGGTGATGGCCATTGCCACAGTTTTCGTCTGGCAGCGAGAGTTGGGGGCGTTCGGAGAAGCCCGCGCGATTTACAGTTTCGGCCTGCTGCCGGCGCATCTGTTCGGCATCCGCCAACCGGCTCCGCAAATCGACGTCGTCAGCCCGCTTCTGACCCTCGTCACCGCTCAGTTTCTGCATGGCGGTTGGACCCATCTGATCGGCAACCTCCTGGTGCTGCTGCTTCTCGGACCGCTCTTGGAGCAGCGGACCGGGGCGATCAGATTCCTGCTGGTCTTCCTGGTTACGGGCGCGACGGGGCTCGGGCTTGAGGCGGCGTCCTCTCCCAGCTCGGCCATTCCAATCATCGGCGCGAGCGCGTCTATCGCAGGCGTGATCGGCGGACTGGCCCGGATCGATCCAAGTGCCAGGATCGGTGTTCCTTCGCCGCGCCGGGGGCAGTGGCTGCGGGTGATCCGGATCCCTGCGCTGCCGATCATCGTGGCCTGGTTGATCATTCAGGTTTACGGCATCGCCTTCGCCGACTCCGACGAGGCGAAAACCATCGCTTTTCTGGCGCACGGCGTGGGATTCGTCGCGGGCGTCATTCTGGCGGGGTGGTCAGAACGCTGGCGTGCGAAGCCTTGAGTGACAAGCGTGAATGCCGGGGCGGGGGCGGACGGGGGTTGCCCTGTCAGGGCTTGGCATTATGTACGGTGAGGTGTTTTTATGGAATGCGATTCAGACGCCTAACGTGACCGATGAAAGCCGGATTATGAAAATCACCGAAGCGAAATTCACTCTTGGAGCGGTCGTTCGTCACCGGATTCATAATTTTCGGGGCGTTGTCTTCGATGTCGACCCCGAGTTCGGCAATACCGAGGAATGGTATCAGTCAATCCCCGAGCACATGCGCCCGAAGCGGGATCAGCCCTTCTACCATCTTCTCGCCGAGAATCCGCAAAGCTACTACACCGCTTATGTTTCGGAGCAGAATCTGGTCGAAGACAGTGCGAGCGGTCCGGTCGGCCACCCGGATGTCGGCGTCATGTTTGGCGACATGAATGACGGTCGCTATATGCCCAAACAGGTTTCCGCCTGACCGGTCCAGTCTCTCCGAGCCGACAACAGTCGGGCGCGAATGGTGTCCCCGACAGGATTCGAACCTGTGACCCCCAGATTAGGAATCTGGTGCTCTATCCTGCTGAGCTACGAGGACATGCCGGTAGGTTTACAGTAATTCCACGCCGATTTCCGCCAGAAAATGACCTTCGGCCGATCACGCGGCCGCCGGTTTCATCTCGACCACGATGCACACCAGCCCGTCCGGACCTTCGACCGCTTCCGCGCCGGCCGGGAGACCGGTCATCGGTTCGATCGACGTGGTCTGAACGGTATGCGCCAGATCCTGCAAGGTGCCATCCAGCTCAAGAGTTCCGGCCGATTCTGCCGACGGCGCCACCATAATGCGTTCGATCGGGACGGACATGGACAGTTGCATGTTCGACTTGTACTTCCGCACGGCGCCGAGGATATCGACGGCCGTTTCGCTTGCCTTCACCGCCGCAGTGTCGGACGGAAAGTTCGCCGCTTTCGGCCAACTGCCACGCGCGTGAACGGACACGTGCTGGCCCTGTTTTCCGGCGTACATCGCCTGATACAGGTACTCGACGCTGTAGGGCAGGAACGGCGCGAAGAGTTTCAGAACCGCCTCGTGCACGAAGTACAGGGTGTCCAGCACACCGGTCGTGTTTCCGGACCCGGTGCTCACGTCGCCGTAGAGCCGGCCCTTACACAGTTCCAGATAGTTGTTCGTGTAGTCGCTCCAGAAGAACCGTTCCGCCGCCTCGATGGCGCTCGTATAGGAATAGTTCTCGAAGTGCTGGGTCACCTCCTCGATCGCCGCCCGGGCGCGGCTGAGGATCCAGAGATCGAACGTGTCCGTGATCTCACCCTTGGCAACAGCTTCGGCGGCGGTCGCGGATCGGACCGTGTGCGCCTCGAGGTGCCCGGCCGAGAGCCGCGACGCGTTCCACAGCTTGGTGACCAGCCGTTTGCCGATCTTCAGCAGATCCGGTGAGAACGCGGTGTCGTTCCCCAGCCGTCCGCTCGCCGACCAGTACCGCAGCACGTCGGAGCCGGACTGATCCAGGATCTTGTTCGGATCGATGATGTTGCCTGCGGACTTGGACATCTTGCCGCCGCCCTCGGCCAGGCACCATCCGGAGATGGCGGCCTGATCGAACGGCAGCACATCCGCGTGCATCAGGGATTTGGCGACCGTGTAGAACAGCCAGGTGCGAATGATCTCATGCGACTGGGACCGCAGATCCGCGGGGAAGACCCGGCTATGACGGTCGGTGTCCAGCACGAACTCCTCGTTGATCCCATAGCTGCTGATCTGCGGAGATACCGAACTGGTTGCCCAAGTGTCCAGCACGTCAACATCCGGTTCGACCTCATCCAGCCGGTAGCCTCTGGGGGCATCGACCAGCGGGTTGACCGGCAGATCGTCCTTGTGAGCCGAGAGGATCTTGCCTTCCTCACCGGGACGTTTCGAATACCAGAACGGGACCGGCACCCCGAAGTAACGCTGGCGGCTGATGCACCAGTCCCATTTGAGATTTTGAACCCAGTCCTCATAGCGCTGCCGCATGAAGGCGGGATGCCAGGTGATCTTGCGGCCCTGCTCGATCAGTTGCTCTTTCTTGTCGAGCAGCCGGATCATCCATTGTTCGGTCACCAGGATTTCCAGCGGCGACTTCGAGCGCTCGGCTGATGGGATCATCTGGTGGACGCTGGTCTCGCCCGCAATCAGGTCCTCTGCGCGCAGCATGTCCAGGACCAGCTTGCGGGCCTTGCGCACGTGCTGTCCGGTGAGCGCGTCGGCCGCAGCCTTGGCGGTCGCGGTGTCCCGCACCGGCCACTCCGGCGTGCCGATGCTCTCCATATTCCGGAGGGTCCCGTCCTTGGCGACCACGTTGCGGAGCGGCAGGTTGTGAGTTCGCCACCACTCGATGTCGGTCGGGTCGCCGAAGGTGCAGCACATCACCAGACCGGTGCCTTTTTCCATATCGACCGCTTCGTCGGCGATCAAAGGGACTTCGGCTCCGACCAGCGCGGTGAACGCCTTCTGTCCAGCGAGACTTGCTGCGCGCGGATCTTCAGGATTGTACATCACCGCCACGCACGCGATCAGAAGCTCCGGCCGGGTGGTCGCGATGACGATCTTGGATCCATCGGCGAGCTCGAACGGAATGTCGTACAGGGTGCCCTGATGCTCCTGGTCGACCACTTCGGCCTGGGCGATTGCGGTGCGGTCGACCGGATCCCAGAGAGTCGGTTGAGGCTGCCGGTAGAGATGCCCCTTCTCGAACAGATCCAGCAACGACATCTGCGACATGCGCCATGCGTGAGGGCTGATCGTGGTGTATTCAAGATCCCAGTCGTAGCTGATGCCCAAGCGGACGAACAGATCGCGGAACCCGTCCTCAGCGTCATGCACAACATCATGGCAGAGCTTTACGAACTCTTCGCGCGAATAATCGGAGGCCCGCACCTTGAGTTGCTTCTCCACCAAACGCTCGCTGGGGAGGCCGTTGTCGTCGAAGCCGATGGGGTAGAACACATTCTTGCCCGACATGCGCTTGAACCGCGCCATGTAGTCGGTCTGCGTGTAGCTGAACGCATGACCGATATGCAGCGATCCGGAAACGGTCGGAGGCGGCGTGTCGATGACGTAGTTTTCTTCACGCGGACAGCTCGAATCCCACTTGTAGACGTCGGTCTGTTTCCACAAGTCCAAGACTTCTTTTTCAATGGACTTAAAGTCGTACTTGTCGAGTACGAAGCGACCGCGAGATTCCATAGGTAATGCCCGTTTTGGTTCATTGGAGCGGGGGCGCCGTGCCAATTTACCGCTCGCACACTGGGCCGTAGATATGTCGTAAATTGCCTATGAACGCAAGTCCGGCAACCCTCGCATTTCCGCGCATTCGGTCGCTTTGAAGCGGTCGGTGGAGGGCAGGGGAGGACGGTTGGAGGCCGTCGTTCTTCGTCTTCGGGAACGATTGGAAATGCGCCGGACGCACTGGTCTATCGGCCGATACGCAGCGGGCTATGGTTCAAAACTTCGGACCCGTCGAAACCGGGTCACGCGAGAACCAGGAAACCCGTGGCCTGTGGTCTTGGGGGTCGGGTGGAAATAGTTCCGGAGGGGCGCGTAGAAATTTGCGGACTCCGGGCCGGATCTGTTGAGTACAACGCCAAAGCTTCGGTGCCCAAGCATTCGGCCGAATAGTCAACTCGTTTTTTATTGTCATATATCCGAGATCGGCGGATAATCATGTTTAGAGATCTTCATCAAGAAGATCCGTGAAAAGGGTGGGTTCGGCTTCATCCGGACGGTTCCGAGCGCCCGACCGACATGTCGAGTCTCCGAGGGGGACACGACCACGTGAAAGCGATCTTCGGGCCCGTGCCCCGCGTGCCGCTCCTCCGCCCCAGATTTGGGAGGATGCAATGCTGGTCCAGGATATACTCAAGACCAAAGGTCCTGAAATTCATTCGATTGCGCCGGACAGATCGGTATCCGAGGCGGCCAAGCAACTTACGGAATGCCGGATCGGATCCGTTGTTGTTCTGAAGGGAAGCACCCTGGTCGGCATTCTCTCTGAGCGGGATATCGTGCGCGCGATTGCGCGGCGGGGAGCCGAATGTCTCGAGGAGCAGGTGTCGGCCTTGATGACCCAGTCGGTGGTGACGTGCAGCAGAGATCAATCGATCTCCAACGTCATGGAAATGATGAGCAACGGACGGTTTCGTCATGTTCCGGTTGTGGATGCGGGTGCCGTGGTCGGGGTCATTTCCATTGGCGACGTGGTGAAACATCGGCTTGATGAGACCCAGGAGGAAGTGCGCCAGCTCGCGGCTTATGTCGCCGGGACCTGACGGGGCTGTCTGGGTTCGGTCGCCCTCGGACCGGGCATCCGCTTGAGCCGGAAGCCGCCTTCCGCCATAAGGTTCTGCCAGCCAAATTTTAGAGAGCTTTGGCGATTGCGAACCCGCTGCGGAAGGCGTTCATGACCAGCATTCCCGAATTCCTGGAGATGGCGAAATCGAGCGACAGGGCTGCCGAAATGCCGGTGTTCTTCATCGGAGGTCTTCCGCGTTCAGGAACGACCTGGGTTCAGCAGTTGCTCGATGCCCACCCCGAGGTGGTGTGTCTGGGGGAGTCGCAGTTCATGAGCGGGCTCGCCGGGCAGATCGGCCGTGTGGTGGCGAATCACAGCCAGAAGCGCGGTGAAGACGCAGCGGTCTGGGCGCCCGCCTCGCGTGGGTTTCGGCGCGGTGGCGTGGTCCGGCTGCTGCGGCTGGCCTATATGGAGCTGGTGCAGGCAAATATCGGTGATCGGGATCTCTCCAAGACCGCATTGATTGGAGAGAAGACGCCTGAGAACATTATGTACCTGGGTCGTATCTACGCGCTTTTTCCGAAAGCGAAGTTCATCCACGTCATGCGGGACGGTCGGGACGGTGCGATATCGGCGTGGTCCAGGTTTCGCGCAAAGCTTCCGACGGAGATGAGCTGGGAAGAATATGTCGGCTGGTACGCCAAGGAATGGGTGGAGCGAAACCGCAAGGGTGTCGCCGACTGCAATCCTGACGCCTCCATCCTCGTGCAGTATGAGACGTTGCATCGGGATACGCTCGCGGAGGCGACCCGGATTTTCGAGTTCCTTGGCGTGTCCACGGACCCTGAAATTGTCGCCCGAGCGGTTTCGGCCTCCAGCTTCGAGACACTGTCCGGAGGGCGACGCCAGGGGCAAGTGGACCCGAAGTCCCACTACCGGCGCGGTGAAGTCGAAGGATGGCGGGGTGAATTCGATGATTCGGCCTTGGCCGCGTTCGAGTCGGTTGCCGGTGACGCGCTCGCCGAATGGGGTTATCCAAGCGGTCTGATTTCGCCGGCCTGACAGGCGGTCGGCTACGCACATTTGACTGGAGACCGTTTCATGTCGGACATACCGGACGACGCCGCGCCGAAGGCAACGACCAAGCCCGATGCGCGAAAAAAACTGCTCGATCTTGCGGTCAGCTATGGAAAGGCGCGTCCGATCATCCGGGTGAATGGTCCGATCGCAAACGGCTCCGGTACCTCGATCACCTATGCGACACCGAACGGCATCTCCGCCTATCGGGTGCTCACGGTTAGCACCAAGGAACCGGAGACGATCACATGGCTCGACGGGATGACTCCCGGCGATGTGCTGTTCGACATCGGTGCCAATATCGGACTCTTCAGCCTTTACGCCTCCGTTGGGGCCGGGTGCCGTGTGTTCGCATTCGAACCCGAAGCCCGGAATTTCGGCTTGTTGAACGAAAATATCGGGCTGAACAAGATCGGTGATCGTTGTCTCGCCTATTGCGTCGGTCTCTCTGACAGGTCCGGCTTCAGCACGATCCTGCTCACGCAGGAAGCCCTCGGGAGCAGCGGGCATCAGGTACAAGGCGCGCGCGCCGGCTCGAGCGACATGGCAGGACGCTCGGTCCGCCCGCAGGGCATTCAAACCGTGACCCTGGACGAACTGGTCCACACCCACGATCTGCCGATGCCCAGCCACATCAAGATCGATGTCGACGGACTGGAGCACGCGATCGTGGCGGGCGGGCAAAAGGTGCTGGCCGACCGTCGGCTGAGATCCGTGATGATCGAACTCTCTCTGAACTACAAACAGCATGCGGCGGTGATCGGGCAACTTGAGGCACTGGGCTTTCGAAAGGACGCGGCTATGGAAGCCGAAGTTCTGGCCAAGACTGAAGGCGTTGCCCTTACCGGAAACATCCTGTTCACACGCGACTGATTAATTCGGCTCGGGCCTATTTCGGTTGGCCGTCGAACGAGCGGGATGTGGCCAGAAATCAAGCATTGCCACTCTGGGCCCAGGGCTCGTAGGTTTTCAGCAGAGTTTCGGAACGATCAGAATCATCTCGGGAGGATATCGTCATGGAGTCCAGCATGACGCTCGCGAACGCCTTGGCGCTGACGGGGTCTCTGCTGGTGCTGGCGATCATCCCGAGCGTCAGCGTTCTCCTGGTTTCGACCCGCTCGGCCGCCGATGGGCTCTCCCATGGTGTTGCGACCACCGCCGGGATCGTGCTGGGCGACATTGTCTACATATGCCTTGCGATCTTCGGCCTGGCGCTGCTCACCGAGGCGATGGGCGAGGCCGCCTATCTGATAAAATACGTGGGCGGCGCCTATATGATCTGGATGGGCGTCAAGCTGTGGAGAAGCGGTCGCGCATCCGTCGAAGGCACGGAATCCGCCGCCTCGCCCTCCCTGATCTCGAGTTTCCTGACAGGTCTCTTCATCACCCTGGCCGATCAGAAGGTGGTGCTGTTCTACCTTGGATTCCTGCCGGCCTTCATCGACCTCACCAACATCAGCTACCTGGACGCAGGCCTCGTCATGGGCATCTCGGTGGTGGCGGTGGGGGGCGTGAAGCTCGTCTACGCCTATCTCGCCCATCGGGCGGGAAGTCGGTTCGGGTCCGGAGCCAACATTCTGATCAACCGGGCGGCAAGCGGCGTCATGGTGGCTGTGGGGGTCTATCTGTTTTCCAAATAGGCCCCCGCCGTCGCGGGACGGACTGCCGTTACTCCGCCTTTTGCGGCTCCGGGTTTTCTGCCTTTCCGGCACCGACCATGCGCCGCAGCAGAATGTAGAAGGCCGGGGTGAAGATCAGCCCGAAGAAGGTGACACCCAACATGCCGGAGAACACGGCCGTTCCGATGGACTGACGCATCTCGGCACCGGGTCCGGTCGCGACCGCCAGCGGCAGCACGCCCAGGATGAAGGCGAAGGCGGTCATCAGGATCGGCCGCAGCCGCAGGCGGGCCGAGGTGACGATGGCCTCGGTCAGCGATTTGCCTTCCTCCTCCAGCTGTTTGGCGAATTCCACGATCAGAATCGCGTTCTTCGCCGCCAGACCAACCAGAACGATCAGGCCGACCTGGGTCAGGATGTTGTTGTCCATGCCCCGGAAGGACACGCCCAGAAGCGCCGCCAGCAAGCTGGTCGGCACGATCAGGATGATGGCGAGCGGCAGGATCCAGCTTTCGTACTGGGCGGCCAGCACCAGGAATGCGAAGGCGACGGCCAGGGCGAAGATATAGACCGCCGCGTTCCCGGTATTGGCCTCCTGGAAGGCGAGTTCGGTCCATTCGAAGGTCATCCCCTCCGGCAGGACCTTGTCGGCCACACCCTCCATGATCGTAAGCGCCTCACCGGTCGAGACACCCGGGGCCGCCGCGCCCTGGACCGGGACCGAGACCAGCATGTTGTAGCGCTGGACCAGATCCGGTCCGGCCCGATCCTGGATATCGACCAGGGTCCCGAGCGGCACCAGGGCGCCGGTGGTCGACCGCACTTTCAGGCGCAGAATGTCGGCCGGGTCCTGCCGGAACTGTTGATCGGCCTGGGCCCGAACCTGGTAGATGCGCCCGAAGGCATTGAAGTCGTTCACATAGGTCGCCCCCAGATTGGTCGAGAGCGCTTCGAAGATGCTGGAGATTGGCACGTTCAGCATCTGTGCCCGCACCCGGTCGATCTCCAGAAAGATCTGCGGGCTTGAGGCGGCGAAGGTGGTATAGAGACCGGCCACGCCCGGGGTCTGATTGGCGGCTCCGATCACCGAATTGGCAGCGTTCAGCACGTCGCCGATCTCGGTGCTTTCCCGGTCCTGAACCTGCATCTTGAAACCGCCGCCCTGGCCGATGCCGCGGACCGGCGGTGGCGCGATCGCGATGATGAAGGCCTCGCGGATCGACTGCAGACGGCCGAAGAGCTGTCCGATGACGGCCTCGGCCGGCAGCCCCTGGGCCAGCCGGTTCTCGAAACTGTCGAACCGGGCGAAGATCACGCCCTGGTTCGACGCATTGGTGAAGGTGGCGCCGGAGAAACCGGCAAAGGCGACCGCGTCGGTGATGCCGGGGCTGGTGCGGACGATCTCGGACGCCTCCTTGATGACCGCATCGGTGCGGTTCAGGGCGGCGCCGCTCGGAAGCTGCACGACCACGATGGCGTAGCCCTGGTCGAGGGTCGGAATGAACCCGCGGGGCACGGTGGTCAGCATGAAATAGGCGCCGTAAATCAGGCCGCCGAACACCATCAGCGTTCCGACCAGGACCGTGTTGCGGCGTGCCATCAGTCCGACCAGGGACGCATAGGCCGAGGCCATCCGGTCAAAGCCGCGGTTGAAGCCGTCCGCCAGCTTACGGCCGAACGCCGCCAGCGGGTTCTGTGATTTCGGCGCGTCGTGCGGGCGCAGCAGCACGGCTGCAAGGGCCGGCGACAGGCTCAGCGAGTTGATCGACGAGATCGCCGTCGAGACCGAGATCGTGACCGCGAACTGGGTGTAGAACTGGCCGGAGATCCCGGGCACGAAGGCGGTCGGTACGAACACCGCGATCAGCACCAGAGAGGTCGCGATCAGTGCGCCGGCCACTTCGGTCATGGTCTGGTGGGCCGCCTCGCGGGGCGACATGCCGTTGGCCATGTTGCGCTCGACATTCTCGACCACCACGATCGCATCGTCGACCACGATGCCGATCGCCAGCACCAGGCCGAAAAGGGTCAGCATGTTGAGCGAGTAGCCGAGCATGAGCATCACCGCGAAGGTGCCGATCAGCGACACCGGAATCGCCAGGATCGGGATCAGGGCGGTCCGCCAGCTCTGGAGGAACACCAGAATCACGATCACCACCAGGATCACGGCTTCGAAGATCGTCGCGTAGACCGCGTCGATCGACGAGCTGATGAACTCGGTCGGATTGTAGACCACCTGATAGGCCAAACCCGGTGGGAACTCTGTCGCCAGTTCGTCCATGGTGGCGATGATCTCGTCGGCGGTCGCGAGTGCGTTGGTTCCCGGCCGCTGGAAGATACCCAGTGCCACTGCGGGCTTGTTGTTCAGGTAGGAGTTCGAGATGTAGTCCTTGGCACCCAGTTCGACCCGGGCGACGTCGCGCACGCGCACGATCCGCCCGTCCTCGGTCGCACGGACGATGACGTTGCCGAAATCCTTGGGATCGCTGAAACGGCCTTGAGTGGTGACGACGTATTGGAAGGCGTTGTCGCCGTCATTGGGCGGGGTGCCGAGCGCGCCGCCGGAGACCTGGACGTTCTGTTCGCGCAGGGACGAGACCACATCGCCCGGTGTGATGCCGTAGGCCGCGAGTTTGTCGGTGTCGAGCCAGACCCGAAGGGCGAACTGCCGCTCACCGAACAGGAGCACTTCGCCGACGCCCTCAAGCCGCACCAGCAGATCCCGGGCGCGGGCGCGGGCGTAGTTCGAGACATAGAGCTGATCGAAGGTGTCGTCCGGAGACAGCATATGCACGACCATCATCAGGTCGGGCGAACTCTTCGACGTGGTGACCCCCAGCCTGCGCACCTCTTCCGGCAACCGCGGTTCGGCGATCGAAACCCGGTTCTGGACCAGCACCTGAGCGGCGTCCAGATCGGTGCCGAGCTCGAAGGTGATGGTCAGCGACATCGCGCCGTCCGAGGTCGAATAGGAGGACATGTAGATCATGCCTTCGACCCCGTTGACCTCCTGCTCCAGCGGATTGGCCACGGTATTCGCCACGGTGGTGGCGTCGGCGCCCGGATAGGTGGCCCGCACCACGATCGAGGGCGGCGCGATTTCGGGATACTGGGAGACCGGCAACTGGCCGTAGGATACCAGCCCGATGATCACCGTGATCAGCGAGAGCACCGTTGCGAAGATCGGACGGTTGACGAAGAAATGACCTATACCCATGACGGTCGTCCTTACTCGGCCACGGGCGGCAGTTCGACCACCTCTGGCGTGACGGGGGAACCTGGGCGGACCCGCATCAGGCCGTTGATCACGATCTGCTCGTCGCCTTCGAGGCCTTCGCGGATCACCCGATAGCCGTCGATCCGGGGACCGGGGCGAACCTCGACCTGGCGGGCCTTGTTCTCGCCGTCGAGTACGTAGACCAGGCGCCGCTGCTGATCCGCGACGATCGCTTCGTCCGGGATCAGGATCCCGTCATAGGGCAGTGAGCCCGGAACATTGATTCGGCCGAACAGACCCGGCTGCAGGAATTCATCGGAATTGTCGATGACCGCCCGGACCCGCATGGTGCCGGTGTTCTGATCGATCCGGTTCTCCGAGAAGTCCAGGACACCGGTGCGGACCTCTTCGTTCTGACCGGCCCCCAGGGTCACCGAGACCTTGAGCCCGCCGCCGCCTTCCTGAAGGGATGCGCCGCGCGCCTGTGCGTCTCGGCTGTAGGACAGGAAATAACGCTCGTTGATGTCGAAATAGAAGTAGATCGGGTTGATCGACACGATCGAGGTGAGAACGCTGGCGTTCGCCTCGATCAGATTGCCCGCCGAGATCAGATGACGGCCGATCCGGCCGGAGATCGGTGCCCGTATTTCGGTATACTCCAGGTCCAGCCGAGCCCGTTCCAGCGCGGCGCGTGATCCCTCAATCGCACTTTGGGCCGACAGAAAACTCTCCCTCCGCTGGTCCACGACGCTGCGTGAGATGTTGCCGCGGTTCAAAAGCTGCTCCGCCCGCTCCAGCTGCTGCTTGGCGAAATTGAAACTCGCCTCGTCCGCCTGCAGGCTGGACTCGGCCTGGCGCAGGGATGTGAGAAAGGGCCGCTGGTCAATGGTGAACAGCAGATCGCCCCGTTCCACCTTGGTGCCGTCGACGAAATTGATGGTATCCAGATAGCCCCCGATCCGAGCCCGCAGGTCGACCGAGTCCACCGCTTCAAACCGCCCGACGAATTCGTCGTCTTCGACGATTTTCTTGGTCACCGGTTTTGCCACTGTCACGGTCGGCGGCGGCTGGTTTCCGCCCCCCCCCGCTCCGCCGCCGCCATCGGGCTGGTCACATGCCGCGAGAAGACCGAGGGCTGTGATGGCTAGTATCCAGGCTCGCATGGGGAATCTCCCGATAGGGCTCGCTGGGTCGAGCAGAGGTCGCAGGTCTGGGCACTGCATGGGCACGAAGGGCGTCGAAATCTCCGACCGACCGCAAACACTTGGGAGGTCGTGGCCCGATTCCAACCGCAATGCAACATCGCACTGCAACATTTGTTCGAGATTGAAGAGCATTGACGAACTCGAGCCAAGGCTTTGTCATGCTCTCTGGATCCGCCCGGTTCCAGTTTCCGACACCGTCTCAAGGTTTTCCTCATGCCCGCGATACGCGTCGCCATTGATATCGGTGGGACCTTCACCGATGTGCAGATTCTGGACGAAGCGTCCGGTGAGACCCACGCCCACAAGGTGCCGAGCACGCCCGCCGACCCTTCGGAGGGATTGATCGCGGGTATCGTTCAGGCGGCCGAGCTGTTTGATTTTCGGCTGTCGGACATCCGCGCGATCATGCACGGCACCACGATCGCGACCAACGCGGTGCTGGAACGGAAGCTGCCGAAGGGCGCGGTGCTGACCACCCAGGGCTTTACCGATGTTCTGGAGATCGGGCGGCATTTCCGCCAGGTGGTCTACGCCAACAAAGCCGAGGACCGCCCCTTGCTGGTGCCGCGGTCCCGCCGGTTCGGGGTGGTTGAACGGCTGCGGGCCGACGGGTCGGTGGTGACGGCGCTCGATGAGGAGAGCGTGCGGGTCGCCGTGCGGGCGGCGGTTGCGGCCGGGGCCGAGACCGTGGCGGTCGCGCTGCTGCATTCCTATGCCAACCCGGCGCACGAGCGGCGGGTCGCGGAGATCGTCTCCGAGATCGCCCCGGGTGTTTACGTGTCCTGCAGCCATGCTGTCAGCCCGGAGATCCGCGAATTCGAGCGCACCTCGACCGCCGTCCTGAACGCCCTGCTGATGCCGGTGGTGAAGACCTATCTCGACCGCCTCAACGGGCGGCTCGAGGAGGCCGGGATCGGGACGCCGGTCTATCTGGTGCAATCCAATGGCGGGGTCACCACTCCGCAGATCGCGGGGGAACAGCCCGCGCGTCTGCTTCTGTCGGGGCCGGCGGGTGGCGCGCGTGCGGCGGAGGTGCTGTCGGCGGATCTCGATATGCCGAACCTGGTTGCGGTGGACATGGGGGGGACCTCCTACGACGTCTCCGTGGTCGACGGCGGTGCGATCCGGCTGGTGACGGAAGGCAAAGTGGACGGGCTGCCGGTGCGGCTGCCGATGATCGAGATCCGGACGATCGGGGCCGGCGGCGGCTCGATCGCGCGGGCCGACGGGACCGGACGGCTGTTGGTCGGGCCGGAAAGCGCCGGGGCGCGGCCTGGGCCGGTCTGCTACGGGCGCGGCGGGGTCGAGCCGACGGTAACGGATGCCAATGCGGCCCTGGGCCGGATCGATCCGGCGTTCTTCCTGGGCGGCGCCATGGATCTGGATCGGGCGGGGGCGGCGGCCGCGATCGCCGAGAGGGTCGCCACGCCGCTCGGTATGGACGAGGGGACGGCGGCAGACGGCATCGTCGCCATCGCCACCACCCACATGGCGTCGGCGATCCGGTTGTCGCTGTTCGAGAAGGGCCTGGATCCGCAGGATTTTGCCCTGATCTCGTTCGGCGGCGCCGGCGGGCTGCACGCCTGTGACACCGCCGCCGAAATCGGCGCCCGCCGGGTGGTGTTTCCGCGGGATCCCGGCACGTTGAGCGCTTGGGGGATGCTTTTCGGGGATGTGGTCCACGACATCGCCCGGTCCCGCCTGATGCAGGCGAGCGCGGCCACGCTTCCGACGATCGAAGCGCTGATCTCCGAGATGCGGATTGAGGGGGAGACCCTGTTGGCACGCGACGGCATTCCGGCCGCGGACCGTTCCTACCCGGTCACCCTCGACCTGCGGTATCCCGGTCAGGCCTACGAGATCGGCGCAGCATACGACGGCGACCTGGCGGCCACCGTTGCCGCCTACCACGACGCCCACGAGCGGCAATATGCCCATGCCGAGCGCCACGTCACCCCGGATGTCGTGACCGTGCGGCTGGCGGCGACGGGGCGCCTGTCGAAACCGGGGAAGCGTCCGTTCGCGCCCTCGGCCTCGTCTCAGGTCAGACCCGCCCGCCCGGTCCGGATCGGTGGACGCCTTCATGATGTGGCGATCCTGACCCGTGACAGCCTTGCCCCCGGGGAAAATGTCTCAGGTCCGCTGATCGTCGAGGAGGCGCACTCCACCCTGCTGGTCCCGCTTGGCTGGTCCCTCACCGTTCATCCGACCGGCGCGCTGATCGCCGATCAGCATCCCGAAGGAGCCACAGCATGAGAACGCTCGATCCGATCCAGGTGGAGATCATCCGCAACGCGCTGGTTGCGGCAGCCGAGGAGATGAGCGTGACGATCTGGCGGACCAGCCGGTCGTCGGTGGTGCGGGATATTCTCGACTATTCGACCTGCGTGTTCGATGCGGAGGGCAAACCGGTCGCCCAGTCGACCGCGATTCCGGTGCACCTGAACTCGATGCCCTCCTGTCTCGAGGAGATCCTGGCCAATCATATTCCGATCGACGACTGGCACGAGGGAGACATCATCATCTGCAACGACCCTTATGCCGGCGGCCAGCACCTCTCGGACATCCAGACCTTCAAGCCGGTGTTCCTGGACGGAGTTCGGATCGCGATCGCCGGGATCCTGGTCCATCATCTCGATGTCGGGGGCGGGGCTGCCGGGTCCTACGATCCCAGCGCCACCGAGATCTACCAGGAAGGCTTCCGGTTTCCGCCGCTCAAGCTGGCCGAAGGGGGCAAGCGCAACGAGCAGGTGATCAAGCTGTTCCTGCGGAACACCCGGGAGCCGGCGAATGTGGGCGGCGATTTCGCGTCGCAACTGGCGGCGCTGGAGACCGGCAGCGCCAATCTGCAGCGGGTCGGGCGACGCTACGGCCCCGAGCTGCTGTCCGCCGCGATGGCCCGGATTCAGGATCAGTCCGAGGCGGCGATGCGGGCGATGATCGTCAAGATTCCAGATGGCACCTATCGGTTCGAGGATTTCGTCGATGATGACGGGATCGACCGTGATATCCCGCTGAAGGTTGCGGTCACGCTGACCGTTGCCGGGGACGGCATCACGATCGACCTGGCCGGGTCGAGCCCGCAGGCGCGGGGACCGGTGAACTGCACGCTCGCCATGTCTCATTCGGGGGTGATGTGCGGTGTCATGATGGCGCTGGGGCAGGAGATCCCGGCCAATGCCGGTTGTTATCGTCCGGTCACCGTAACCGCCCCCGAGGGGACCGTGGTGAACTGCCTGTCGCCCGCCCCGGTGGCGAACCGGATGGCGACCGGGCACCGGGTCGTCACGACGGTGATGGGGGCGTTCCACAAGGCCATGCCGGGTTCGGTCCCGGCCGCCTATTACGGGGTCAGCTATGCCTACGCGCTCAACTGTTTCCTCGAAGACGGGACGCGGCGGGTGTACTTCGACCTGGAATGCGGCGGCTGGGGCGCGCATCCGAGCGAGGACGGCGCCAGCGGGTTCTCCTGCGGCCTGCACAACATCGCCAACGCGCCCGTGGAAATGCTGGAGAACGATCTTCCGATCCGGTTCGAGGAATACGGTCTGATTCCGGGCTCCGGCGGCGACGGCCGGACGCGGGGTGGGCTCGGCCTGACGCGGGCGTTCCGGCTGGAAGCGCCGGCAGGCGTGTTCGCCTCGAACCTGGAGCGGTTCAAGTTCCGACCCTATGGCCTCGAGGGCGGCGAGCCGGGTCGGCCGGGATCTCTGAGCATCACCAGAGCGACGACCGGAGAGACCGAGGAGCTGCCGTCGAAGGTGGCGGGGCTGGCGGTGGCAAAAGGCGATCTGATCCGGCTGTGCACCGCCGGCGGGGGCGGCTACGGCCCCGTGTCGGAAAGACCTGAGGCCGCGCGCGCCTGGGACCGGACCGAGGGGTATGTGAAGCCGTGAGGGCCTGTGCTTGACCGCGTGCGGTTTCGCGGCCCAAATCCTGGGTAAGGAGACAGCAAATGTCCGACACGCCCCCGGATCTTCTGCTCGGCCTGATCGGCGACAATATCGTGGCGTCCCGGGCGCCGGTCCTGCACCGGCTGGCGGGGCGGCTCAGTGGGCTCGAGGTTCGATATGACCGTCTGATCCCGGCGCGGATGGAGCTCGATTTCGACGGGGTTTTCGCCCACTGCACCGAGAGCGGCTACCGTGGGATCAACGTCACCTACCCCTACAAGGAGCGCGCGGCCGGAAAAGTCACCATCCAGGATCCCTTGGTAGCGGCAATCGGGGCGGTCAACACGGTGGTGTTCGGTTCGGATGGGCCAAAGGGGTTCAATACGGACTATTCTGGGTTCGTCGCGGCCTACCGCGCCGAGATGGGCGACCAGACGGCGCCGGGGCCGGTCTGCATGGCCGGCGCCGGTGGGGTCGGCAAGGCGGTCGCCTTCGGGCTGATCGCGCTCGGATTGCAGGACATCCGGATCGTCGAGCGGGATCTGGACAAGGCGGAAGCGTTGGCCGAGGCCCTATGCGACGCGCAGCCGGGATTGCGTACGTTGGTGACCGACGATCCGGCGCAGGCGGTGGCGGGGGCCAAGGGCCTGATCAACTGCACCCCGGTCGGCATGGTCGGCTATGAGGGTACGCCGTTGCCCAAACCGCATATGGCCGACGCCGCCTGGGCGTTCGATGCGGTCTACACCCCGATCGAGACCCAGTTCCTGGAAGATGCGGCGGAGGCCGGGCTGAGAACCCTGTCCGGCTACGAGCTGTTTTTCCATCAGGGCGTCGATGCCTGGAAAATCTTCAGCGACCGGTCGGTCGGTCAAGGTGCCCTCCGCGCTGCTCTTGAAGCGGAGCCGGCGGATCTTGCTTAGGACCCCGTTCAGGTCTCGGTATCGTCCTTCAGATCCCGGACCTCGCCCAGACTGAGACCCACCGTGCCGGTGCCGTCGAAATAGATGAAGCGCAGATCGTCCCGGCGCGAGGTCATGGCCGCCGGCAGCGGGTCGTACCGGAAGCTGTCGCCGCCGATGTGCGGCGTTACCGAGCCGACATCGACCCGTGCCGCCTGCTCGACCCGCAACAGTTTGAGCCGGGTGCCGTCGGGCTTTATGGCGGAAAACGGAATGCAGGCCAGCCGCAGGAAGCTGGTCGCGTCCTGGGTGACCGCGAAGCCGTCGACAAAGGCTTTCTCGACCAAATCCAGATCTTTGCGGCTGTCCGGTTCGGGTGCAGATTCCACCGCGCCCTCCGGCAGGTGCGGGGTCTGCCACTGTGTCGGCGCATGATCGTGGGCGTTATGGCCCGGCTCGTGGGAATGCCCGTGGGAATGGCCGTGCGAATGCGGGTGGGGGTTGGGGCTGTGCATGTGCGGCTCTCCCCCTAGAAGCTGACCGGCTTGTCGATGATGCCCTTGTGGGAGCCCATCTTGCCGTGGGCGACCAGCGATCCCATCACCTCGACCGCCACCCGGACCCCGAGCAATGCTGTGATGTCGGAGGTGTCGTAGGGCGGGCTGACCTCGACCACTTCCAGCCCGCAGATGCCTGGGGCGGAGACCAGACCCAGCAGTTTCAGCACCTCACGCGGCAGGAATCCGCCGGGCTCTGGCCAGCCGGTTCCCGGCACGAAGCCGCAATCGACCGAATCCACGTCGAAGGAGATATAGACCGCGTCGGCATCCTTCCAGGCCAGTTCCAACGCGATCTCGGCGGTCTTCTCCAGGCCGAGCCGTTCGATATCGTCGATGGTCAGCACATTGGTCTCGCGCTTGCGGGCTTCCTGGACCCCGGCACGGGGCACCTGCCAGCCGCCGATGCCGAGCTGCACCAAATTGGTGGCGGGTACATTGTCCATCTCGGTCGCCCAGTACCAGGGCGTGGTGTGCATCCGCTCGTCCAGGTCCTTCTCCTGGATATCGATATGGCGGTCGAAATGGATGATGCCGATCCGTTTGCTGGTGCATTGCGCGATGCCACGCACGCAGGGGAAGCCGATCGAGTGGTCGCCGCCCAGCATGATCGGCAGCGCGCCGGACGAGAACACGTGGCTGACGCCCTTGGTGATCTGGTCGAAGCTCTTCTCCAGATTCGCCGGGATCGTGAACACGTCGCCGGCATCGCACAGGGTCATCTGTTCCCGCAGATCTACCCCCATCTCGTAATTGTAGGGGGTGTAGAGGGCGGAGATGCGGCGCATGCCCTGCGGGCCGAAGCGGGTGCCGGGTCGGTAGGTGGTGCCGCTGTCGAATGGGATTCCCAGCACCGCAGCATCGAATTTGCCCACATCCCGCACATTCTCAACATAGGGCGCCTTGAGGAAGGTGTTGATGCCGGCGAAATGCGGCAGCTCCCCCCGCGCGAAGGTCGGGATGGTCTTGTCGGTCAGGCTGTCGGACCCCGGCAGGCCCATGTCGAGCGCCCATTGCTGCTCCTGGCGCCAGCCGTCCTCGGGCAGACGTCCCTCGGCCTGGACGGATTTCCACCCCTGGGTCTCCCGGGCATTGAAGTCCGGATGATGGAACCGGCGGCCGAATTGGGGCCGTCCGATCCGGGAGCGATCAAGCGGCGCGCCGGCGCGGGAGGTGGTGCGGCGGGACAGGCGGTCGTTCAGCATGCGATTTCGGCTCCTTCGGCCCTATTGTCGGGTAAGGCTAATCCGGCATCCGGATCCATTGGAGGCTCGGTGACATCGTCGATCGGCAGATCGTAGGTGATCCTGGCGCCATAGGCATTCGGGAACTGCGGATCGACCCGAACCTTGTCGAAGGCGATCAGTCGCGTTCCCAGTCTGAAGGCCTCCTGCAGATCATGGGTGACCATGAATACCGTCATATCCTGCTCGCGCCAGATCTCCAGGATCAAGCTCTGCATGTCGGCGCGGACGCCGGGGTCCAGCGCGCCGAAGGGCTCGTCCATCAGCAGCACTTTCGGCTTCATCGTCAGTGCCTGGGCGATCGCTACCCGCTGCTGCATGCCGCCCGAAAGCTGGGCGGGATAGCGGTCGGCGGCAGCGGTCAGGCCGACCTTCTCCAACAGGGCGTCCGCCGCCTCCCGTGCCGCCCGGCGTCGGGCCCCGAAGATACGCCCCAGAAACGGCGAGCCCTGGAAATCCGCCGCCATTAGGAGGTTCTCTCGCACCGTAAGATGCGGGAAGATCGAATAGCGCTGGAACACGATGCCGCGCTCCGGTGTCGGCTCATGCGGGATCGGCGCGTCGTCGAGCAGGATCATACCACCTGACGGACGCTCCTGGCCCAGAAGCAAGCGAAGGAAGGTCGACTTGCCGCAACCGGAGGCACCCACGATGGTACAGAAGGTGCCGAACGCGATATCGATCGAGACCCGTTCCAGGATCGGGACCCCATCATAGGACATCGAGAGGTCGCGCACCGAGATGCCGGACGCCGTCATAGCCGGCCCCCCTCGGCGTCGTCTCCCAGATGGGCCCACCGGAAGCTCTTGCGTGAGAGCATCAGCAGTCCTCGGTCGAGCACCACCGCGATGACGGTGATCCAGGCGACATAGGGCAGGATGATGTCCATCGCCAGATAGCGGCGCACCAGGAAGATGCGGTAGCCCAGGCCCTCGGTCGAAGCGATGGCCTCGGCAGAGATCAGGAAAATCCAGGCCGGCACCAGACCCAGCCGGATCGCCACCACCACCCGAGGCAGGATCTGCGGCAGGACAACCCGGAGAATGATCTGCCAGGTGGAGGCCCCCAATGTCTGGGCCTTGATCAACAGTTCCTTCGGCAGCTCCGCGACGGCGAGGGCGATGGTCCGGATCATCACCGGGGCGGTTCCGAACACGATCAGCGAGATCTTCGACAGCTCTCCAAGGCCGACCATGATGAACAGGACCGGCAGGACCGTGATGGGGGGGATCAGCGAGAGGGTCGAGACGAAGGAGGACAGGCTGGAGCGTGCCACCGGTATCAGCCCGATCGGAATGCCGAGCACCACGGCCAAGCCGGTGGAGATCCCCACCCCGATGCAGAGCCGCGCCAAGCTGGCTGCGGTATCACCCCAGAGCAGAATGTCGCCCGACCGCCGGTCCGGTTCGGCCGCCATCCGCCAGAAGGCGTCCGCCATGGACGCGAAGGACGGCAGCAGCTTGTCGGCCGGATTTGCTTGCAGCCGCAGGTCGCTTGCCACCGTGTAGGCGATGATGGCGAGCACGAAAGGCAGCGCGGCCAGCGCGACATGCGCCGGCCGCGAGATCTTTTGGTTGATCAGGCGCATCGCCCGTCCGCTCGACCGACGGTCGGCCTAGAGCTTTCCGTCCGCCGCCATCTGCATATAGGTGGTGTCGAACCGAAGTTTGACGTTGTCGGTGTTGCCCAGGATCTGGCCGTCCGGAAATGCGATGCCGACGAAGTCGACGCTGTCCGCGCTGGTCCCCAGAATGCCCTTGGCGAACAAGAAGCTGCGCACGAAGTCCATGGTCTTCATCAGCAGCGGGTCCTTGGTGAAGGCGACCGCGTCGGACGGGCTGTAGAACATCTCGGTCGAGGCCAGCTGGGCGTCGTAACCGGCCAGATCGGTGCCGGAGGCTTCCGCCATCGCGGTCCGTGCGGCGGCACCCGCAGCATCGGTCTTCGACATGATCGACATCATCTCGTACCAGGCTCCGGTCAGGGCCATGCCGAACTTCGGATTGGCGGCCAGGGTCTCGGTGTTGACCATCATGATGTCGATGATCTCGCCCGGGGTCTGGCTGGAATCGAAGACCGGATTGGCGTTCGACATGGCGGAGATCTCGCTGAGCAGCGGGTTCCAGGTGACAACGGCGGTCACGTCCGCCGTGCTGTAGGCGGCGACCATATCCGCGTCCGAGGTGTTGACCACGGTGATGTCCTGTTCGGTCAGACCGACCGAATCGAGCGCCCGGACCAGCAGGTAGTGGGAGACCGACAACTCGACCAGATTGACCGTCTGGCCTTTGATGTCGGCCAGCGTCGTTTTGTCCTTCAGGATAATCCCGTCATTGCCGTCGGAGTAGTCACCGACGATCAGCGCCGTGGTGTCGACCCCGCCGCCGGACGGGATCGACAGCGCATCCATATTGGTCATGGAGCAGCCGTCATATTCGCCGGCCGTGTATTGGTTGATCGACTCGATGTAGTCGTTGATCTGCGTGATCTCGACCGAGATGCCGTATTTGTCGGCCCATTTCTTCATCAGGCCCGAGGACTGGATCTCGCCCCAGGGCATCCAGCCGACATAGATCGACCAGCACACTTTGAAGCTGTCTTTGGTCTGGGCCTGGGACGGGGCGGCCGCGGTCAGCGCGAACGCGATTGCCAAACCGGCGATGAGGGAGCGGATCATGGACGTCTCTCCTTAGCTGCAACTGCCACCGGCGCCTCGCCTGCGGGCGCCGCATCTCACGTCGTGGTCATGGTTGCAGAGCACGGCCCAAGGGAGGGATTTGCGCTCGGCAAACCTGTGCAGTGACCTCCCGGGATTTTGGCCCGCCGTGTTTCCGGCCCTGTCGCCATGTTCCTGGCTTGCGGCCGAATTGCGTCTCTCGGACCAGCACCATGAACGAGCATGGCCGGAACCCTAGACGCGCTGCACCGGGCTGGACCCGCAAGCCCCGTGCCAGCGCCCGGAGGTTTTGGATAGTGCGCTGATCTTCCCGGCGAATCTCGTGGATGGCGTAGGTGAACCGCTCTGGGGCGCGGGAGCGCGGGCCCGCGCCGCTGTCCGCCGGGAGGCAATCGCCTAAAATTTGGGCGTGAGCGCTTCCTCAAAGTGTAACAATTCAAATATACTTGAATAGTAAAAGTGCTTGGGGAATAGTCGCACGGCCCGCGTCCTCGCGCGGGAGCGACACGCGACCTCGTTTCCGTGGAGGGATCGAAGCATGACACATGATCGCACGCACAACGTCCTGTTCCTCTGTCACGCCAACTCCGCCCGCAGCATCATGGCGTAATGTATCCTGCAGCGTCTCGGCCAAGGCCGGTTCAAAGCCCACAGCGCCGGCAACGCCCCGTCCGGCACGCTCCACCCCTACGCCGTCGATCTGCTGCGGCAGCAGAACTTCGTGGTGGACGGCCTGCGCTCGAAAAGCTGGGACGAGTTCACAGGACCTGAAGCACCCAGGATGGATTTCGTCTTCACGGTCTGCGACGATACGGCCAAGGAGACCTGTCCGGTCTGGCCGGGCTCGCCGATCGCCGCCCACTGGCCGATCGTCGATCCGGTTTCCGTTCCGGGGACCGAGGCCGAAAAGCGGTTCGCCTTCGCCGAGGCCTTCCGGCAGCTGAACACGCGGATCTCGATCTTCGTCAATCTGCCGCTGCGCACGATCGACGATCTTGCCTTGCGCCAGCGGTTGTCGGACATCGGGACCAAGTCGCACGAAATCGCCTGAACCGGTGACCACCCGACCGAACCGCATTCGGGGACGCCCGGACCAGATCGTGAGGAGCTGAATTGAGTGACATGGAACGCCGTCCGGGCGGCGACGGAATCGGAGTCTTCGAGCGATGGCTTTCGCTCTGGGTCGGGTTGAGCATCGGGGCGGGGCTGCTGCTGGGGACCCTGACCCCGGAACTGTTCCAGATGCTCGCGGGGTTCGAGATCGCCCATGTCAATCTGGTGGTGGCGATCCTGATCTGGGCGATGGTCTACCCGATGATGGTGAGCGTCGATTTCTCCAGCCTGGGACAGATCGCCGAGCGGCCGAAGGGGCTTGTGATCACCCTGGTCGTCAACTGGGTGATCAAGCCGTTCACCATGGCGGCGCTGGCGGTGCTGTTCTTCCAGTGGATCTTCGCCGACCTGATCCCGGCCGAGGCCGCGCTCGAATACGTGGCCGGGCTGATCATCCTGGGGGCCGCCCCGTGCACCGCGATGGTCTTCGTCTGGTCGCAGCTTACGAACGGGGACGCGAACTACACCCTGGTCCAGGTCTCGGTGAACGATCTGATAATGGTGTTCGCCTTCGCGCCGATCGTGGCCCTGCTGCTGGGCGTGACGGACATCGTGGTGCCCTGGGAGACCCTGGTCCTCTCGGTGGTGCTCTACGTGGTGATCCCCTTGGTCGCCGGGGTTCTGACCCGGCGCGCCCTGACCCGCTCCGCCGGCCGCGCGGGCCAGGACGAAGCGGCAGCGGTCGCGCGGTTCACCGGAACCGTGAAGCCGCTATCGATCATCGGGCTGCTGGCGACCGTGGTGCTGCTGTTCGGGTTCCAGGGACAGACGATTCTGGACCAGCCCCTGGTCATCGTCCTGATCGCGGTGCCGCTGCTGGTCCAGACCTACGGGATTTTCGCGGTCGCCTACACGGCGGCCTGGGCCTGGCGGGTGCCGTTCTCGGTCGCGGCCCCCTGCGCCATGATCGCCACCTCGAATTTCTTCGAGCTGGCGGTCGCGGTGGCGATCAGCCTGTTCGGGTTGAACTCCGGCGCGGCCCTGGCGACGGTGGTGGGTGTCCTGGTGGAGGTGCCGGTCATGCTGTCCCTGGTGGCGTTCGCGAACCGGACGAAAGGGGCGTTCCGGGCCTGAAGCGGACGATGGCGCGCGTCCTTCGGTTGTCCTAGACTTCCCGAACCCTTTCCGATGGAAACACTCAGATGACCGGAACCCTGCCCACCGATATCCCGCTCTCAGGCGGTTGGCGGGAGCCGCCGCGATACCCCGATCCGCTGATCGAGACCCTCGACGACCGGTTCGCCAAATACGTGGTGTTCAGTGCCGCCGTCGAACGTCTCTACACCGGGTGCCGTTGGGCGGAAGGCCCGGTCTGGTTCGGCGACGGGCGCTATCTGCTGTGGAGCGACATCCCGAACAACCGGATTCTGAAATGGGACGAGGAGACCGGCACGGTCAGCAATTGGCGTCAGCCGTCTGACTTCGGCAACGGCAACACCCGCGACCGGCAGGGCCGGCTGGTGACCTGCGAGCATGGCGGCCGGCGGGTCACCCGGACCGAATACGATGGCAGCGTCACCGTTCTGATGGACGGTTTCCAGGGCAAGCGGCTGAACTCGCCGAATGACGTGGTGGTGAAATCCGACGGCTCGATCTGGTTCACCGACCCGCCCTTCGGAATCGCGGGGCATTATGAAGGCCACAAGGCCATCTCCGAACTTCCGCAGGCGGTGTACCGGATCGACGGGGAGACGGGTGAGCCGCACATCGTGGCGGATGACGTCTTGGGGCCGAACGGTCTGTGCTTTTCGCCGGATGAGAAGCTGCTCTACGTGGTCGAGTCCCGTGGCGTGCCGAACCGCAAGATCCTGGCCTATGACGTCAGCCCCTGCGGCAAGGCCATCTCGGGCAAACGGGTGCTGATCGATGCCGGCCCCGGGGGCACGCCGGACGGTATGCGGTGCGATCTGGACGGCAATCTCTGGTGCGGCTGGGGCATGGGCACGCCGGACCTGGACGGGGTACTGGTGTTCGCCCCGGACGCAACGCCGATCGGTCGAATCCGCCTGCCGGAACGGTGCGCGAATGTCTGTTTCGGAGGCGCCAAGCGCAACCGGCTGTTCATGGCCTCCAGCCAGTCCCTCTACGCGCTCTACGTGAACACTCAGGGCGCCCCGGGAGGATGACTCCTCAACCGCCGATTTGACCTCCCGGCGGCCTCGGTCAAGACTATCGCAGCGCAGCATGCCTCTGAGAGATCCTGATCAACAAGGACGACCATCGGTCCCATGGAAGCCCAATCCCAGCCTGCCGTCGCCATGGAGGCGCGCGGCGTCTCCAAGATTTTCCGCGGTCCGGAGGGGGATTTCCATGCGCTCGACAGCGTTTCCGTCAGTATCGCGGAGGGAGAGTTCTTCACCCTGCTGGGCCCGTCGGGTTGCGGCAAGACGACCCTGCTGCGGATGATCGCGGGGTTCGAGCATCCCAGCGCCGGACAACTGCTGCTGCATGGCGAGGACATCTCCGATCTGCCGCCCTATCGCCGTCAGGTGAACACGGTTTTTCAGAGCTACGCCCTGTTCCCGCATCTCTCGGTGGCGGAGAACATCGCGTTCGGCCTGCGCATGCTGGGCCGCCCGAACGCAGAGGTCGACCAGACCGTCGACCGGATGCTGAAACTCGTCAAGATGGAGCCGATGCGCAATCGGCTGACCTCGCAGATTTCAGGCGGCCAGCAGCAGCGGGTGGCCCTGGCCCGTGCGCTCGCGCCCGCACCGAAGGTGCTGCTGCTGGACGAGCCGCTGTCGGCCCTGGATCTGAAGCTGCGCAAGGAAATGCAGATCGAGCTCAAGCGCCTGCAGCATGAGACCGGCATCACCTTCATCTTCGTGACCCACGATCAGGAAGAAGCCCTGACCATGTCGGACCGGATCGCGGTGATGCGGGACGGGCATGTCCTGCAGATCGGCGCCCCGCGTGAGATCTACGACCAGCCCGCCAACCGGTTCGTGGCCAGTTTCATCGGTGAGACCAATTTCCTGTCCGCGACCTCCGAAGGTATCGTCGACGGCGGGATTCGCATCAGGATCGGGGACACGGTGTCGGTCGAGACGGATCTGCCCGACGGTGTGGATCCGAAGGGCGACCTGACCGTGGTGGTGCGCCCCGAGCATATCGTCCTTCGCGAACGGGGCGCGCCGGACACCCTGTCCGCGACGTTGACCAATGCGGTCTATTTCGGCACCGACACCCACTATCACCTCGAACTCGCCAGCGGGCAGCATCCGATCGCCCGGCGGCAGAACGCGGCGGGGGCGCCGGAGCGGGTCGAGATCGGCGCCGCCATCGGGGTGGCCTTCGCCCCGTCGGCCGCCCGCCTGTTGAGGGACTGAAATGGTGCGTCCGACCTCCGCCCTCTCTTCGGGAGAGATCACGGCCCGCCGGACCATCGTTCGCCGCTACTGGCTGCTGTGCCTGCCGGCCCTGGTGCTTTTGGTGTTCGCCGCCTCCGGGCCCTTGCTGATCGTGCTGGCCTATTCGTTTCTGGAACCGGCGGAATACAGCGGTGTGGTCTGGAGTCTCTCCGGCGAAGGCTGGTTCAAGGTGATCCTGAACAGGGACATTTTCGACGACACGATCAGTCTTGCCGACGCCCATATGACGATCTTCTGGCGGTCCGCCAAATTGTCCGTCCTGACCACCCTGCTGACGCTGGCCATAGGGTTTCCGACCGCCTACTTCATCGCCACCCGACCGAAGACCCATCGGCAGTACTGGCTGTTTCTGATCACCATCCCATTCTGGACCAACCTGCTGATCCGCACCTATGCGATCATGGAGGTGATCCGGAACGAGGGCATTCTGAACTCCAGCCTGATGTCGCTTGGTCTGATCGGCGCGCCGCTGCAGATTCTCTACACCGACACCGCGGTGCTGATCGGCATGGTCTACGTTTACCTGCCGCTTATGGTTCTGCCGCTCTACGCCGCCATGGAGCGTCTGGATTTCAGGTTGGTCGAAGCGGGTTACGACCTCTATGCCACCCGTTTCCAGGTGCTGCGCCGGGTGATCGTGCCGCTGGTGAAACCGGGAATCATAGCGGGGTCGATTCTGGTCTTCATTCCCTCGCTCGGCGCCTATGTGACGCCGCGCGTGCTGGGCGGCGGCAAGAACATGATGATCGGCAATCTGATCGAGCTTCAGTTCGGCGAAGGGCGGAACTGGCCCCTGGGCGCCGCCCTGTCCATCGGGCTGCTGGTCACGGTGATGGCGGCCCTGGTGTTCTACGTCCGCAACGAACAGGCGGAGCGCTAGGATGGCCGAACCCAGCTCCACCCGACGCCGGTCCGGCCGTCCGTTCTCGGTCCGGCATCTGCCTGGATTTACCCTCGTTGCCGCGGCCTGTTTCGTGATGCTGTACGCCCCGATCGTCACGCTGGTCACCTATTCCTTCAACGGCGGGGAATCGATCGCTCTGTGGGAAGGGTTCTCGCTGCGCTGGTATGTGAGCGCCTGGGCCAATGAAGCCGTGCAGGAAGCGACCGTCCGCTCCCTGGTGGTCGCGGTTCTGGCGTCCGGGATCGCGACGGCGCTCGCCACCATGGCGGCCCTGGGCACCACGCGCACCGGGCCGTTTCCGGGCCGTATGGTGATCTACGCGCTGATCAATCAGCCGCTGATGGTGCCGGAGATCGTGACCGCCGTGGCTCTGCTGATCTTCTTCGCGATGATCAAGATCGCCACCGGCTATACCGGGCTGGCCTATCTGGTGTTGGCCCATGCGGCCTTCTGCGTGCCGTTCGCCTATCTGCCGATCCGGGCCCGGCTGGAGGGCATGGATCTGTCCTACGAGACCGCCGCCGCCGATCTGTACGCCACGCCATGGCGGACGTTCCGATATGTTACCCTGCCGCTGATGACCCCGGGGATCGTGGCCGGCGCCATGCTGGCCTTCGTAATCTCATTGGACGACGTGGTGATCACCGAGTTCGTCAAGTCGGCCGGGCAGGATACCCTGCCGACCTATATGCTGGGGCAGCTGCGGCGCATGGTGACGCCCGAGGTGAACGCCATTTCGACGGCCTTGCTCGCGCTGACCGTGCTGCTGCTGACCGTGTTCTTCGCGCTGACGCGCAAGCGGGGTTAGAGCCGGAGTGCCCGGCACCCTGGCCTGCGGGATCAGGCGCGGGCGGGGCGTGTTCTAGACGTGCATACCAATCAAAAACAGGGAGCTGAGCTATGACCTGGAAATTCACGAGTGCTGTCGCGGGCGTCGCCCTGCTGGCAAGCGCCGGCGGCGCCGCTGCCGAGGGCGAACTGAACATCTACAACTGGGGCAACTACACCAACCCCGACCTGATCAAGAAGTTCGAGGAGGCTCACGGCGTCAAGGTGACGGTGACCGACTACGATTCGAACTCGACGGCGCTGACCAAGGTGAAGGCCGGCGGCCATGGGTTCGATATCGTTGTGCCGTCCGCCAACTACGTACCGATCTTCGTCAAGGAAGGCCTGCTGCTCGAGGCGCGACCGGATCAGATGTCGAATTTCAAGAATGTCGACCCGAAATGGGTCGACGTGCCGTGGGATCCGGGCCGTCACTACACTGTGCCGTGGCAGTGGGGCACGACCGGCGTGGCCGTGAACACCGAAGCCTACAAGGGCGACGTGAACACCTCCGCGATCTTCATGAATCCGCCGGAAGAACTGGTCGGCAAGGTCAACGTGGTGCCGGAGATGGCCGACGTCCTGGCGCTTGCGATCATGTACGAGGGCGGCCGTCCCTGCACCGAGGACAAGGCGCTCCTGAAGAAGGTCCGCGATTCCCTGATGGCGGCCAAGCCGAAATGGATGTCGATGGACTACGGCATGACCGACAAGATGTCGAACGGCGACGTGATGGCCTCGGTCAACTGGAACGGCTCCACCTTCCGGGTGCGGGCGAACAATCCGACGGTGGTCTACGGCTATCCCAAGGAAGGCTATCCGATCTGGATGGACAGCGTGGCGATCCTGAAGGACGCCAACAACGTCGAGAACGCCAAGCTGTTCATGAATTTCATCATGGAGCCGGAGAACGCGGCGCTGATCTCGGCCTTCGCGCGCTATGCGAACGGCATCTCGGGATCGGAGGCCTTCATGCCGGAAGAGATGAAGACCGCGCCTGAGATCGTGGTTCCCGCGGAGTTCAAGGCGGCCGGCACCTTCCTGCCGACCTGCCCGAAAGCGGCCCAGGATCTCTACACCGCGATCTGGACCGAACTGCGGAAGTAACGCCGACCGGGTCCGGGCCGGCGTGCGCGTCGGCCCGGGCCTACCCCGCCTCGAAGCCCTGCAGCACGTTGACCACGTTGATCCCGACCGCGTCGATCGCGTCGCCGCCTTCCAGCAGGAAGACCGTCGGAAGACCAGGCCCCGCGATCCGCTTGCCCGCCTCCCGGAAATCCTCCGAGCCCAGTTTGAAGAAGCTGATCGGATCCTCCTTGAACGCGTCCACGCCAAGGGACACCACCACCGCCTCCGCGCCCGACTCCCGGATCCGGCCGATCGCGTCGTCCAGCGCCGCCCCCCAGACCTCGAACGGGGTGCCCGGCGGCATCGGGTAGTTCACGGTCGCGCCGGCGCCCGCGCCCGCTCCGGTTTCGTCCGCATAGCCGAGAAAATAGGGAAACGCGTCCTCGGGCTGGCCGTGCAGCGACAGGAACAGCACGTCGCTGCGGTCGTAGAAGATCGCCTGGGTGCCGTTGCCATGGTGGAAGTCGATGTCCAGCACCGCGACCCGCCCGACCCCGTCGGCCCGGAACATTCCGGCCGCGATGGCGGCATTGTTCAGGAAGCAGTAGCCGCCGAACTGATCCCGTGAGGCGTGGTGCCCGGGCGGCCGGCACAGCCCGAAGGCCGCCCGCTCGCCACCCGCCACCAGACGCTGGGCGGTCTGGGCGATGGCGCAGGAGGCCTCGGCGGCGGCCAGGGTTCCGGCGGTGAGCGCGGTTTCGGAGGCGAGCGCGTAGTAGCCGACCTTGCCGTCGATATTGCGCGGCGGAATCTGGCGCATGCCGCGGGCCGGGTAGGAGGCGGCGATGACCTCCCCATGAAACCCTTCTGCGACCCACTCGTCCCAAGCGGTCGCCAGGAAATCGAGATAGTCGGGAGCATGGATCGCGCCCACCGGTCCCCGGTCGAGCGCGCCCGGCGCCACCAGCTCTCCGAACCCGGTCTCCCGCATCCGGCGCAGGATGAACTCGACCCGCGACGGCCGCTCGAACGGCGTGACCAGCTCTCCGCCGAACAGCTCGCCCTGGGGGAAATGCAGGCGGTGGCGGTCGTCATGCACGTATTTCATCGGCGGCTCCGCTCTCTACATGTCGGCCGAGCATGGCCCGGCGCGCGCGGGCGCCGCAAGCCTTCCCGCCGTCTTCGGTTCTGTGCCATGGTGCATCGCGAAACAGGGAGCGGTAGGGTCAATGGGCGCAGGACATTCCCACGTGCCGAAGACGGCCGGCGGCAAGCACAAGGGCCGGCTGGCGCTGGCGCTCGGCCTGACCACGTCCTTCATGCTGGTCGAGGTGGTCGGCGGCCTGTGGACCGGCAGCCTGGCGCTGCTGGCCGATGCCGCGCATATGCTGACGGATGCGGGAGGGCTGGCCCTGGCCCTCATCGCGATCAATTTCGCCGAACGGCCGGCGACCCCGGAGAAAACCTTCGGCTACGCCCGGTTCGAAGTGCTGGCCGCGCTGACCAACGCGGTGGTGCTGCTCGTGGTGGCGGTCTACATCCTGATCGAGGCCTATGACCGGTTCACCAACCCGCCCGAGATCCTGGGCACGCCGATGCTTGTGGTGGCGGTGCTCGGGCTGCTCGTCAACCTGATCAGCATGCGGCTGCTGATGGCCGGGGCCGAGGAAAGCCTGAACATGAAGGGCGCCTATCTGGAGGTGATGGGCGACATGCTGGGTTCGCTCGGCGTCATCGTGGCGGCGGGCGTGGTGATGTGGACGGGGTGGTCGCAGGCCGACGCGATCATCGGGGCCGGGATCGGCCTGTTCATCGTGCCGCGCACCTGGATCCTGTTGAAGAGCGCCGTGCATATCCTGATGGAGGGCACGCCGCCCGAGGTCGACCTCAAGCTGCTGGAGAGCAAGCTTCTCGAGATCGAGGGGGTCGAGGCGGCGCACGACCTGCACGTCTGGACCATCACATCGGGCCTGGACGCGATGAGCGGTCATCTGGTGATCACCGACGAGAGCCGGTTCCGGGAGATTCTTCAGGCGGCCCACGACCTGTTGCGCGACAGTTTCGGGATTCAGAAGACCACGATCCAGATCGAGCACCCCGAGCTTCGCGAGAGGCGGCCGCACGCCTGAGTGCGTGTTAGGGCTTCTTGGAGATCCAGACCATGAAGGGGAGCTGGCCGTTCGGCATGATCAGGTTGCCGATTGCGGTCACCACGCCGAGCTCCCTGTTCTTGAAGGCGCCGTTGATCTCGAAATCGACCATTTCGTCGGGAAAGATCACCTGGTCGACATGTTCGGCGAAGGCCTTGACGATCTGCACCGGGGTCCGTTTCTCGAAGATATCGGCCTCGGCGTCGAAATCGTACTTCGCCTCGGTCCCACGATCGGCGCTCATCATGGTGGCGGTCAGGGTCACGCGATCTGCCATTGCATCCTCCAGGAAGGGTGAGGTCTCTTCCTAGCACCGTTGCGTGACAGATCGATGATGGGCCGCGCCGCCACAGTCGGCCATGGCTAGGGACGCTGCGACCAGGGAAAGGCGGCCTCGTCCTCCGCCAGCAACCAGGTCCCGCCCAGGGAAGACGGCAGCGTCAGCGCCAGCAGCCCGTCACCCGCATGGCGGGGCGCGAAGCCGCGCCCCTCCAGGAACACCCGGGTGGCGGCGAGATCCTCGCTCAACAGACCGTAGAGGCCGATATAGGGCGAGGTCGGGACCGCCAGCCCGGGCACCATCTCCGTCATGGCCTCGACGGTCGCCAGGATCACCCCGCCACGGTCGAGCGCAATCCGGCTCACGCCCGGACGGATCCCGGCCGGCTCGCGATCGAGGAACCGGGCATAGCGCGCGACCGCCTCGTCCCGATCCGTCGGCACGATCACCACGTCCCGCAGGCCGATCAGCCCATTGTCGTGGTCGAGCCAGCGCGGTTGCCAGACCAGGTCCTCGGTCAGATGGGTCAGGTACTGCACCCGCCCTTCCGGCATGGTGCTTTCCGGCGTCCGGCAGACGGTGAACGCGGCCATGCCCTCGCCGCCGTCCTCGGTGGGAACCGGGCGTCGCAGGTTGACCGGTGGCTGTGGCTCGAATCCCTGTTCGGCCAGCCGCGCACTGCGGGTCAGCGCGTCATCCGTGGAGAGGGCGACGATGTGAACGCCGGTATAGCGGTCCACCTGGCGCTGGGTGCGCGCGCCGGTGGGGGTGGAGGCATCGGAGACGCAGAGGACCTCCAGATACCCTTCGCGCAGCATGCAGCAATGGTTCGCCGTGCCGGAGGGTGTCGGTGCCTGACCCTCGGCCGGGGTGGTGCGGTGCAGGGTATAGGGGGTCTGCAGGAAGCCGAGGCGCGCCAGATCCCGATGGGCCGCGTCCATGTCCGGCACGAAATGGCCGAGATGGTCGAGGAAAATTTCTCCCTTTTGCGGCAATTGGCGGAATGCGGTCATGATTTGGCCCCAATTCGGGTATGGACTAATGCTCGAAGAATCTGATCTTGCACACCCACCTTAAGCATACTGGGAGTTCCTCTTCGGGGAAACGTTCAGTTTGAGCGCGCGATCCGGAGATGCTGCGAGGAGATATCCGATGAGACATGTGCAACCGAGCCACCGGTCCCCCGAAGCAAGGCCGACCGTTCACTTCCGACGGAGCTATCTGACGGCCCGGGTCTCCGGTGTCGATCTGTGCGAGACCATGCGGGTTGGGATCCTGATGGCAAGCGCAGTTGCAGCCTTTGCCTGGGTGCTGATGGCGATCCGGGTTTAGGCTGTTCCCCTGCGACCGATCGTGGCCTAGCATACCGTCAACCCGCGATCGAAGCGGGAGGGAGGATTGCCATGACCACGCAACTTCGGGACCCGGACCGGACCGGGGCATCCCATCTTCTGTCACCCGCCGAGATCGCCCATTACGAAGAACACGGTTACGTCACGCCCGAGTGGCGCTTGCCGGACCATCTGCTCGTCGAGATGCGCACGGCGCTCGATACCCTGCTGTCGGGCAATGACGGGGTCAGCCGGGACAGCATGTTCTGTCCGCACATCGTCGCCGGCGGCACCCAGGGCCTGAAGGGCGACAATCGCTGGCTCGACTTCGCGCGGATTCCCGAAATCCTCGACATGGTCGGCCAGGTGATCGGCCCCGACTTTCTGTTGTGGGGCACGACCGTGTTCGGCAAGCCGGCCGGGACCGGCAAGCGCGTGCCCTGGCATCAGGATGGCGAGTATTGGCCGATCAAGCCGCTGGCCACCTGTTCGGCCTGGATCGCGCTCGATGATGCGACACCGGAGAACGGCTGTCTGCGGGTGATTCCCGGCTCCCACAAGAGCCAGAGATTGCGGGCGCACAATCAGAATGACAGCGCGGATCTGGTCCTGAATCAGGAACTGGACCCGTCCGAATTCGACGAGGCCGAGGCCCACGACATCGTGCTCAAGGCCGGACAGCTCTCATTGCATGACGTCTATCTGGTGCACGGCTCGGAGCCGAACCGGTCCGACAAGCGGCGCGCCGGCTATGTCTGCCGCTACATGCCGACCAGTTCCCATTTCGACCACGGCTACGGCAGCCAGCTTCAGGCGCGCGGCGGCAACCAGGTCGATTTCACCACCCGGGCCCTGTGGCTGATGCGCGGCCGGGATCTGTGTGGCAAGAACGATTTCGAGGTCGGACACGGCTAGGCACGGTGGTCTTCAGTCCCCGTCCGCACCCGGATAGGGCTTGTCCTGTTTGGCCTCGACCACGCCGCGCCGCACTTCGCGGGTCTCGCGGAAGAACTTCTCCAGCGTGTCGCCGTCGTCCCAGCGGATCGCCCGCTGCAACAGGCTCAAATCCTCGCCGAAGCGCTGGAGCATTTCCAGAACGGCTTCCTTGTTGTTCAGGAACACGTCCCGCCACATGATCGGGTCGGAGCCGGCGAGCCGGGTGAAGTCCCGGAAGCCGCCGGCGGAAAAGCGGATCACGTCGCGCTGTTCGCTCGACTGCAGGTCGAAGGCGGTGCCCACGATACTGTAGGCGATCAGGTGCGGCAGGTGCGAGGTCATGGCCAGCACCTTGTCGTGATAGTCGACCGCCATTTCCTCGACGATCGCCCCGCAGCGGCCCCACAGCACGGTCAGGCGCTCCACCGCGTCGCGGTCGGTCGTCTCCCCCGGCGTCAGAATCCAGTAGCGCCCGTCGAACAGATCCTCATGGCCGAATTCCGGCCCCGACTTCTCGGAGCCGGCGATCGGATGGCCGGGCACGAACCGGACACCCTCCGGTATCCGGCCCTCGGCGATGTCAGCCACCACCCGTTTGACCGAGCCGATGTCGGTGACGATCGCGCCCTCGGTCAGGGTCGGGCCGATCGCGTCCAGAATGGCCGCATAGCTGCTGATCGGCGAGCAGATGACCACCAGATCGGCGCCCTGGACCGCCGTCGCCGGGTCCGTCTCGTAGCGCTCCGCCAGGTCCAGGGTTTTTGCCCGGGACAGCACGTCCGCCGACAGGTCGGAGGCCGTGAGGCTCCCGACCGCTGCGGATTTTCGCAAGGCGCGCGCCACCGACGATCCCAGGTTGCCGAACCCGATGATCGCGGCGTGTTCGAACAGAACCGGGCCTTGCTCGACAGGGGTCACGCGTTCGCTCCCGCCAGGAAGTCGGAGATCGCGTCGATGGTGATGCGCATCTCCTCCTCGGTGCCGACCGACATCCGGATGAACTCCGGCTCGCCGTAGCCGACCATGTCCCGCACCAGAATGTCCCGGCCCGCCAGGAACGCCTTCACCTTCTCGGCGTTCTTGGTCGGATCGGTCGGGAACCGCACGATGCAGAAATTGGCCACGGTGGGGAACGGCTCCAGGCCCAGTCTGGTCAGCTCGTCCTGCACCCAGGGCATCATCCTGTCGTTATGGGCCACCGACCGCTGCTGGAAGTCCACATCGTTCAGGGCCGCGACACCGGCGGCCAGGGCCGAGCTGTTCAGGCCGTAGGGCGGGTTGACCGAATACATCGTGTCGGCGATCTCCTTCGGACAGTAGCCCCAGCCCAATCGCAGGCCGGCCATACCGAACATCTTGGAGAAGGTCCGCAGCATGACCGTGTTCTGGGTCTCCTCGACCAGCTCGATGCCGGCGGTGTAGTCCGGCCGGGTCACGTATTCCGCATAGGCGGCGTCCAGCACCAGCAGCACCCTGTCCGGCAGGCCGGCCCGCAGGCGGCGAACCTCGGAATCCGGAATCATGGTGCCGGTCGGGTTGTTCGGATTGGCCAGGAACACCACCCGCGTGCGCGGTGTCACCTTGCCCAGGATCGCGTCGACGCTGGCGGTGAAGCCGTCATCGTCGGCCCGCACCGGAATCCCGTTGGCGATCTTGGCGGCCATCGGGAACAGCAGGAAGCCGTACTGGGTGTAGATCACCTCATCGCCCGGCTCGACGAAGGCCAGGCACAGATACTGGATCAGCTGGTCGGAGCCGCAGCCCAGCACCACCCGTTGCGGATCGACCCCGAAATGGGTCCCGATGGTCTGGACCAGGCCGGAGGCATCGACCTGAGGGTAGCGGTGGATGTCGGCGGCGCAGTCCGCCAGGGCCGCGACGGCGGCGGGCGAGGGGCCCAGCGCGCCTTCGTTGACGGACAGCCGGATCATCCGGCGGTTGCCCGGCCCGCCGACAGCCGGCTTGTAGCGGACCATGTCGGCGATCGAGGACTTGGGACGGATGGGCGAGTTCGGAGCGACGCTTTGTTGCATCGGAGTCTCCCGGATACAGCAGTGACGGAAAAGGGTGGATCAGGGGGAATAGGGCCGGGCGTGTGCTCCAAGCGGATACGCGCCGACCGGAATATGCCCGTGATGTGCGCCGTCCTGACCCACGAAACCGTCAACGCTCAGCAGGGACCAGGTCCCGCCGTCCGGACCGGTCGCGGTGTCGAGCGCGCCGTCCAGCTCCCCCGGAGCGGCGAAATACGAGATATCGTCGCCGGAACTGTCCGGATCCTGGGCCGCCACGCCGACGGAGTCCTCGCCGGCCCCGAAAAACGGAAGCCGCGCGATGACGCGCGGCTTGGGGGACCGGTCGGCAAGCAGCAACGGCCACCAGCGCCATTCGGCGTCGCGCAGGGCCGGCAGAACCGCAAGCGTCGCGCGTCCGGAGGCGACCGCGTCCAGAGCCGCCTCGGCGCTGGAAACCAATTCGACCCGCGTCGAAATACCGCCCCGGTCCCGTGCCTGTTCCAGAACCGACCCGGTGCCGGACGGATCCCAGACGGCGGTGACCGGATCGACCTGACGCGCCAGATTGGCGGCCAGGATTTCCCGCCAGATCCGTTCGATCACCATCGGCGGGACCTGTCCCAGGCCCTTGTCGATCAGCCGCCGCAGGATCGCCGCTTCCCGGCCGGGGCGCAGGAACGGTCCGGTGGCGTCGCCCTTGGCCGCCGCGACCCGCCGTCCGATCTCGACCCGCTGGCCGAGCAGACGCACCAGACCGTCGTCGATCTGATCGATCTCCGCGCGCAACTGGTCCAGCGAAGGGGCGACATCCGCCATGAAACTCGTCCGGGTCCGATCCGTGGGTCTGTGCTCAGCGTCCGACGCGCCTGTCTATCGACATTGCAGAGGACCGCCAAGATCTATCGACCGAGGACGGTTCTGGCAAGCGGTCAGGGCGATTGTTCCGGCGCGTTCTATTCCGCCGCCTGGGCGGTGACCAGCGGCACCTGCACCCCCTCGCGGATCACGGCGGGGTCCCAGGCCTCCCGGGTGAACACCTCCCGGACATGCGGTTCGAACTGCTCCAGCGTCCAGGTCGGGTAGGCGGGGTCGAAGCTGGTCTGGTCCCAGAGCTCGCAGAACGCCACGCAGGCCGCGTAGTTCGGGTGATCCTTGAACCGCTCACGAGTGTCCGGATTCTGTCCGGTATGGGCGCCGTAATACTTCAGCTGGAACATCCCGTGGTGGCGCAGCACCCAGGTGCATTCGGCCCGCACATAGGGGGCCAGGATCGCGGCCGCCACGGTGTCGTGGTTCACCGGGGCCAGCATGTCGCCGATATCGTGCACCAGGGCCGTCACGATCCAGTCCACATCCGCGCCGTCCTTCACCGCCCGTGTGGCGGTCTGCAGCGAGTGGTCGAGCCGACTGATCTGATAGCCGCTGGTGGAGTCCTCCAGCAGTTTCAGATGGGTCATGATCCGCTCGGGCAGAGCGGCGATGAACTGCTGCTCGCGGGCGTGCAGCAGGTCGTAATCGGCCTTGGTGCCGTCGCTCATCCTGGTGAAGGAAACCGTGTCCATGCCCAACCTCCGCTGACTCGTCCAGGTCAGCCTACGACGACTCGGCCCCGGCCGTCACGCCCGAACCACCTGTCTCGAACAGGCGCCTTGTGGTGACCCGATAGAGGCATTCCGGGCCGTCATGGTCGATATAGCAGCCCTGCAGGAACCGGCGCCCGTCCTCGGCGAAGGCGCCGCGCCCGTGCAGGGTCCGGTGATTGTCCATCATCAGACAGTCGCCCGGCCGCATCTTGAAGGCCACCTCGAAGGCCGGATCGGCAGCCAGCCCGGCCAGCCGCCGCCGGGCCTCGAAGAACGCGGCCAGGGTCTCCGGGTCGGCCGCCGGCGGGAAATCGAGCCGGGTCGACAGCCGGATATGCTTCAGCCGCCCGTCCGGCGCGATCTCAAGCATCGGCGCGTCCATCCGGTCGTCGACGCTGTCCGAGCGATAGCGGTAGGAGATCGGCAGGGTGGTTGCGACCCGGAACAGCTCCGGCGACTCCGCCCGCAGGGCCTCGGCGATCGCCAAGCCGTCGACCACCGTGCTCTCCCCGCCGGTCGCCTCGTTCATCAGACAGTGCAGGAACTGGATGCCCGGAACCGAACGCCGGTAGGGATTGTCGGTATGGGCGGTCAGCGCCCTGCCGGTATAGGCCAGATCGGAGGCCGCCACCTCGGTCCGGACATTGAACAGCCGGCCCCAATTGGTCTCCCGGATCGGCCCGAACCGTCGGGCGATGTCCAGCAGGCTGTCTTCCGTGACCGGCGTGCCGCGCAGCACCACCACCCCGGTGCGGAAGAACCCGGCCAGAAGCGCCCGCATCTCTGCCGGATCGTCCAGCGCCTGCCAGTCGGCGATCGGCAGCTCCATATTTGCCGCCGTCCAGGCCTCCGGCATCGGCAGCGCCAGTGGATCCGGCAGCAGCCCGGCTTCGATCCCCAGCAGGGTCGGGTCGAAGCTCCAGAAATGCCCGTCTGAAAAACTGAGCGCGACCCCCTCTGCGGACGGCTGCGCGTCGGTGATCGCGAGATCGGGCGGCAGCCGGGTCGGATCGAAATAGCGCTGGTGGCTGGCGTGATCGAGCTGGTCCGGCGCCTCGCTCCGCTCCCGCAGCCAGAGCGGCGGCAGCTGGACCGAGCCGGTCGCACCGCTCAGGATCAGACAGCCGGTGGTGGGATTGAACCGGCAGGTCATACCTGCCGCTCCGGCGGTCCGCGCCAATGGCACCATGGCGATCCTCCTCCGCTCGATCTGCGTTGGAAAACCGTAAGGCCGAGTTCGGCGCGCGGGCAAGCGGGATCGTCGGTGAAAAAGCGTTTTATCACCTAGATTTGCAGTCGATGTCGTGTTTGGAAAATCGAATGTTCTATGTGCGACGGCCGTCTGTTGGGCCACGATGGGCAGTCAGAGGGTATGCCACGCGAGACCGCCCCGCGTGGCACACCTGAGACGCTACCCCCGCAATACCCCGCTGGTCTGCTTCTCGACCGCGGCCACGATCTTGGCCGAGGCGGCTTCGAGTTGCTCTTCGGTCAGGGTGGCGTCGCGGGGCTGCAGGCGGACCTCGATGGCGATCGATTTCCGGCCTTCGGGCACGCCCTTGCCGGTGTACTCGTCGAACACGTGGACCTGATCGACCAGCGCCTTGTCGGCCCCGGCTGCCGCCCGCGCGATCTTCTCGGCCGGCACGTCGGAGGCGACCAGGAAGGCGAAGTCGCGCGTCACCGGCTGGAACGGAATCAGCTCCAGCAGCGGGCGCGAGGTGCCCTTGGATTTCGGCAGCGGCACGTCGTCCAGATAGACCTCGAACCCGACCGCCGGGCCGCGCAGGTCGTAGAACGCCACGATGCTGGGGTGCAGTTCGCCGAAGCGCGCCATCACCTTGGGACCCAGCTTGAGGGTTCCGGCCCGTCCCGGGTGGTACCAGGACGGCAGATCGTCGGTGAAGGTCTGGAGATTGCCGGTCGGTGCTTCCAGCATGTCCAGCAGTTCCAGCACATCGGCCTTGGCATCGTAGAGATCGACCGGACGGTCGGATTGGCGCCAGTCGCGCGGACCGGTGCGGCCGTGCCGCAGACCGCTCGCCACCGTGATCTGATCCTCGGGCCGGTCTCCCTTGAATTCGGGACCGACCTCGAAGATCGCCAGATCGTGGAAGCCCTGATTGGCATTGCGCGCCGCCGCCGACAGCAGGTTCGGCAGGATCGCGGGCCGCATGGCGTCCAGCTCCGCCGAGATCGGGTTGGCGACCATCAGCTCGGGCTTGGCCCCGCCGAACAGATCGGCCTCGCGATGCGGCAGGAACGAGAAGGTCACCGCTTCCAGCATGCCGCGCGCGGTCAGCGCCCGTCGGGCCAGACGATGCCGGTTCTGCAGGGCGGTCAGGGCCGGTTGCGGCACCACGCCCAGGCGGTCCATGGCGACCGAGGGAATCTTGTCGAAGCCGAAGACGCGCACGACGTCCTCGACAAGATCGGCTTCGCCGTCGATGTCGTTGCGCCAGGGCGGCGGGGTGACCGACATGGTCTCGCCCACCCCTTCGACCTCGAAGCCGAGGGTGCCGAGAATGCGTGTGGCCTCCTCTTCCGGCACGTCGACGCCGCAGAGCTGCTTGATCCGGGAATACCGCAGGGGAACCTGACGGCGCCAATCCGGCTCCGAGCCGACCACCACGGGCTCGCTCGCCTCGCCGCCGCAGATCTCCAGGATCATGCGGGTTGCGATCTCGTTACCCCAGAACGGTCCGGTCTGGTCCAGCCCGCGCTCGAACCGATAGCGGGCGTCGGAGTTCACCGTCAGCTTGCGGCCGGTGGCGGCGACGCTGACCGGATCGAAGATCGCGATCTCGAGGAACATCTCGGTCGTCGTCTCCGAACAGCCGGTCTTCTCACCGCCCATGATGCCGGCCATGTCGTCCGGCCCATGCGCGTCGGCCAGCACCAGCATGCTGTCGTCGAATGTGTACTCCCTGCCGTTCAGGGCCAGATACCTTTCGCCCGACTTCGCCAGCCGGACGGTGATGCCGCCCTCGACCTTCTCGGCGTCATAGGCGTGCAGCGGGCGGCCCAGATCCATCATCACGTAGTTGGTGATGTCCACCAGAGCCGAGATCGGGCGCAGGCCGACCGCGCGCAGCCGCTCCTGCATCCAGTCCGGGCTGGGGCCGTTGGTCACGCCGCGGAAATAGCGACCGGCGATGATCGGCGCCAGATGCCGCTTGTCCGCCGGCAGATCCACAGTCCAGGTCATCGGGCTCTTGAAGCTGCCCTTGACCGGTGTGAGATCCAGCGGCTTGAGGGTCCCGAGACCGGCGGCGGCCAGGTCGCGGGCGATGCCGCGCACGCCCAAACAGTCGCCCCGGTTCGGGGTGATGCCGATGTCGATCACCGGATCGTCCAGTCCGGCCCAGACCGCGTAGGGTGTGCCGACCGGGGCGTCGTCCGGGACTTCGATGATGCCGTCGTGATCGTCGCTGAGACCGAGCTCGCGCTCGCTCAGGAGCATGCCGTTGGAGTCCTCGCCCCGGATCTTGCCCTTCTTGAGCAGCAGATCGGTGCCGGGGACATGACTGCCCGGCGGGGCGAACACGCCCTTCATGCCGGTGCGCGCATTCGGCGCCCCGCAGACCACCTGGACGGTCTCGTCGCCGGTGTTGACGCGGCAGACCCGCAGCCGGTCGGCATTCGGGTGCTGGACCGCCTCTTCCACATGGGCGATGCGGAAATCCTTGAGCGATGCCGCCCGGTCCTCGACCCCTTCGACCTCAAGGCCGAGGGCGGTCAACTGGTCGGTCACCTGCTCCAGGGTGGCGTCGGTGTCCAGGTGCTGTTTCAGCCAGCCAAGGGTGATCTTCATGGCTCAGAGCCCTCCCGCCACATTCGGTTGCGCGATCGGCACGAAGCCGTAATGGCGCATCCACCGCACGTCGCTGTCATAGAACGGCCGCAGATCCGGGATGCCGTATTTCAGCATGGCGATCCGCTCGATCCCCATGCCGAAGGCGAAGCCCTGATACTCGGTCGGATCGATCCCCGCATGGCGCAGGACGTTCGGATGCACCATGCCGGAGCCCAGGATCTCCAGCCAGTCACCGCCGGCGCCGATGGTCAGCCCGCCACCCTTGCGGGAGCAGCCGATATCGACCTCGGCCGAGGGCTCGGTGAACGGGAAGTAGGAGGGCCGGAAGCGCAGCGGCAGGTCGTCGACCTTGAAGAAGGCGCGGCAGAAATCGGTCAGACAGCCCTTCAGGTGGCCCATATGGGTCTTCTTATCGATCACCAGCCCCTCGACCTGATGGAACATGGGCGAATGGGTGGCGTCGTGGTCGGACCGGTAGGTGCGGCCTGGAATGATGATCCGGATCGGCGGGGTGTTCTTTTCCATATGGCGGACCTGCACGGGGCTTGTATGGGTGCGCAGAACCTTGCGTTCGCCGTCCGCGTCGGGGGCCATGTAGAAGGTATCGTGCTCCTGCCGGGCCGGGTGGTCCGGCGGAAAGTTCAGCGCCTCGAAGTTATAGTAGTCGCTTTCGATGTTCGGGCCGTCGGCGACGGTGAAGCCCATCTCGGTGAAGATCGCGGTCAGCTCGTCGATGGTCTGGGTGATCGGATGGATTCGGCCGCGCGCCTCGAACCGGGCCGGCAGGGTGACGTCCAGGGTCTCGGATGCCAGTTTCGCATCGAGAGCACCGCTTGCCAGATCCGCCTTGCGGGCCTCGAGCGCCGCCGCGACCTCGTCCTTCAGGGCATTCAGCATCTGGCCGGCCTCGCGCCGCGCCTCGGGGTCGAGGGCGCCCAGTCCCTTCATCTGCTCCGTGATCCGGCCCTTCTTGCCCAGGGCGGTGATCCGCACCTGGTCGAGCGCGTCAAGCCCATCGGCGGCGGACACCGCGCCCAGAAGTTCGTCGCGCAAGCTATCGACTGTATCCATCGTCATCCCCCGGGTCGTCGCCCGTTCCACATCTGCCATCGAGCCGTCAAATCGGACCGATCTTCTAGCCGGTCAATCGGCATTTTGCGAGCCCCACGGCATCCCTCGACATCACGACATACCGCCACAATGAAAAAGGGCCGATCCTCGCGGGCCGGCCCTTCGTTCTCTCATGTCATGCGGTAGGCGGTCAGTTGGCCGGAAGGGCCGCCTTGGCTTGTTCCACGATGCTCGCAAAGGCATCCGGCTCGCGCACGGCGAGATCTGCCAGGACCTTGCGGTCCAGATCGATGCCGGCGAGCTTCAGGCCGTTGATGAACACCGAATAGGTCATGCCGTGCTGCCGCACACCGGCGTTGATCCGCTGGATCCAAAGCGCCCGGAAATCCCGCTTCTTGTTGCGGCGATCCCGATAGGCATACTGCTCGGCCTTCTCGACAGCCTGGACGGCGACCCGGAAAACATTCTTCCGACGGCCGTAATAGCCCTTGGCTTTGTCGACGACTTTCTTGTGACGGGCGTGCGCGGTGACGCCCCGTTTGACGCGTGCCATCTCTCAGTCTCCTCAGCCGTACGGCATAAACTTGCGGGCGATCTTCGTGTCCGCATCCGAAAGGATGAACGAACCGCGAGCGTGCCGCTTCATTTTGGTGGACTTGCTGCTGAGCTGGTGGCGCTTGAAGGCAAAGTTGCCTTTGATCTTGCCGGTGCCGGTCACCCGGAAGCGGCCCTTCATGCTGCTTTTGGTCTTCATCTTGGGCATTTTTCTCTCCTTCGAAACGAGGTTCGATCCACCGTCGGCTGGGCATGCCCTTCAGGCCCAGACACAACGTTCCACGCACGGACAGGCATTTCGTCCGGGGGAGCGCGGTTCTTAAGGGAATGCCCCGGTGATTGCAAGGCCTGGTTTCGGCTTGCCTCGACGAGCTTTCGTCGTGTCGCGGGATGGGCAAGTACTCTTTGCGTTCTTGCGGTCAAATCGGTACGCGGTTACTCATTTCGTGGCAAACCCGGATTTGAACCGGCAAGAGCGATCCCTCAGACTCGTTTTGCTTTATGTTTGGCGTGACTTTTTCCTAAAAATTTCCGCGATTCCCTTACAAAAATTCTGGATTTGATCTAATGTCCGTTTTTAGTGCTTTAGATGCAAATTTGGATGCTGAGGTTTAGAAAGATGGCTGAATCCGACGACAGTGGCGGACCGGCAGACGACCAGATCAAACACGCATTGGTGCTGGAAGATTCCGAGCTGGACAGTGATCTGTTGTCGGGGGCGTTGCGGGCTTACGGCGTGCGCGACATCTCGGTCGTGACCGATGTGACGGAAATCCGCGACCTGCCCGGCGGCGACCGGGCCTTGGTGATCCTCGATCTCATTCTGAGGAATTCCGACGGGTTCGAGGCCATCCGACTGCTGCGGGAGCGCGCCTATTCCGGTCGCCTCTTAATTGTCAGTGCCTCGGCCCGCGACATGATCCCGCAGGCGGTCCAGCTGGCGAGGGCCTCCGGGCTGAACGTGATCGGCGGCATGACCAAGCCGCTGGATCTTGCGCATCTGAAGGTCGTGCTGGCCGAGAGTTCCTCAAAGGTCTGAAGATCCCGTCTCAGTCGACGCGAAACCCGTCCCGCAGATACCAGCAACTGTTATACTTTTCGCCCGCGTCTAGGACAGCGGCGAGCTGGAGCGTCTGCGCATAGCCGTTGGCGGTCCCGGCGGACAGCCGTTCGAAGGTGACCTCCGGTCGTACGGTCTCGCCCTCGAACGCCTCCGCCAGCGCCCGGCCGGCCATCAGCGGATGGGGTGGCAGTCCCAGGAGCGCGAGCGCGGTCGGCCCGACATCCACATTGCCGCTGGGGGTCTCGTAGAGCCCGGCGGAAATGCCGTCGCCCCCGAACGCCAGAAGATGGGTGAGCTCACCTGGATGCAATCCGCCGTGGAGGCCGCCGCCGATCGGAATGTCAGGGTTGTCCGCCAGACAGACCCCCGTGCTTGAATTTCCATCCGGGTCGGTCCAGTCGGCAGCCCGCGTGCGCAAGGTGAAGGCGAGGTCGGCTGCCCTTGGATGCGCGTAATTGATCCGCGCCATCGGCAGGGCGCCGAGAGCGTCCGCGCCGGATGCGATATGGCGGTCCTTCGTGAAGAGCGGGCCGCACCAGTCGGTGTCCGTCAGGGTCTCCAGGAGCCGCGCGACCAGCGCGTACCGACCATCCCGGACCGCGATATGTCCGGAATACCCCGGCTTGATCGCATAATCCGTATCGGGTCCGATCGCCGATCCGATCCGAAGTCCGGCCTTGGCCAGCTCCGCCTTGACGTCGATCTGTCCCTCGACGGTGATATGGCCGTGGTCGGACATGGTGAGCAGCCGGAAACCTTTTGCGCGACCCTCCGCTTCCCACCAGTCGTGGATGCTGCCGAAGGCGGCGTCGGCCGCGGCCAGGGTCTCGGCCGCTTCCGGGCTGGTGATGCCACGGTAATGGTAGGACAGGTCCGGTTCGTTGAGCCACAGGACCGCCAAATCGGGGTCGTGAACCGGGATCATGTGGTCGAGCAGGGCACGGGTGGCCCAAGCGGTCACGCCGGTATTGGGAAAGGCCATTTCCGGGCAGGGGCCGAAGCGGGCCGTGACGGCCTGGAAGTCCGCCGCCGGCGTCGATACCGCGTCGCCGTGGATCGACAGAACCGGCTGACCGAGCTCTGCCGCCCGCCCGGCCAGGAGCCGCGCATTGCCGATCTTGCCGGTGGTGACGGCGGCATAGCGTTTGCCGGCGGCCGCGAGTATCTCCGAGAGATGTGCCGCCCCGAAGAGCCGGCCGTAGTGCTGCTCCGCCGCCCGCATCCGGGTATCATCCGAGGTGTCCATCGGCCCGTCGAAGCCGAGGGCGGGATCGTAAAACGCATTTCCCATGATGCCGTGACCGAGCAGACGGCTGGCCGGTGGGTGCCCGCTCATCACGGTGGACACTTGGACACGGGTCTCGCTGGGAAAGGCGGAGGCGGTGTGGGTGAAACGCGCGCCGGTGCCAAGGAACCGGTGAAGATGGGGCATGGCATCCGCCGTCACCCGGTCCGGGCGGAGGCCGTCAAAGACGACGATCAGCACTTTTCCGTTGGTAAACGAATGATGAGTCATCCCGCACCTTCTTCCGCCGCCATGTCGCCCGGCCCCAAGCTATGACGTGGCGTGACGGAGGGGAAGTGACGGTTCCGTGGCAGTTCCCGACCGGCATCACTCGGTGGCCGGTGCGTCCTGCTGACCGGCTTTCGGGTCGGGCTGCACCAAGGCGGCGATCGCTTCGCGCGCCGTCGACAGCAACTGGCGCTGGCGTTTGGTATCTATGCTGATGCTCGCCGTCATCCCGGCCCGCAAGGGCGGTCTGCCTTCGGTCGGCTCCAGGTCGATGCGGACCGGGACCCGCTGGACGACCTTCACCCAGTTTCCGGACGCGTTCTGGGGCGGCAGAACCGCGAATTCCGCGCCGGTGGCGGGGGCGATGCTTGTCAGACGGGCTTTCCAGGTCAGATCCGGGTAGGCGTCGACCTGAACCTCGACCTCCTGCCCCTCCTGAATATGGGTGAGCTGGGTTTCCTTGAGATTGGCAATCACCCAGGTGTCGTCCACCTCGATCAGTCCAAAGACCGGCTCGCCTTCCTCCAGCCATTCGCCGGGCTCCAGGTGCACCTGGGTGACGATGCCCCCCGATGGCGCGCGGATTTCTGTCTTGGCCAGATTCAGTTCGGCCATTTCGGCCTGGGCCTGGGCCGCCATGAAATTGGGGTCCAATTCGGTCGCCCGTTCCGGATCTCCGCCCAGTTCCGCGAGAACCCGCGCCAGCTTCTGGCGCAATCCGTTGACTCGTTGGTTGGCGGCGGCCAGTTCGAATTCAACCTCGTCCAACTGGCTGCGTGTCGCGATTCCCCGCCCGGCCAGGTCCCTCTGCCGCGCAGCCTCCCGCTTGAAATAGTCCACCCGCTCCTGCGCCTCGTCGATTTCCGATTGCGCCTGATGGAATTCAGCGTGTTTGGCCATGATCTCATTGCGCACGGTCTCGACCCGCGCCTGCGACAACTGCAATTCCAGCCAATGGGGGTCGGGGTCGAGCCGGAACAGCAGGTCGCCTTTTTGGACCCGCTGATTGTTGCGGATCTTCACGTCGATCACCCGGCCGTCCAGATCCGTCGAGATCGCGATCACATGCGCTTTGACATAGGCGTTTTCGGTCGAGACATACCGTCCGGTGGAACTGTACCACCAGGAGGCGCCGACCAGCATCAGGATCGGGATCGCCACCAGGAGCGTCAGGCGCTTCAGCCGCCGAAAACGTCGGCGAGAAGCGACCGCAGGGGTGCCGACGTCCGTACCCGGCTGCCCAGCCGCCGTCAGGGCCTTGCCCTCGGATTTTGCCGGACCGCTCCCGGCCGGCGGGCCGGAGCGATCGTTTTCTGGGGTGTCAGTCATCGGCGGCCATCGATTGTCCTGCCGTGCCGGACGCCTTCACGGGATCGATACTTTGCAGATTGCCCTTCACGCGCTGCAGCAGGTCGAAGAGGTGTTCCTGCTCCTCGCCCGTCAGGCCCTCCACCGCGTCCCGACGGATGTCGGCGGCGATCTCGCGGAGCTGACGCATCAGGCTTTGGACGGTCTCGGTGAGGAATACCCGTTTGATCCGTCGGTCGATCGGATCGGCGCGGCGTTCGACCCAGGCTTTTTCCTCGAGGCGATCCAGCAGACGACCCAGGGTCGCTTTCTCCAGATCCATGAAATCGGCAAGCTCGGATTGGGTGATGCCTTCCTTGGCATACAGCGCGGTCAAAACCCACCACTGGGAGCGCGTCAATCCAAGCTCTTTGCCGCGCCGGTCGAAGGCCACGCGCATCAGGCGTGCCACGTCGTGCACGATAAAGCCAACATTGCGGTGAAGGTCGGACCGTTCCATAGGCATGGTTATAGTTGCCATGACAACGGTTGCCAAGAGAACGGGTGCCTCACGCCTGAAACCGAATTTCTGGTCACGCGCTTGTGTCGTTCCAGTTGGTCACTCCCGGTTGCCAGTTGAATACGGTATCATCGACGTTAGGTATGGAGTCTGAACAGCGCCTCGGGATGGTCGTTCCGAACGCGGAATCGGGCCGGTGATGGGACGAGACGACAACGGAATGGGGCGGAACGATGCTTGATGTGGAACCCAGGGTTCGCCGGGATATCGACCCGATCTGGTCGTCTCTCAAGGCAGACGCGGAAGCGGCGGCGGAGGCCGAGCCGGCTCTGGCGAGCTTCCTGCATTCAGCGGTCCTGTCGCATGACACGTTTGAAGCGGCTTTGTCCTTTAAGCTGGGTCAGAAACTCGCCCCCGATCTGATCACAGGTCTTTCCCTGCGCGAAACGGTGGACCGGGCTCTGGCGTCGGAACCGGAGATCGCGGCGGCGGTCCGTGCGGATCTGTCGGCCATCCTTGATCGCGACCCGGCCTGCACGAGTTACCTTGAGCCCTTTCTGTATTTCAAAGGCTTCGCGGCCCTTCAGGCTTATCGGATCGCGCACTGGCTCTGGGGGCAGGACCGCAAGGCGCTCGCGCTGTTCGTGCAGTCGCGCACCAGCGATGTCCTGTCCGTCGACATCCATCCGGCCGCGCAGATCGGACGCGGGATCCTGATGGACCATGCCACCGGAATCGTGGTCGGCGAGACCGCGGTGATCGAGGACGAAGTTTCGATCATGCAGTCCGTCACGCTCGGCGGGACGGGCAAACACGGCGGAGATCGCCACCCGAAGGTCAGGCGTGGGGCATTGATCGGCGCCAGCGCCATTATCCTGGGCAATATCGAGATCGGCGAGGACAGCCGGGTTGGTGCCGGCTCGGTGGTCCTGAAGGATGTCCCGCCCTGCAAGACCGTGGCAGGGGTTCCCGCGGTGGTCGTCGGCGATGCGGGATGCGAGCATCCGTCGCTCAGCATGAACCAGCAGTTCTGGAAGGACCCGCTGGCCTAGGCCGGTTCCGCCCGCTAGCCTCGGCTGCGGCTTTGAAGCAGTTCCGCGGTCACCTTGGTCAGCCGTATCGCCACCAGCAGCGCCAGGAGCAGCGGCCAAAGGTGTGCGATGTCGTTGAACGCAACCGCCAGCGAACCGCCGCCATTCTGGGGGCCCATCAGCCGTTCATCGAGTTGCGTCCGCATCCGTTTCGCATCATCGCAGTACAGAGCGTAGTAGACGTCTTGCGGCGGATTTGGGGCATCGCTTTCATGCGTTGACAGGTGTTCTTGAATGATCTCCTCCAGGTGCCCACAAATCCTCGACATCCGAGCCAGTTTTGATTGGAGGTTGAACAGCGGGTCGACGCCGCTCAGGTGTTCGAACACATAGAGCCGGGCTTCCCTCAAGATCGGCTTCGCCGCTTTGCATTGTTCCAGGCCGAAGGGGGCGAACCTCAGGGGCTCGCCGCTCTCATACAAGGCCAGCATGCGGCCGCATTCGCTCACCAGACTCATCGTGATCAGGTTTTGGCGCTGAAGTTCGATTTCGGATATCTGCGTCAAACCGTTCAAGCGCGCCATTTCCGCGTCGCGTTCGAACTGATAGGAGCCGAGCAGCAGGGACAGGAATGTACCGGCATACCAAACGTAGTCTATCGACTGCCAAAACCAGCGGTGTCCCTTCATGAACCGCCAGAATGCAAGGTGAGCCAGCGCGAGCGCGCCCAGAAAAAACATCAGGATCAGGACGGCGTCATTGTGCGGCTGCCCCGAGGACGTTCCATGCAGAAAGCGTCCGGCGGACGTGATGAAATTGGATAGGTCCATGAGTGTCCGCTGTTGGCTGGTTCAGATGAGGTTGGGCTGCGCCACCATCGCCGGTCGTCCTTTTTGCCGCGGAGTTACGCCCGGATCAGTAGCCCAGACCCGCCGAAGGTCGTTCATGGGTGAAGGCCACATGAACTTGATTGGCGCTCTCGGAGGGAGCCGGGAATTCGGAGGTGAAGGTGATCACTTCTCCGGGCGGCAGGATCTGGCTGTCCGGCGTGAACAGCCACGTCTGCAATTCGTCGCCATGCGCATCGAGGACCGAGCCCCGCAGAGCCGGCAAACTCATGAGTTGATCTGACGGATTGCGGATTTCACCGGCCACAACCAGAACCGTGATCGTCCCTTCCTGCCGCCTTTGTGCGAACACGTTCCGAAGTTCCAGTCCCTCCCCATCCACGGCGACGTGCATGCCGATCTTGTCGTAAAGCAGGGCAATCGGCGGCCAGGATTCCACCAGTGTGGACCGGCCCAGCAGCAGGACCGTTGGAATCAGTACGATGATCGCCAACAGCAGATAGAGTGCGATGGGTTTCGGTTTTTGATCGGCCTTGCCACGTGGACGAAACCGGCTGACATCTCCCAGCGGTGGCGCGGAGAAAACCTCTTCCTCGAAGGCAGGGTCCGGCGCGTCGGAGGGGTCAGCCGGGTCGCCGGCATCCCCCGAATCAAGCACATCCGGCTCCGTCGCTTCAGGTTCGGGCGGCGGCTTCGGCTCTGCCTTCGCCTTGGACTTTGCCTTTGCCTTTGCCTTGGGTTTCTCGGTTGCGGCGGCCGGCGCGTCGGCCTCCGGTTGCTGGAACCACTGATGTTCGCACTTCCCGCATTTCAGCTTCCGACCGGTGGTTCCGAGCGCTTTGTCCGGAACCTTGAACTTAGAGCCGCAATTCGGGCACGTGACCCGCATCAAAAGTTCTCCTAGAAAGGCGCAAGGGCAATATCGGGCGGAAGTATAACCGCGCGCGCCCGTGTGACCAGCGCCGATGGTGGGGACTTAGCTGTCCGTGCCTTTCTTTCGCCCCGCGCATCGTCCACCATTCGGGTTGATTCGGCCCTGACGGCAAGGGGCCCGACCAACCGCGCCGAGCATGGAGCCGCCCACGTGGTTCGTTTCGAGAACGTCTATATGCGGTACGACGCCGGACCAGTGGTTCTGCGCGACGTTTCCTTCGGCCTGGAAGAGGGCAGTTTCCACTTCCTGACCGGGCCGAGCGGGGCCGGGAAGTCGACCTTGCTGCGGTTGATGTATCTCGGGGCTCAGCCGGTTTCGGGCCGGGTGTCGGTCTTCGGCCAGGACGTGACCAGGTTGCCCCGGCGTGCGCGTCCGGAGCTGCGTCGGAAAATCGGTGTGGTTTTTCAGGACTTCCGGCTCATCCCGCATCTCTCCGCCTTGGACAACGTTGCCCTGCCGCTGCGGATCGCAGGCACCAAGGAGAGTCTGATCCGCGAGCATGTGCCGGAACTGTTGGCCTGGGTCGGACTGTCCGGCCATCTTGACGCCCGTCCCGCCACATTGTCGGGAGGTCAGCAGCAGCGGATCGCGATCGCTCGCGCGGTCATTGCCCGGCCCAATCTGCTGCTCGCGGACGAGCCGACCGGGAATGTCGATGACAAAATCGCTGTCCGATTGCTCTATCTGTTCGAAGAACTGCACAAAATGGGCACCACCATCGTGATCGCGACCCATAATGAAGCCTTGGTCAGCCAGTTCAATCATCCGCGCCTGCATCTGGAGGATGCGAAGATCACGCCGGTTGCGGCCGGTGCCAGACCGGTTTCCGCGCCGATTTCGCCTCGCCGGCCGAGGTCGGGAGAGGGAGCATGATGGGGCTTTGGAGATCCAACGATCTGGCCCTGGCCCGGGACCCCTCAAGCCGCTTTCTGACGGGGTTGCTGGCGGTGATGGTGTTCCTGGCGGCGCTCGCCGCCATCGGGGCCCTGTCGGCGCATTCTTTTGCGGGCGACTGGTCGGCGGCCCTGACCGATCGCGTCACGGTTCAGGTTCCCCCACTGATCGGCGAGGTATCCGAGGGTACGACAACGCCCGGCTTGAATGAGCGCCGGGACGCGGTGCTCCGGCTGTTGGGGGTTACGCCGGGCGTTCGAGCGGCAGAACCGGTGCCCGAAGCGGAGGCGCGGGCGCTGGTTCAGCCCTGGCTGGGCGACGAACTGTTGGACCGCTTGCCGCTGCCGGTTCTGATCGACGTCTGGCTGGACCCCGGCCAACCCTTGGATCTCGGGACCCTGCGGACACGCCTCGAGAACGCGGCGCCGGGAACGATTCTGGACGATCACGATCGTTGGGTGTCCGACGCCCGCTCGCTCGCGGCGTCGATCGCCATTGCCTCGGTCATGGTGCTGGTGGTGGTGAGCGGTGCAACGGTGCTGGCGGTTCTGTTTGCAGTGCGGACGGGGGTCGCGATCCACCGGGGCGAGATCCAGATCTTGACCTTGATCGGTGCTCCGGATCGTTATATCGCGCGCCAATTCGAGGGGCAGGCCGCCCGTTCCGCCGTGGTGGGCGGCGGTGTCGGGGCACTGCTGGCGGCGGCGACCCTGATCGGGATCCAGATCGTCGGCGGAGATGCCGGTTTCTCGAGTCTGGTCGGCGCGTTTTCGCCGGACGAAGGAGCGCCTGGTCTATGGCGGAACCTCTGGAGCTGGAGCGTTCGGGTCCTACCGGATCCGGTCGACCTCGTGGTGCTGATCGTCGTCCCGCTGTTCGCCACCGGGATCGCGATCCTTGCGGCACGCGTATCGGTGCACCGGGCCCTTGCACGGTCTCAGTGATATGGCTGTCCGTCGCCGACGTTTCCAACGCAGAGATGCCGACGGTCGGATTGCGCGGCGGACTCCGTGGCGTCGCTGGCTGATCATCTCCTGTCTGGGACTTGCGGGTTTGGTCTGGCTGTGGGGTCTGGTCGGATATGTGAATGATATCCGCAGCCTACAGGCGGAGTACGGGCTGGAGCCCTCGGCCTCTTACGCCGTGACGGCGGCGGACGCCATTGTGGTCGCAACCGGCGGGAGCGGTCGATTGGCGACCGGAATTGAGCTGTTGAAGGCGGAGCGGGCGCCGACTCTCTTCATCTCCGGCGTGGACCCCACGGTGGCACGTGATCGGATCCGCGAACTCATTGCGCCGCCCCCCGCAGGCCTGAGCACTGAAGTCATCGACTGTTGCGTCGCACTCGGCTACGGCGCACGGGATACAGTCGGCAATGCACGGGAGGTCACGGACTGGATGGCAGAGAACGGCTTTGGCTCTCTTATCCTGGTGACCAGCGGATATCACCTGCCGCGGACTCTGCTAGAGTTTCGCCATGCGATGCCGGACGTTCGGTTTGAGCTGGTAGCCGTGTCGGCGACCGAGGTGCGGATTGACGATTACTGGCGGTATCCGGGCAGTTTCGCGCTGCTGGCTGCCGAGTGGTCAAAATATCTCTTCGCCAAGGTGCGGATGATGTTGCACGACATGCTCGTCAAGCCATAACTCTACACGGTTTTCATGCGGGTAGCGCGGTCTTGAGGGCGTGGCTGCGCATGAACAAATAGTGTACACTCACGGGCTACAGGACAGCATAATGGACCGCGCCATGCAGGATTTGGCACCGATCAGCCAACAGATCTGGGATATGAAATACCGCTTCAAGCGGCCTGCTGCAGATGCGGTTGCCGGACAAGAGCGGACGCCGGAGATCGTCGACCGGAGCATCGAGCACTCCTGGCGCCGGGTGGCCACCGCGCTCGCCGAGGTCGAGGCCCCTGCGGTACGGGAGCAATGGGCGGACCGGTTCTACAGAGCCCTTGAGGGATTCCGCTATCTTCCGGCGGGCCGAATCCTGGCCGGCGCCGGGACCGAGCGGTCGGTGACCCTGTTCAACTGCTTCGTCATGGGGACTGTGCCGGACAGCATGGGCGGCATCTTTGACATGCTGAAGGAAGCCGCTCTCACCATGCAGCAGGGCGGCGGTATCGGCTACGATTTCTCGACCATCCGGCCGAAGGGCGCGCCGGTGAAGGGCGTGGGCGCGGATGCCTCCGGTCCGCTGTCCTTTATGGATGTCTGGGATGCCATGTGCCGGACCATCATGAGCGCCGGATCCCGTCGGGGCGCGATGATGGCGACCCTGCGCTGCGATCATCCGGACATCGAACAGTTCATCGAGGTGAAGCGCGACCCGGTACGCCTGCGGATGTTCAATCTCTCGGTGCTGGTCACCGATCCGTTCATGGACGCGGTGAAAGCCGACGGGTCCTGGGATTTGGTGTTCGACGGCGAGGTCTACCGGACCATCCGCGCCCGCGATCTTTGGGACCGGATCATGGCGGCGACCTATGCTGCGGCTGAGCCCGGCGTGATTTTCATCGACCGGATCAACCGCCTGAACAATCTGAATTACTGCGAGACCATCGCGGCGACAAACCCGTGCGGGGAGCAGCCCCTGCCGCCCTATGGGGCCTGTCTCCTGGGGTCGATCAATCTGGCGACGCTGGTCAAACGGCCCTTCGAGTCCGACGCGGAACTGGACGAGGCGGCGCTCGCGGAGCTGGTGCCGGTCGCCGTGCGCATGATGGACAATGTGGTCGACGTCTCGCGCTTCCCGCTCGAGCAGCAGGCACAGGAGGCACGGGCGAAACGCCGGATCGGGCTCGGCGTGACCGGGTTGGCCGATGCCCTGATCCTCTGCGGACTGACCTACGCGTCACCCGAGGCGGTCGCGGTGACGGAGCGTTGGATGGCGCTGATCCGCCGGCACGCGTATCTGGCCTCGGTGGAGCTTGCGAGGGAGAAAGGCGCGTTCCCGCTGTTTGACGCGGACGCCTATCTGGCAGGCGAGGGCACTGCCGATCTGGATGACGATGTGCGGGCCGCCATTGTCGCGCACGGTATTCGGAATGCTCTGCTGACATCGATCGCCCCGACCGGCACGATCTCGCTGTTCGCCGACAATGTATCGTCCGGGCTGGAGCCGGTGTTCAGCTTCACCTACGACCGGACGGTGATCCAGCCGGACGGCAGCAAGAAGACCGAAGAGGTGAGCGATTTCGCCTACCGCCTGTTCCGGCGCCTGAAGGGAGAGCATGCCGATCTGACTCCGGCCTTCGTGGATGCGCAGAGTCTGGCCCCGCGGGATCATGTGGTGATGCAGGCGGCGGTTCAGAGATACGTCGACAGCTCGATCTCGAAAACCATCAACTGCCCTGAGGACATCGATTTTCAGGCCTTCAAGGACGTGTACCTGCAGGCCTACGAAAGTGGGTGCAAGGGCTGCACGACCTACCGGCCGAACGATATCACCGGATCGGTCCTGGCCACCAAGCGGGAGGAGCCGGAGACACCTGTCGTAGCGGAGGTTCCGAAGAGTGCGTCCGAAGGCCCGCACGAGGTGGTGCATCTGACCGAACCTCTCGGCCGACCGTCCGATTTGCCAGGCAAGACCTACAAGATCAAATGGCCGGACAGCGATCACGCCATCTACATCACCGTCAACGATATCGAGCAGGGCGGACGCCGGCGTCCCTTCGAGGTGTTCATCAATTCCAAGAACATGGAGCACTTCGCCTGGACGGTGGCGCTGACCCGGATGATCAGCGCGGTGTTCCGGCGCGGCGGCGATGTGTCCTTTGTGGTCGACGAGTTGAAAGCCGTGTTCGACCCGCGCGGCGGCAATTGGGTGAACGGCAGGTTCGTGCCCTCGCTCCTGGCTGCGATCGGAGAGGTGATCGAGACCCATATGCTGGAAATCGGCTTCCTGAAGGGCCGGGACAATCTGGAACTGGATCTGGCCAAGCCGAAACAGGTGGTCAATATCGGCCGGGCACCGGGCCAGTGTCCGAGCTGCGGCTCGGTTGCGATCGTGAAACAGGAAGGCTGCGACCTGTGCACGGCCTGCGGCTATTCGAAGTGCGGATGATCCCGGCAGATGTCGGAGTCTAGCGCGACGAGGAGTCTTACGGACCCGCAGCATGGCAAGGCCCGAACCCGCGCCACCCTGATCGGTTTCACCGCCGTCCTGATGTGGGCGACGTTGGCGCTGTTCACGGCCCTATCCGGCGCGGTGCCGCCGTTTCAGCTTCTGGCCATGACGTTCGGTGTGGCGGCGGTGATCGGCGTGCTGGTTCCGATCCTGAGGGGCGCCCGGCCGTTCGGGCACTATCGTCAGCGCCCGATCGTGTGGCTGCTCGGGGTCGGCGGACTTTTCGGCTATCACCTTTTCTATTTCGTCGCGCTCCGCAACGCGCCACCGGTGGAGGCGGGGCTGATCGCCTATCTCTGGCCGTTGCTGATCGTGGTGTTCTCGGCGCTGCTGCCCGGCGAGCGGCTGCGCTGGTTCCATGTCGCGGGCGCGGTCCTTGGATTGCTCGGCGCGGGGCTGTTGGTGACGAAAGGTCAGAGCCTGGCGTTCGACGCCCGTTATACAACCGGCTATCTGGCCGCGATCGTCTGTGCGCTCACCTGGTCCAGCTACTCGGTCGCGTCGCGCAGGTTCGGGGACGTGCCGACCGAGGCCGTGGGCGGGTTCTGCGCCGCCGCCGCTGTTCTGGCGGTCCCCTGCCATTTCGCCTTCGAGGCCACGGTTTGGCCGGCCGACACCGTCGAGTGGCTGGCGGTTCTCGCCCTGGGCCTCGGGCCGGTGGGCGGCGCGTTCTTCACCTGGGATATCGGGGTGAAACACGGCGATATCCAATTGCTGGGCGCCAGTTCCTACGCCGCTCCGCTTCTGTCCACGCTGGTCCTGATCGGCTTCGGGCTGTCCCCGCTGAGCTGGAGCGTGGCGGCGGCCTGTCTGCTGATCGTCGGTGGGGCCTGTCTGGCCGCAAAGGATATGATCGCGAGGCGGTAGCCGCTCGGGTCAGCGGCCGCCGGGTCTGGGCGTCGGACGCCAATCCGGCGGTGCCATCTCGAAGCCGGAAAATTCGAACGCTGGGGCGACGGTGCAGCCGACCAGGGTCCAATGGCCAAGGCTCTCTGCCGTTTGCCACCAGTTGGCCGGCACCACCACATGCGGTTTCTGCCCCGCCAGTAGGTCGCCGCCCATCGTATGGGCTTCCGCGTCATGGCCGTCCGGCGACAGGGTGAGGGCAAGTGGCGCGCCCGCGTGCCAGTGCCAGATCTCGGTGGCGTCGGTCACCCTGTGCCAGGCCGAGAGATCTCCGGCTTCCAGCAAATAGAAGATCTGGGTCATGGCTCCGCGCGACCCGTCCTCGGGCGTGTCCCGCCAGGTCTCCACATACCATCCACCCTCGGGATGCGGCAGCATCCCGAGGGTCTTGACGATTTTCTTCGCTTCTTCGGATGACATCAGGCAGACGGCGCGGTGGCGGTCATCGACGGACGGGCGGAGAACGTCTCGTACCACTTGGCCAGCTTCGGACGGGCCGTGCTCCAGTCCTTGTCCGGATAGCGGAAGCCGAGATAGCCGAGCGCGCAGCCGATGGTGATGGTGCCGATGTCGACCCGGTCGCCCAAGGTATCCGCGCGGGCCTCCAGGTCGTCGAGGGCGCCGTCGATTTTGGCCATCTGGGCATCGACCCAGGGCTCATACCGAAGTTCCGCCGGACGGATGCGGCCCTCGTAGATCCACAGGATCGCGGCGTCCATCAAGCCGTCGCCGAGTGCCTGGAGACGGAGCGCTTCCCAGCGGGCCTTGCCGGGTGCGGGGAACATCTTGGTGCCGGAATGCTGACTGTCCAGGTATTCGCAGATCACCGGGCTGTCGAACAGGGACATCCCGTCATCGGTGTCCAGCGCCGGGATTTTCTTGACCGGATTGGCCTTGGCCACATCGGGATGCGGGTTGACCGGCGTGGTGCCGACCTCGGCCAGATCGATCTTGTCGACGATCCCGGCCTCGTGGGCCAGCACCATGCATTTGCGGACGAAGGGGGAGGCCTTGGCGTAGTAGAGCTTCATCTGGGCGTTTCCTTATCGGGTCGTGTTTTAGAAATTATCCTTGCCGGAGCGGACGGCGGCGAAGACCTCAACCGGGTCGGCGCCAGACTTGCCCACGGCGGCCGCGATCGACGGGTCGTCACAGCGCAGGAACGGGTTGGTCTCCAGCTCCTCTCCCATCAGCGACGGCACGGTCGGCAGGTTCTCGGCCCGCAGCCCCTCGATGATGCGAGCGCGCGCCTGAAGCTTGGCGTTGTCGCCGTCGATCGAGAGCGCGAATTTCAGATTGCTCATCGTGTACTCGTGGCCGCAATAGATCCGCGTGTCGGCCGGCAGCCCTTTGAGCTTGGACAGGGAGGTCCAGAACTGCGACGGCGTGCCCTCGAACATCCGCCCGCAGCCGAGCGCGAACAGGGTGTCACCCGCGAACAGGGCCTTGTCGTCAGCGAAATACAGGCAGATGTGGCCGGTCGTATGCCCCGGTGTCTCGAACACCTGGGCGGTATGGCCGTTCAGGTCGTAGGTGTCGCCCTCGCTCAACATCACGTCCATGTCCGGAATGCGGTTCGCTTCGGCCTTCGGGCCAATCAGTGGAACGCCGTATTTTTCCTTAAGCACCTCGTTGCCGTCGATGTGATCGGCATGATGGTGGGTGTTCAGGATGTGGGTCAGTGTCCAGCCACGCTCGGACAGCGCCGCTTCGACCGGCGCGACCTCACCCGGATCGACAACCGCGGTGGTGCCGGTATCGGCATCGTGCAGCAGGTAGACGTAATTGTCGGACAGGGCTGGTACCAGCACGATCTCGAGGGCTGCCATATGGATCTCTCCTTCAGTCTCGGCGTCTCTCTCATTCCGCGGTCCGGGGTGGACGGGAACGTCAAATCGCCCGCAACCTATCACCACCACCGGGCGTGTGCCACAGAACCTAGGCTCTGATTGACGCCCGACAAGAAACGATTTCGGGAGGAGAAACCGATGACCAAAGTCGGAACCATCGCCAGCGTCGACGCTATCCCTCTTCGCATCCCGTTCACCTATACCGGTGATCGGGGGTCGAGCTTTCCGGGGTTGGACTGGAACACGCTTGATATCTGCCTGGTGAAAGTCACTACCGACACCGGCCTGGTGGGCTGGGGGGATGCCTTCGCCTATCACTGTCTGGAACCGATCACGGCGGTGGTGGAGCATATGATCCGCCCCAACGTCCTCGGGCAGGACGCCTCGGACATCACCGGTTTGAGCCATCGGCTGCAACAGAAGTTCCACCTGTTCGGACGGCACGGCCACACCACCTTCGCGCTGTCCGGGTTGGACATCGCGCTCTGGGATATCGCGGGCAAGGCCTCGGGCCTGTCGCTCTCGGCTCTGCTGGGCGGGGTGCGGAAGACCCTGCCAGCCTATGCATCGCTGTTCATCCTGCGCAATGTGGATGCGGTGGTCGAGGATGTGACCCAGGCTAAGGCCCAGGGCTACGACTACATCAAGCTACACGAGATCGGGGCCGCCGAAGTGGGGGCTGCACGCATGACCGCGGGAGACGACATTCCGATCATGGTCGATGTGAACTGTCCCTGGACCCCGGAGGAGGCGCGCCGCAACGCGCTGATCCTGGACGAGTTCGATCTGTACTGGCTGGAGGAGCCGATATTCCCGCCGGAGGATTACCATGCGCTTGCCCGGTTGCGCCGGGAGACCGGGGTTCCGCTGGCGGCGGGCGAGAACTGGTGCACCAGCTGGGCCTTCGCCCATGCCTGTCAGGCCGGAGCGATCGATTTCGCACAGCCGAGCGTCACCAAGGTCGGCGGCATCACCGAGTTCAGGAAGGCGGCGGCCATCTGTGAAAGCCATGGCGTGCAGGTGATGGCGCACTCCCCGTATTTCGGTCCGGGTTTTCTGGCGACCCTGCATCTCGCGGCCAGCCTACCCAGTCCGGGCCTGATCGAGCGCTTCTTCATCAAGATGGAAGGTGAGCTCTATCCCGGTTGGTTCGATCCGATCGACGGGGCGTTCAGGGTGCCCGATGGCCCCGGTCTGGGGGTCGAGCCGGATGCGGCGGTGATCAAGGAGTTCGCCGTCAAATAGAGACCGGTCGCCGGGGAGTGGTCTGCCGTCAACCCTCTGCTAAGCTGCGGTCCTGTATTTGGATGTGGTGGATCTTCGGGATTTCTATGGCGGTCAGCTGGGCCTGTTGGCACGGCGGATGATCCGGACGCGGATTCGTGGGCTTTGGCCGGATCTGCGCGGGCGTTCGCTGTTGGGGCTCGGGTACACGCCTCCCTATCTGGCCCCTTTCCTGGGCGAGGCGGAGCGGGTTCTGGCCCTGATGCCGGCCCAGCAAGGAGTCCTGCATTGGCCGGTTGAAGGGCCGGGGCTGGCGGCCTTGGTGCATGACGATGCGCTGCCTCTGGAGGATGCCTCGGTCGACCGGATCCTCATGGTGCATGCGCTGGAGTTGAGCGAGCACCGCCGCGACATGCTTGCGGAGGCCTGGCGGGTGTTGGCCGGGAACGGCCGACTGTTGGCAGTGGTGCCGAACCGTCGCGGGTTGTGGGCGCGGTTCGATCATACTCCTTTCGGCCACGGCCAGCCTTTTACCGCGTCCCAGTTGTCCCGTTTGCTGAGGGAGCACGATTTCGCCCCGGTCCGAACGGCTCGGGCGCTGTTCCCGCCGCCCTATGCAAGCGGTCTTGTGTTGCGGTCTGCTCCCGCCGCCGAGCAGATCGGGGCAAGGTGGTTCACAACCTTCTCCGGGGTGGTCATGATCGAGGCACAGAAGCAGCTCTACGCCAAACCGAAACCAACCCGTCACCGTGTTCTGGCCCGCGCCAAGGCCTTCCTGCCGAGACCGTCGCCCGCACCGGTGCCGAGCCCACTCGAGATCCATAAGGGCAGAAGAACCTAATCAATCCAACGGAGGACCCCCCATGTACGTCGTCGCCGTCAATCTGGTTGTCGCCCCCGAGAACGCTGCCAAGTTCGAGGAGCGTCTGAAGCTGCACGCGAAGAACAGCCTGACCCAATCCGGATGCCACGCCTTCTCGGTAAGTCGCGACCATGATGCTGCCGGCTCATATCATCTCTGGGAAGTCTACAAGGACGCCGACGCGTTCGAGGAGCACAAGAACGCCGATTTCATGGCCGATTTTCGGGAGTTTTCCGGACCGTTGGTCCTGAACCGGGTTCTGGCGACCGGCGACGGAATCGCCTGACAGCACGTCCCAGATGTCGGGCGCGAGAGTGTGCCGGGTCGGCGTTCCGACCCGGCTGAACGGGTCTTAGAACCTTTTCAGGAGCCGCTCGATGTAGTCCAACTCCAGTTCCGGACGGGACTGATCCCCGGATCGGCGGCGAAGCTCGTCGAAGATCCGGCGGGCGCGTTGCAGGTCGCTTTCCTCAGGAACGCCGATCCGTCCGTCGTCATTTGCAAAGCCTTGATTGTTGCCGTCCCGGTTCAGCGGATCGGGTTGGTCCTCACCACCGGCCTGACCACGCGCGTTGGGGTCGGGGGTGGTGCCGCCATTGGCCTGTTGCATCTGCTGCATCTGTTGCCGGATGGCATCCGCACCCTGTTGCAGCGCTTCCATGGCGTCGCCCTGCGGGCCGACGGCTTCGCCCGGTTGCTGCTGGCCCAGGGCCTCGCCCGCATCCTTCATCGAGCGTTCGGCCTTTCCCAGAGGATCCGGGATCTGACCCATGCCCTCGGCCAGCTTGCGCATGAACTCGCCGAGCTGGCGGCGGAGCTGCTCTTGCATCTGAGCCAGTTCTTCAGAGCTCATCGGCTGCCCCTGCTGCCCCTGACCCTGCTGCTGCCCCTGTCCCTGTTGGCCGCGCTGGCCCCGTTGACCCTGCTGGCCCTGCTCGCCCGGACGGCGTCCGAACTGCTGTTCCAGCTGCTGACGGAGCTGTTCGGCCAGAGATTGCGGCATGCCCTGCTGGCCGGGCCTCTGATTCATCTGACTCTCCCCCTGGCGGCCGTCGCGCTGGGAGCCGTCCTGATGGGACTTGTAGGTGTCGTCCATCAGCTGGCGCTGCTTTTCCGCCAAGTCCTGCAGCTGGCGCATCATCTCCTGGGCCGCCTGCTGCTGTGGCGACATGGGTTGCGGCCGGCCGGCCTGGAGGTTCTCCATCATCTCGCGCAGCTTGCTCAGCATCTCGCGGGCAGCGTCCTTGGCGCCCGATTTCATCAGCTCGCGCGCCCGGTCGATCATGTCCATCAGATCCTGACGCTCAACCAGCCGGTTGGGGTCGACCTCCTGCATCTGTTCCTGGGACTCGCCACCGTCCTGGTTCTGCATCTCCTGCTGCATCTGCTCCATCATCGCTTGCAACATCTTGTCGATCGCGGCCTTGAGTTCGTCCAGCGCCTCCTCCAGCGCCTGCTCGTCGACATTCTCCTGGGCCAGCATGTCCATGATCTTGCGTTCGAGCTCGCGCAGCTCTCGATCGGCCAAGGACAGCTCGCCATCCTCGATCCGCAACGCCAGATCCCAGAGCAGGGACTGGACCGCCGGAATGGTCTCGGCGTCGCTGTCGCCCAGGTTGGGACCGTTCAGCACCAGACGGGTGGCAGCCACCTTGAGGCCCAGGAAGGTGACCGGATCGTCGTAGTAACGACCCGGCCGCGATGCGAGCCCCAACAGGATCTGGGAAATATCGGTATACTCGTGCGGCTCGGTCAGCAGACGCTTGCGCTGTTCGATCACCGCGCGGGCGACCGGATGGGTGAAGACCCGTTCCGGCAGAATCATTCGGATGCGTTTGGAGATCCCCTCCTGTCCGGCCTCGTCGACCGCGATCAGTTCCAGCCCGACCGGCTGTCCGGCCCAGGGGTGCGGGGTGAGATCGTGAAAGTCCTTGGCGTCGACAACCTCAAGGCCGATCCGTGGCAAGGTCATCGGCAGAATCGTGGGGGCGTCATCGGTGGCCTCACCCTGTGAATTCAACCGAACGATCCGGACCTTGACCTCGGCCACCCCGTAATCGTCCGACGCGTTGAAGTGCACGCTCAGCGCGCCGCGTTCGGTCCGAGCCGGGTCTTCCGTAAAAGCGACGCTCGGCTTGAGATCCGGAATCACCGTCAGCACCCAGGCCGCAAGAGTCTCCCCGTCGCCATCTCCCTGGCGGATCGCCAGAGCGCTGCCCTCTTGGATCTCGGTCTCAAGCTGATGGGCCTGCAGGCCGATCGACTCGAACGGGATGACGGTCTCGCCGCTGCTCGTATCGGTGCCGGAGAGAGCGAGTGAGACGGCGCCGTCACCGCCATTGACCTTGGCGATCAGAGATGAGCCGATCGGTACCTCGATACGCGTCGGCCCGGCCGCATCGGCGTCCGATACCGGTTGAATAGGAGTCGCGTCACCGGTGGCGCGGGCCAGGAGCAGCGGCGCCTCACCGGTGTAGCTCGGTGGGTTGATCCAGACATCCAGGGTCGGTGGTGGGCTGGCCGACAACGGGGCGAGGGTCACTTCGAACGCGTTGGCGATCCGTCCGAACCGGTCCCCGGACGACACCAGGAGCCCGCTCACCAGCAGCAGACCGACAACGACCCGCAGACCCCAAGGGTCCATCCGGACCATTGCCGGATCCGGCGGCGCGACCCGAAGCCTGGAGATCTGGGACAGGAGTCGCAGGCGATGGGCGGTCCAGATCGCCTTCGTGGTCGGATCGGGGGCCCCGGCGGGTCTGTCGAGCAAGCCGCTGACCGGACGGTGTCCGACCGCGCTGTCCCGTTCGACCCGCCGGATCACTCCGTCCTGGTCTTTCGGAGCCCAGGCGATCAATCCATGTCTAATCGCCAGTAGGAACCCGCCCGCGAACAGGATCAGCAGTGCAAGCTGGCCCCAGCCGCCGGTAAGCGCCCCGATCCAGGTCGGTGCGCCCAGCAGGGCGAGGGCGAGAAAGGCCAGAGCCACGGCAAGCGGTGGCCAGATCACCGGCCAGACGCTTTCCCACCAGAGAACCAGCCGCGCACGGGAGAAGGCGCGCTGAAGGGTCGGGTTGATATCCTCGGACCGCCGCAGGGTCGAGGTCTCCGGCGGGGAGGGGGTGTTCCGGTCCGGGTTCGAGTTCACACACGATCTCCGACGCTAAAGGGCGACCTTCGGCTCCGGCCGATTCTTCCGCGCATCGTCCCTTCCCCCGACCGACACGCGACTCTCCGCCCCGACCGGGGACCGATGATCCTCAAGCAATAGAGTTTGAAGCGCTGTGCGCTCCGGTCAAGGGCGGAGCAGCGGTTTAGACCAGCCACTCGGGGACGGTGTCGCGGGCGATCAGGTGCGCGACCGTCTCTCGCTCGCGGATGACCGCCCATTTGGCCCCGTCGACCAGGATTTCCGGGACAAGCGGCCGGCTGTTGTAGGTCGAGGACATGACGGCACCGTAGGCGCCAGCATCCAGAAACGCGATCAAATCTCCGGCATTGACCAGCGGCAGATCCCTGTTCCGCGCCAGATAGTCGCCGGTTTCGCAGATCGGGCCGACCAGATCCGCAGGCCGTTGCGCTGTCTCGGAGGCTCCAGACACCAGTTCGACACGATGTTCCGCTTCGTAGAGCGTGGGTCGGATCAGGTCATTCATCGCACCGTCCACGATCACGAAACGCTTGGCCGACCCTTCCTTGACGTAAACAACGCGGGTCAGAAGCAGGCCGGCGGCGCCGACCATCCAGCGACCGGGCTCGATCGCCAGCTTCAGTCCCAGCCCGCCGACCGTCCGGCGCACCACGTCGGCATAGTCTTTCGGCGTCGGCGCCTTATCCGCGCCGTATTCGATTCCGAGCCCGCCGCCCAGGTCCAGCAACTCCAGGGCATGACCCTTGCGCATCAGGTCCCGGGCCAGGTCCGCCATGCGCGTGTAGGCAGCTTCGTAGGGGAGGAGGTCCAACAATTGAGAGCCGATATGCATCGAGAGACCGACGGCCCGAACCGCAGGCAACGCGGCGGCGCGGGTGAAGAAGTCAGCGGCGAACCCAATCTCGACACCGAATTTGTTCTCGGCCTTGCCGGTCGTGATCTTGGCGTGGGTCTTGGCGTCGACGTCCGGGTTGACCCGAAGCGCGACCCGTGCGGACTTTCCGACCGATGCGGCGACCTGGGAAATCGCCTCCAGCTCGGGCTGGGATTCGACGCTGAACAGATGGATATCGGCGTCGATCGCCTGCCGGATTTCATCCTTGGTCTTGCCGACCCCGGCAAACACGATCTGATCGGCCGGAATGCCGGCCGCAAGGGCGCGCGCCAGCTCACCGGCCGAGACCACATCCGCACCCGCACCCATACCGCCCAGCAACTTGATCACGGCTTGATTGGAGTTCGCCTTGACCGCGTAGTGGATCGACACGTCGAGATCAGCCAGAGCCTCCGACAAGGCCGTGTATCGGCTGCGGATGGCGGCGGCCGAATAGACGTAGGCCGGGGTTCCAACCTGATCGGCGAGCACGGGCAGCGCCACATCCTCGACGTGCAGGACGTCGGAGCGCCGATGAAAATGTGTCATTTGTGATCTCTTTCAGGCTCGAACACGACCTAGGTCGAGGGATAGGTGCGCGGATACTTGGCAGGTCCGTCTTCCGGCGGTTTCAGCGGTCCGCGTTTGCCGCATCCCATCGGACCCGCCAGAGCCAGAGCCGTGAACACGGCGGCGATCACCAACAGTCTTCGCATCCTGTCCTCCCCGCGCCGGATCAGGGTGTCAGAAATCGGGCACGTGCCGCCGCGACCTGCTCTGCCACCCGGTCCGGCGCCGTTCCGCCGTAGCTGGTGCGGGCGCGCACCGATGCCTCGACCGACAGCACGTCATAGACGCGCCTGTCGATGCCTTGATGTACCGCTTTCATGTCATCAAGGTCCAGGTCCGCCAAGCCGCAGCCCCTCTCCTCTGCCAATTTCACAATCCTGCCCGTCACGTGATGGGCGTCCCGGAACGGCATCCCGAGCGCGCTGACCAGCCAATCGGCCAGATCCGTCGCCGTGGGAAATCCCCGCTCGACGGCAGACCGCATCGCTTCAGGATTGGATTCCAGATCTGCGATCATTCCGGTGGTCGCCTGAATGCAGAGACCCAGCGTATCGACCGCGTCGAACAGCGGCTCCTTGTCTTCCTGCATGTCCTTCCCGTAGGCCATCGGCAGGCCCTTCATAACAACTGTCAGCGCGGTAAAGGCGCCGAGTACACGTCCGGTCTTGCCCCGAACCAGTTCCGCCGCATCGGCATTCTTCTTCTGCGGCATGATCGAGGATCCGGTGGTGAAGGCATCGGACAGTTTGACGAAGCGGAACTGCTGGCTGGTCCAGATCACCAATTCCTCAGCCAGGCGGGACAGGTGGACGGCACAGATCCCGGCTGCGGCTGCCAGTTCCATCGCGAAATCCCGGTCGGAGACCGCGTCCAGCGAGTTTGCCGCAGGCCGGTCGAAGCCGAGAGACGCCGCCGTCCGGTCCCGATCGATCGGGTAGGGCGTGCCGGCCAGGGCCGCGGCACCCAACGGGCTTTCGTTCAGACGTTTGCGGCAATCGGCCAGCCGACTCCGGTCGCGCCCCATCATTTCGGCATAGGCCAGCAGGTGATGGCCGAATGTGATCGGCTGGGCGACCTGCAAATGCGTGAAGCCGGGCATGATGGTGGCGACATTGGCTTCGGCCTGATCGATGAGGGCCTTCTGCAGGGCCTTCAATTCGGCATCCAGAGCGTCTGTCGCACCGCGGGCCCACAGCTTCATGTCGGTTGCGACCTGATCGTTACGAGACCGTCCGGTATGCAGCCGGCCGGCGGCGTCGCCGATCTTTTCCCGCAGGCGGTTTTCGACGTTCAGGTGAATATCCTCGAGCGCGCGCGAAAAGGTGAACGTACCGGACTCGATTTCGCCCCAAATCTCGTCTAGACCCTTTGATATCGCGGCTCCGTCCGCGGCTGTGAGGATTCCCTGGGCGACCAGCATTTCGGCATGCGCTTTCGAGCCCAGGATGTCCTCTCGCCAGAACCGGCGGTCGAAATCAATGGACGGGTTGATCCGCTCCATGGCCTCGGCCGGCCCGCTGGCGAACCGGCCGCCCCACATGGTGTTGGCAGCTTTGGCTTCCGACGCGGTGGTTTCTGTTTCGGAGCCGGTGTTCGGAGAGTGGTTGGTCATGATCCAGTCCTTGCCCCTTGGGCGTCGAAATTGGCTCCGTCTGGTCGCCGTGGCGGCCATTCTCGGCGTGGTCGTGGCCGGTGCGGTCCTGTCGATGGGCGGCCGGGATGTGGCGGCCATCGCCGACGATCCCCCTCCGTTCAGAGGCGCGTTCGGAAATTACGAGCCCGCCGAGGACCCGGCACCGGCGCCGGATGTCGCTTTCCTAGACGCGAACGGCGACACCATCAAGCTCGACGCATTCCACGGGCGGATCGTGCTGCTGAATTTCTGGGCCACATGGTGTGCGCCTTGCGTGAAGGAGCTGCCGGCGCTTGACAGTTTGCAGGCCGATTTGGGCGACGCCGATTTCACGGTGCTGCTGGTTTCCGTCGACCGCAAGGGGGCGGCGGTGGCGGATCCTTTTCTCGAAAACCTGAAACTCGGTCATCTTAAGACCGCAATCGACGCGAAAAGTGACCTTGTCCGTGCATTCGGCGCTGGAGGCCTGCCCACGACCTTCCTGCTGGACCGGGAGGGCCGGGTGCGGGGCCGGCTGCAGGGCGATGCCGCCTGGGACTCCGAAGCTGCCAAGGATCTGATCCGCCACTACCTGCAAGAAGGATGAGCCGATGATCGCCTGCCGCTGGTTCCGCTCCGCCCTGGTCTCGTTGACCTTCGCAATGTGCGCGGCGGGTTTAACCGGCGGATTGGCAGGACCGAGCGCGGTGCAGGCTCAGACCCCGAGCGGGGCGCCGACCTTCCTCAGGATCGCCACCGGCGGGGTCAACGGGACCTACTATCCGATGGGGGGGATCATCGCGAACGCGATCTCCAGTCCGCCGGGCTCCCGGTCCTGCGAAAGCGGCGGCTCCTGTGGCGTGCCGAATCTGATCGCGGTGGCGGTGTCATCGGACGGGTCGGTGGCCAATGTCCGCAATATCCAAATGGGCGCGATTCAAAGCGGCTTCGCGCAGGCCGACGTGGTCTTCGACGCCTATCACGGGACGGGTGCCTTCACCAATTTCGGCCCTGCGGACAAGCTCCGCGCGGTCGCGAGCCTCTATGCCGAACGCCTGCAGCTGGTCGTCCGCAAGGACAGCGATATTCAAAGCGTGGCCGATCTGAAGGGTCATCGGGTTTCGATCGATGAGCCGGGATCGGGAACTCTGCTCATCGCCCGCGATATTCTGGCGGCAAACGAGCTCGCCGAGGGGGACTTGGTCGTCGAGTATTTGAAGCCCGGGCCGGCGGCCAGCAAGATCCTTCGCAATGAGCTGGACGCTTTCTTCATCGTGGCCGGGGTGCCGACAGCAGCGGTCGAAGAACTCGTCGATGGAGGAGAAGCACGGATTGTCCCGCTTGAAGGCCTCGCCGTCGACGATCTGCTGGGCCGATTCCAGTTCCTGGCCGAGGCCCCAATTCCTGCCGAGACCTACAGGGGCCAGCCCGAGGAGATCTCGACGCTCGGCGTGGTCGCCCAGTGGGTGATTTCCGCCGATGTGCCTGAGGACCTGGTCAAGGCGGTCTGTCTGGCGCTCTGGAATGATGCGACACGGACGCTGCTTGACGGAGGGCATCCGACCGGTCGCCAAATTCAATTGGACCGTGCCCTGGACGGCGTTGCGATCCCGCTGCATCCCGGGGCCGAGGCCTGTTACCGGGAGTTGGGCGTGTTTGAGGCGATATCGGCAACGCCCGCTCCTGTCGCACCCAACTAGACCGCGTCCCGCTCCGTCTCGATCAGCGTCTTCTTCCGGGAGAGTCCCCACCGGTATCCTCTGAGGGTGCCGTCGGTTCCGACCGCCCGGTGGCAGGGGATCAGCAGCGATACCGGATTGTTGGCGCAGGCAGAGCCGACCGCACGGATGGCCTTGGGCCGGCCGATCCCGGCGGCCAGTTCGGCATAGGTGCGGGTCTCGCCCATCGGGATTGCCTGCAGAGCCTCCCAGACCTGACGCTGGAACGCGGTGCCCCGAATGTCGAGCGGCAGACTGCGATGCGGCTCCCGCCCGTCAAGCGTGGCTGCCACCTCGGAAACCGTCTCACCGAGACCGCTCGGGTCCGCCGCGAATGTGGCGGCGGGATAATCGTTGCGGAGTTCTTTCAGCAGATCCGCCTCGGTATCGCCAATGCCGACGAAACAGATGCCGGCGGTCGTCGCGCCGACGATCACCAGACCCAAGGCCGTGTCCGCGAAAGCATAGGCGATCACCGCCCCCGCCCCGCCCTTTCCGTAGCTTGCTGGCGTCATGCCCAATTGTGCTCCTGCTTTTTCATAGAGGCGGCTGGACGACCCGTAACCGGCGCCGTACAGCGCCGAGGTCACGTCCTCGCCGGATCGCAGATTGTGTTTGAGGCGCTTCAGGCGCCGTGCGTCCCAGTACTGGCGGGGGGTAATGCCCATCACCGATTTGAAGGTGCGCTGCAGATGAAATGGGCTGAGTCCCGCCGTCCGTCCCAAGGCATCGAGCGTCGGCGCTTCATCTTCCGCCGCCTCGATCAGGCGACAGGCCGCACGGACCGCGTCCAGGCCCGGATCGCGCGGGGCGGCGTCGTCCGGGTGACAGCGTTTGCAGGCGCGGAACCCGGCCGCCCGAGCCTCTTCCGGAAGCTTGAAGAACATCACGTTCTGGCGCTTCGGTGTCCGAGACGGGCACACCGGCCGGCAGTAGATCCCGGTCGTCTTCACCGCGACGATAAAGGCACCGTCCGCAGTCCGGTCGCGGTTTTCCAGGGCGCGATACCGTGCCGTGTCATCCTGGAAAATCTGAGGTCTGATCATGGTTCTCATCGTCCGCAGTCCGATCTCTGAGTGTCGAGGTTAAGCGATCGTCCCGCAATCGGAGAAGGCCTGCCATCCGGGTCTTGCGGTCAGGATCGGCGGTTTGAACCGTGAGGCGGCTGACACAAAATCGTTCATTTGTATTAATGAAAACATCACATTCTGGTCATGAATGAGAAATCGCCTCTGCGTACGGTGCGATCACTTTGAACCAGCCCTTCTAGGAGGCTCACACATGAAGTCGCTTCGCACGCTCGCCGTTGCCGCGGCCGGGCTTTTCGCCGTTTCCGGCCCTGTCCACGCAGCGACCGAAATCACCTTCTGGCACGCCATGGGCGGCCAGTTGGGCGAGACGGTCAACACCATCGCCAAGGAATTCAACGCCTCCCAGAGCGATGTCGTCCTGACCCCGGTCTACAAGGGCTCCTATGAGGAGACCATGACGGCCGGTATCGCCGCGTTCCGTGCCGGCGAGGCCCCGAACATCATCCAGATCTTTGATGCCGGCGCAGCCACCATCATCAATGCGAAGGGCGCAGTTAAGCCGGTCGCCGGTCTGCTGAACGAGTTCGGCGCCAAGTTCAATGCCGAGGACTACATCGCCGGTGTTCGGTATTTCTACGCTGATAACGACGGCCAGATGATCGGCATGCCGTTCAACTCGTCCACCCCGGTTCTGTATTACAACAAGGCCGCGCTCGAGAAGGCCGGTGTCCAGGCGCCGAAGACCTGGGAAGAGTTCGAGGTTGCGGCCCCGAAGCTGAAGGCCGCCGGCTTCGTGCCGCTGTCGCAGTCCCATACGCCGTGGATCCTGTCGGAGAACTTCCACAGCCGGCACAATCTGCAGATGGCGGACGACGCCAACGGCTTTGACGGTGTCGCGACGGAAATCATGTACGACAATCCGGACATGATCATGATGTTCACCAAGCTGAAGAGCTGGCTGGACGATGGGCTGTACGGCTACTACGGCACCAAATGGGGCGACAATCAGAAGCCGTTCATCGATGAGGAAGTCGCAATGTGGCTGGGCTCGTCGGGATCCTTCGGCGGTCTGAAGGCCTCCGCCAAGTTCGATTTCGGCACCACCTATCTGCCGTATTGGAAGTCGGTCGTCAGCGAAGGTCAGCGGACCTTCATCGGTGGCGCCGCCCTGTTCGCCATGTCCGGCAAGACCGATGCGGAGTACAAGGCGACCGCCCAGTTCTTCGAATATCTGACCAAGCCGGAGACCCAGTATTTCTGGCACCGCGAGACCGGCTACGTGCCGATCACCGAAGCGGCCTATGAACTCGCCAAGTCCGACGGCTACTATACGGCCAATCCGGACGCGGAAGTTGGCATCCAACAGCTGTCATTGGACGGCGGTGAGTGGACCAAGGGGTACCGCCTTGGCTACTACGTTCAGATCCGGGACGTGATGCAGCGCGAATATGACAAGATCTTCTCCGGCGCCACCTCGGTTCCGGACGCCTTCAAGGCGATCAAGGAAGACAGCGACAAGCTTCTGGAGCGGTTCGCCAAAACCGTGAACTGACCACGAACGCATCAAGGCTCGGACGGGAGGGGCTATCCCTCTCGTCCGAATGCGTTCCGGAGCGGCGTCGCTGCATTCCTTTTGATCCTTTTCCGCCGGTCACCACCCGATGAAGCGTCAACAGTTTCAACATCCCTATCTGCCCTACCTTCTGGTGGCGCCGCAGTTGGCGATCATCCTGGTGTTCTTCGTCTGGCCGGCAGCCCAGGCGGTCTATCAGTCGTTCCGTCTGGAAGACCCGCTGATGGGAATCGGCGAGTTCGTGTGGTTCGACAACTACGCCTCGGTCTTCGACGACCGCCAGTACGTGGTGTCCTTTGTCTTCACGATCGTTTTTTCGACCTTGGTGGCGGTCTCCTCAATGACCATCGCCTTGCTGCTCGCAGTCAAGGCCGATGGGATTCTCCACGGAGAGAGTGCCTACAAGGTTCTGCTGACCTGGGTCTATGCGGTGGCGCCTGCGGTGGCCGGCATCGTCGGAACCTTTCTGTTCACCCGAAATCTCGGTCCGCTTTACAACCTGCTGGTCTCGACCGGTTGGACCTTCAATCCACAGGTCAACGTGTTTGATGCGTCCTTCACTGTGATTCTGGTGTCGGTCTGGAAGCAGGTCAGTGTGAATTTCATCTACTTTCTGGCCGGTCTTCAGAGCATTCCCGTTGCTGTGCGGGAAGCCGCTAAGATCGACTGCAAATCGGAATTTCGCCGGTTCTGGACCATCACACTCCCGCTGCTCGCGCCGACCGGCTTCTTCGTCCTGGTGATCAACGTGACCTATGCGTTCTTCGACACGTTCGGGGTGATCGACACCATGACCCGAGGGGCCCCGGCGGGCGGGACCAGCACGCTGGTCTACAAGGTCTATCAGGACGGGTTTCTCGGGCTCGACCTGGGGGGGTCGTCGGCCCAGTCGGTGATTCTGATGATCCTGGTACTGGTCCTGACGGCCGTTCAGTTCCGCTTCCTCGAACGTAAAATCCAGTACTGAGGGATCGGTCGTGAAAAAGAAAAATCAGATCCTGGACCATATCATTCTGATATCCGGCGTGCTGTTTCTGCTGCTGCCGGTCTGGATCGCCTTCGCGAGTTCCACCCACCGCCCCGAGGTGATCCTGGGTCAGGGTCTGCAGTTCTGGTTCGGGGACTACTTCTGGGAGACCTACAGCGCCGTGCTGTTCGATGGCACCGGCTTCACCGGCAAGGTGAACGCCCTGCTGATGCTGGGCAATTCGATGATCCTCGGCCTTGGGTTCTCGATCGGAAAGATCCTGATCTCAACCATCGCGGCCTATGCCATCGTGTATTTCCGGTTTCCGGCGGGCGGGGTGATCTTCTGGATCATCTTTTCGTCCCTGCTGTTGCCCCTGGAGGTGCGCATCATCCCGTCCTACGAGGTGGTGGCGCAGATGGGGCTTCTGAACAGCTATACAGGTTTGATCCTGCCGCTGATCGCATCGGCGACCGCGACCTTCTTCTTCCGCCAATTCTACAAATCGGTGCCGGAGGAGCTTTTGGAATCGGCCCGCATCGACGGCGCCGGACCGTACCGCTTTTTCGTCGACATCCTGATGCCTCTGTCGACCACCATGATCGCCGCGATCTTCATCATCATGTTCGTGGTCGGCTGGAACCAGTATCTCTGGCCGATTCTGATGACCACGGACGAGGGCTATTACACGATCGTCATGGGCATCAAGAACATCCTGAACGAACTCGAGGGCAACAATCTCCCGGAATACAACAAAGCCTTGGCGCTTGCGGTTCTGGCCCTGTTGCCGCCGGTTCTGGTCGTGGTCTTGCTGCAGCGCTGGTTCGTCAAGGGTCTGGTCGAAACCGAGAAATAGACCCAGCAAGGAACAATGAAATGGCGCAAGTCCACCTGAACAAGGTCGAAAAGACCTATCCGAACGGTTTCAAGGCGATCCACGGGGTCGACATCGAGATCGACGATGGCGAGTTCATCGTATTGGTTGGCCCATCGGGTTGCGGAAAGTCCACGCTTCTGCGGATGATCGCAGGACTGGAAAGCGTGACCGGCGGCGATGTCCGGATCGGCGACCGGGTGGTGAACGAGCTGGAGCCGGCGGACCGCGACATCGCCATGGTGTTCCAGAATTACGCGCTGTATCCGCATATGACCGTCCACGGGAATATGGCCTACGGTCTGAAGAATCGGGGCATGAACAAGGCCGAGATCGAGCAGCGTGTCCGCAAGGCCGCAGGCATTCTCCAACTCGATGAACTGCTGGAGCGTCGTCCCCGTCAACTGTCCGGCGGCCAGCGCCAGAGGGTCGCCATGGGCCGTGCGATTGTCCGGGAACCGGCCGTTTTCCTGTTCGACGAGCCGCTCTCAAACCTGGACGCCAAGCTGCGGGTCCAGATGCGGGTTGAGATCAAGAAGCTTCAGAAGCAGCTAGGCACCACCAGCGTCTACGTCACGCATGATCAGGTTGAGGCCATGACCATGGCTGACCGTCTGGTGGTCATGAACAAGGGCGTGGCGGAGCAGATCGGCACCCCGATCGATGTCTACGACAAACCCGCGAGCACGTTTGTCGCAAGCTTCATCGGCTCCCCTGCGATGAACATGCTGGAGGGACGGATCGCGGCGGACGGCAAGGCCGTTTCCCTCACCGACGGAACGATCTTTCCCTTGGTCAATGGCTATGCGGGTGGGCTGGAACCAAACCGTCCACTGACCATTGGCCTGCGGCCGGAACATCTTGCCCCATCCGACGGTCGCCCGGGGGTCAAGCTTGCTGTGGATCTGGTGGAGCATCTGGGCGCGGATACACTGGTGCACGGTGAAAGCCCGGCCTCCACCGAAATGATGACGGTCCGCCTATCGGGGCACCACATGTTCGAGAGCGGACAGCCCGTCGAATTCGCGCCGCATGATCTTCATCTGTTCGACGCGGAGAGCGGGCGACGGATCTAGAGGGGAGCGGGACCTGGCCTCACCGCACCTTCAGCAATAGGGCGATCATCAGCGCCGACACCGCGATGTGAATCAGCAGGAAGCGCAACAGCACCTGGCTGCCGGTCCAACCCAGCACCTTGCGGCAATGGTCGTGCAGCGGAAAGCTGATGTCGCGGAAGATCCCGACCTTGAAAACGCGAAGCAAGGCCAGCTTCACGAGGCCGGTGGCCCCATTGGCCAGGATGATGAAGCCGCAGACCACCAGCAGGAACGGGTTCAGGCCGACGGAAACCAGCACCCCAAGCATCAGGCCGATCGGCCGGGATCCGCTGTCACCCATCAGAACCGAACTGGGCGGCACGTTGTACCAGAGGTAGCCGAAGATACAGCCGATCATCAGGGCCGAGGCGAGCGCCCAGGTGGCCCCTTCCGGGTTGTGCGGGATCAGCAGATATTTCGAAATCTCCACATTTCCGACCACCGTGTAGAGCAGGATTCCGAGAAAGGCGAAACAGATGGACGCCAGACCGCCGGACAGTCCGTCGACCCCGTCATTGCAGTTCATGGCGTTGATCGCGACCCAGATCACCGTTGTGGCCATTGGAATGCCGATCCAGGCCGGCAGCATCCAACTGCCGGACACGAAGGGGAACCAGACGACCATCGGCTCAAGCCCGAAGATGATCAGGGCCGCGGCAAGAGACGCCAGCAGATCGGCGCTTCCGAGCGCCAGTTCGCTCAATCCGGTGGACCGGTCGTCGATGAATCCGATGATCGAGGAGAAGATGATGACCGGCAGCATCCACAGGAATTCCGGGGTGAAAGGCACGAACAGCAGCGCCATCGCCGTGAAGATGCCGATCATGAGGATGCCGGCGCTGACCGGCTTTCCCACACTCTTGTCCGCATCGACCGCGAACGCACGTCCCCGGTCGCGGGGCAGGATGCTCCAGAGTTTCGGCAGAAAATACATGGTGGCCGCAACGCTGGCGGTGGCGCCGCAGGCCGCAAGGAAAAAGAAGGACGAGAACAAGCGCGCCGGCCCCCAGACCTCGCCAATCGCCTGTCCGAAATAATCAAGCATTCCGCAATTCCGCCTTGCACTTCGTGGTCGTCACACGGCCTAGCGTGAGAATAGGGCGGTGCAGGGGCAACACGTTGATCTTAGGATCCTGGTTCCGAAGAATGCACCTTTGATCCCATCGGAAGCGATTCGCCCTCGGAGGTCAACATTTTGCGGTTGCCCCAGTGGCGGCCCATAGGGGTTGTTCATCTTTCGAAGCGCGAAGATCCTGCTTCGATCCACAGATGGTTACGGTTCGCCGGCCCGATTGCGAAGATCGCCGTCGGGATCGCCAAATGTTTGGGTGGGCATAGAAGTCCTCTCAAAAAACGGAGAAGATCAGATCCGTCAGGCTATCCAATCTGGGCAGACTTGCACTGAAGCAGGTGAACCTGCGACGAAAGCTGCTAGGACCCTTCTAAATTCGACGACGTGGTTCCGGTCTGGTCGATAGACCATTTCCCTCCACGTGCTTTCAGTATCTGTTTCAACCGCGACGGTCTCGGCCATGCTCGACCCTGCTTTGCTTGCGATCCTGATTCTCGGCGCGACAATCGGTCTGTTCATTTGGGGCATTCTGAGAGTCGATGTGGTGGCTGTTCTGGCGCTGCTCGTCTGCGTGATCCTCGGGCTGGTGCCGGGGGAGGAGGCTTTCGCGGGCTTCGGTCATCCGGCCGTGATCACGGTGGTAGCTGTGCTCGGATTGTCGAGTGCGCTGGCCCGTTCAGGCGCCATCGATCTGATCGCGAGTCGCATCGGTCGTATCGCCTCGGGCCGCACCGGCCAGATGGTGACCCTGTCGGCGCTGGGTGGCGTCTTGTCCGGGTTCATCAATAATGTGGGGGCGCTCGCGCTGTTGATGCCGGTGGCCCTGTCCGTTTCCCGGAAGACCGGGTATCCGGCCGCCATGATCTTGATGCCGCTTGCCTTTGCGACCATTCTGGGAGGGCTGATCACGCTGATCGGCACGCCGCCGAACCTGCTGGTCTCGACCTATCGCCGCGACGCGCTGGGGGAGCCGTTCGGATTGTTCGATTTCGCCTGGGTCGGACTGCCGCTTGCCGCGGCTGGGGTCGCCTTTGTCACCTTGATCGGCTGGCGTCTGTTGCCGCGAATCCGGCCAGACCAAGGGGCCACGGACACACCGTTTGAGATCGAGGGCTACCTGACCGAGCTTATCGTGCCGGAGGAGGGTTCTGTCGCAAACTTTTCTGACGATTGAACACTGCTGTTCTCTGGACACACTTATCCAGCGAGCGCCTTGAATTGCTGAAAGGCGGATTGTCCTCTACCGGGGAGTTGGCCCTTTCGGATCATGTGCGCGGTCTCGATC